>JBLIGW010000034.1:0-10582 GCA_047635955.1 Oceanicoccus sp.
TCGTAGGAAATGCCCTTGGACTGAATGTAGTTGAGTACATCAACCTTGGTGAAGTTTTTGAGCTTATAAGTCAAATCACCAGCCAGAATAGTAGTGGAGGTGGGGGAGGAGGTGTCAACAGTTTGGACTAATCAGTCAGACTCTTCACTTCGCTCTCTAGGTTTTTCCAGTCGTAAATAAAGTTGAAGTTTTCTAATGCCCGAACCATGGTTCCATAAATGGACCACGTTGAACTTTTTGGAAAGAGAAAAGCATTTCCACTTTCACTCACCGCATTATAATTTTCTAGATCCTTATTCATTCCACGAAGTGCAATAGGCACTATTCCACGCTCTACAATCATATTGAATTCGGAAGGCATTGCCCCACCAAGAACCACCCACATATGAGACTCTTCCAGTGCTTCCTCAACAGAGAATGCGTAGGCGAGGTCCACTCCTTTTATTTTTGGGCCAAGTAATCTAAACCGAGCATCCAATGCATCCAGACCTTCCGTTAGCTTGCTGACCATTTCTGGATCTGCATTTCGGGCGTCTAGGGTCACATGAGGAACCCTGATTTTTACTTTGATCTGTTTTTTTGTTTTTGGCATTCGGGGAGAATGTTTTCTAAGTGATTAAACTATTATAACAGAGAAACTAAGTTTTATCCAGAGCGAGGGACTTGGCAACTCAAGGGAATGTGGTGAAGTTAACGGTGGCGTCCCTAGGATCAATCCACTAAACTCTGGTCATGAAAAAATTTGTAATGATAGACGGGAACGCGCTGATTCATCGTTCCTACCACGCACTTCCTAAAACGCTCCGAACCCCTACTGGAGTTTTGGTTAATGCTGTTCATGGATTTGTTGGAATTCTTTTAGGGATTCTTGAAACAGAACATCCTGACTATATTGCCACAGCTTGGGACATGAAAGGTCCTACCTTTCGTGACGAACTAATGGTGGGCTACAAGGGGACACGGAAGAAAACGGACGACGAACTCATTGGACAGTTTCCACTTGTGTATGGTGTTCTTGAGACTCTTTCTGTTCCAATGTTCAAGAAGCAAGGACTTGAGGCGGATGACTACCTCGGGATTGTTGCTAAAATTTTAGAAGACGATCATAAAGATGTTGAAACTGTAATTGTTACTAGTGATCAAGATGCCTTTCAGTTGGTTAGGAAAAATACCACCGTGGTGACTCCTATCAGTGGGTACCGAACTATCAAACGTTATGACAAAATGGCAGTTAAAGAAAAGCTAGGAGTGTGGCCAGAACAAGTCACGGACTATAAAGGTTTGTGTGGAGACAGCAGCGACAACATCAAAGGGGTTCCTGGGATAGGGAAGAAGACCGCCGTTGCCCTTTTGGAACAGTTTGATCATTTAGAAGCGCTCTACGAAAACTTGGAAGCTGTGGAACGAAAGTCTGTTCGTGAAAAACTTATTACTCACAGGGAGGAAGCCTTCACCAGTAAAACCGTGGCCACCATTCTACGACAAGATGCCCAATTGGATTTCAAAATTGAGGATTGTACCACTCATTCTTTTGACATTGAGGCCGTGCGGGAACTCTTTGCTAAGCTGGCATTCAATACTCACATGCGACGAGTAGAAAACCTCAATCGTGGTTGGGAAGCGCAGCGTGTAGCCGAGCAACAAGGGAGTCTGTTTTAAAAAAACAGTGTACACATTTTTTGTTCACCTTGAGTTGCCCACCTTTACACCCCTCCGGATGGCCTTTTTTCTCTTACACATTTTCAGGCTTTCGCAAGCTTAAAATAACCTGTTAACAAATCTTGGTTTAAATCGCTTGCCCAAGCTGTTAGAGGTGTATACATTTTTTGTTCGTAGCTTTGCAAATGGCTTAGACTAGCGGTTTCTTCTGAGTCTTAACCTTGTCAGCATAGGGGAACTACGATAGAGTTGAGGCTACATTAATTAATACAGCCCGCTTAATGGCGAAACATAAGATTATTGCAGGACTAGATGTAGGAAACTCTAAGATTCGTGTTGCCGTTGCGGTACTCACGGAAGACAGTCATATCCCAAATATTATTGGGGTAGGGGTCTCTCCTTCAGGAGGACTTCGAAAAGGAAATATTATTGACGTTGAAGAAGCAGTAGCGAATATCTCATCAGCACTTGAGGACGCGGAACGCATGGCAGGAGAACCAGTGCATCATGTCTTTTTAGGAATTAGTGGAGACCACATTGCGTCGCAAGACAGCAAGGGGGTGATTGCTATTTCTCACAGTGGAAATGAAATTATTGAAGACGATGTGGATCGAGTGCTAGAAGCCTCTCAAGCGGTTTCTATTCCAAGTAACCGTCGCATCCTAAGAATTATCCCAAAATACTTTACGGTAGATGAACAAAGTGGAATTAAATATCCTGTAGGAATGACAGGGATTCGGCTCGAGGTGCTCGCGCATCTAGTGACTGGTCTAGTGCCTGCAGTAAAGAATATTGAAAAATGTGTGCACCAGTCTGGTGTGGACATTAACGACATTATCCCTAACGGTCTTGCCTCTGCGGAAGCCGTACTCACTAAGCGTCAAAAAGAGCTTGGAGTGGTTGTTATCGACGTGGGATGTGGAGGAACGAATGTAACTGTGTTTGAAGAAGGAACGGTGCTACACAGCGCGTCTCTGCCCATCGGAGGAGAAAACGTGACCAACGATATTGCTATTGGACTTAGAACGTCAATTGATAGTGCGGAGAAGATCAAGATCGAATATGGATCTTGTCTGCCTGAAGATGTTCACGAACGTGAAACCATCGACCTATCTTTGATGTCTAAGATTGATACAGCAACTATCTCGAAGAAACATCTGGCTGAAATCATCCAAGCTCGCTATCACGAAATTTTCTTGATGGTGAAAGATGAACTCAGCAAGGTTCAACGAGATGGAATGCTACCTGCCGGTGCTATTCTTACTGGTTCGGCCGTTAAGATGCCTGGTGTGCTCGATCTGGCCCGAGAGATTCTAAACCTTCCGGTTCAAATCGGCTTCCCAACAAATTACGAAGGTGTAGTGGATAAGATCGAAGATCCATCTTATGCCAGCGTGATTGGTCTTGTTATCTGGGGTTCTCGTTTCCAAGGAGACAACTATGGACTCAAACTAGATCTAAAAAATATTTCATTCGATAAAATGTCTCAAGGAATCAAAAACTGGTTCCGCGGACTCCTTCCTTAAAAACCACTCTTACCCCTTCTCTTATGGCTAGTGACAAGAAAAAAACCATCCAGGACGATGCGTTGAAGAACCTATTCTCCAGCACAGGATCCACAAAAAAACGTAACATGGAGGTAACTCCAGAAGTTACACCTATTGCTCGCATCAAAGTTATTGGTGTTGGTGGAGGTGGCGGAAATGCCCTCAACCGAATGATTCGTTCCAACATTAATGGAATCGAATTTATCGCTGTGAATACAGACGCTCAAGCGCTCTACCACAACGATGCAGCTTCTAAGCTTAACGTAGGAAAAGCCACAACTCGTGGTCTCGGAGCTGGAAGTAACCCAGAAATGGGTCGGCAAGCTGCTGAAGAATCTTCAGAAGAAATCAAACAAGCGATTGATGGAACTGAAATGCTCTTTATCACTTGTGGACTTGGAGGAGGAACCGGAACCGGCGCTGCTCCTGTCATTGCAGAAATTGCACGTGACATGGGAATCCTTACTGTTGGTGTGGTTACTAAACCATTTACCTTTGAAGGTCACCGACGAAAAACTCAAGCCGACGAAGGTCTTGAAAACCTTAAGAATAAAGTTGATACGCTCATCGTTATTCCAAATGACAAAATCCTTTCACTCATCGACAAGAAGACTCCACTTACGGAAGCTTTCTCTGTTGTTGATGATGTACTCCGACAAGGTGTACAAGGTATCTCTGATTTGATCACCGTTCACGGAATGATCAATGTGGATTTCGCCGATGTTAAATCTATTATGGAGAATGCTGGTTCCGCTCTTATGGGAATCGGATACGGAGCAGGGGAAAATCGTGCTGAAGAAGCCGCTCGTGCTGCGATCGAAAGTCCACTACTTGAAATCGACATCCAAGGTGCGAAAGGAATTCTCTTCAACATTACTGGGGGAAGTGACCTCTCAATGTTTGAAGTGGATGAAGCTGCTCGTATTATTACGGAAGCTGCTGATCCTGAAGCCAACATTATCTTTGGTTCTGTGATCAACGATTCATACACTGGAGAAATCAAAGTAACGGTAGTTGCTACTGGATTCGACGACCACAAACGTGGAGTGAGCATTGCTCGACCTCTTGGAGAGTTTCGCCCAACAAACAAGAAAATCAACGAACCGTCAGCAAGTATCTTTAGAGCTAAGCCTAAAACGGCTGCTCCAACAACGACGCCTGCTCGACCAAATCAAACAAGCCCTGTGAATGCTCCTCAACATGGAACACCACAAATGCCTTCAATGGAAGACACGGGAAATGAATATGACATTCCTGCTTTCATTCGGCAGAAAATGAATAAGTAAACAATCAAAACCCCCTGAGAAGCGCTCCGGGCCGCTAGGCCAAGTCTTACTTCTCAGGGGGTTTTATTATTTACAAAGTTAAGCGCTCCGGACCGCTAGGCCGAACAAACAAAAACCGCCTCGCGATGAGACGGCTTTTTCTTTGTGAATAATCACTCTGTTGAAGCAGTTTCAGATTCTCCATCATCACTCATAGCCCATTGGGCAAAATCTACTGTGTGTTCTGCAATCGTTTGATCAGTAGCTCTTTCTACTCCTCCATCAAAAGCAACCACTGAAGCAACAAGTGCTGCTCTTTTCATCCAGGTCATGAATGAAGACCGCACTCCCTCCGCAGTAGTAAGAACCTTCAGAGCAGGACGTGCCATCAATAACGCACGGAGTGCTTTTCTATTTCCATCAGCCAAAGCATCTGACTCAGATCTCAAGACGTCTGCTAACCTTTGATTACCCTGTCGCCGTTGAGTTAAAGCTTCATCATTAAGGGTTCCCGCACCTTTACTATCTTCCTCAAAGTTTTCTTTAAATACACCAAAAGCTTTTTTCATAATCGCCAATGCTTGTCGTCTAGTATCAGGAAAAGGCATGGTAATCTCTCCCTCTGTTGTCTCTGGATCGTGCTCCATATACGCATCAAACGCTTGATCTAACTTTGCCATACTTATAAATTAATTATTTAGGTGGAGAAGCTATCGCGGAGACAACAAGTCTGTCAAGCTCGCGATTATCTGATATGATTCGTCTATATGCAAATCAGAAACCTCACCGCGGAAGACGCGGGAACCTTATCGGAATTTTTAAAAGCCCATCCTCATGGCAGTATTGAGCAATCTTGGGAGTGGGGTGTTTTGCAAACCACGGTGCCAGGACGGACAGCTTTTTACGTCTTGGGTGTCTTTGATGACAAGGAGGAAACGCAGCTAATTGCTAGCCTATTGGTGGTTCGTCAAACTATGGGGATGAAGAAAAGCTGGCTCTGGGCCCCGAGTGGTCCGGTGCTCCCGAAAGGGGACGAGGGAAAACGGGCGTGGGATTTGATTCATCATGAAATTGGCGCATTGGCTCATAGAAATCATGATGTCTTTGTCCGGTTTGAATCAGTGGTGCCTGTTGGGGAAGCCTGGCCAGTGAACTTAAAGAAGGTGAAAGCCAGTTATTTACCACGACATACTTTGATGATTGATCTGAGTTTGTCTGAAGATGAAATCTTGGCTCAAATGGCTCAGAAGGGGAGATACAATATCAAGAAATCTGCAAAAACGGGCGTTAAGATCAGAGAGAGCGGCCCTGAAGGACTGTCTGCTTTCTATGAAATTCTGAAAATCACTGGAGACCGTGATGGGTTCTCTCATCATAAAGAAGAGTTCTATGAACAGTTCCTCAGTCTTTTAGAAGGGAATGCCGAACTCTTTCTTGCTGAAATTGATGGGGAAACGGCAGGAGGAATGTTGGTGACTTACTTTGGAGATCGTGCCACTTACTACTTTGGTGCTTCGTCAAGTAAACATAGAAAGCTAATGGCCCCATATTCACTGCAATGGCAGGCCATTCGTGAAGCTAAAAAACGTGGCTGTGCTTGGTATGATTTCTTTGGAATTGCACCGGAAGATCAGCCCAAACACCCCCTCAAAGGTGTGACGCAATTCAAAACCCGTTTCGGTGGGAAACGGGTAGAATATTATAATTCACGGGTTTTGGTGACTAGCCGAGCTTGGTGGTGGCTATATCGCTTGATGAAGTTCATACGCTCCTCGTGACTCTGGCCGTCCTTTGTTAAGACTCACGTTAGAGCTTTTTAAGGTGAATTCTTTTGAAACCTATTGCCAACAGGTGAGCAGCGAATCTATTGATGAGACGGTTCTTCAGAACGCCCCGTAATAATTTTACCAGCATCCTGTTGCTCTTCTTTTTCTTGAAGATTTGATTCTGTGCTGTTCGTTGGAAAAGTTGCACCCATCGCGTGGACCAAATTCGTTTGGCTTGGACTCGGGCTAAATCTTTTTCAGTAAGTCGATTCTCTTTAAGGGGGAGTATAAGCTGATTAAAAGTTTCAACTGCATCTTTGATTGCCTGATTGATCCCCACTCCACCAACAGGTGTCATCACATGAGCTGCGTCTCCAATGAGCAAGAGCCCATCTCTATACCACTGAGTAACGCGGCTAGACTCCACCACAAGTAAACTGATCTCTTTCCAGTCTGAAAGTTCCTTGGCACGTTCTCTAAAGCTAGGAAGCATCTGTCCAAGTTCATCCTGGAACGCAGATATCCCCGCTTCACGAATGTCGTGATAGCTGCCTTTTTCAATAATGAATCCCATTTGCCAATACTCTTCTCGTTCGAGCGCCACTATTATTTTCCCACCACTAATCTTTCCTCCTGAGTGAAAGTCTTCATTCTCAATTTTTGGAAGACGAAACCACAGCACATCCATAGGTGCGGAATTTGATACTAATTCAAAATTTCCAACGCTTCTCATCTTGGAGAAACGCCCATCTGCGCCCACAACTAAGTCAGCATCAATCTGAGTCCACGCTCCTTTTTTTACATACTCTACGCCCACAACCTTTCCATTTTTCTCTATTATTTTTTGTGCATTTGAGTGCATGAGCAGTGTGAAATTTGAAAATACTTTGGCCTTTTCAACCATAAAATTCAGAAAATCTTTCTGATGCATCAATGTGATGTAGGGAAATTTACTTTTAAGCCTGGTGAAATCTACAGAGCCTTGTCCTTCAACTCCCAATTTATGTATTTTTGTATGTGGTAGTTTGTGCAGTTCATCTGCAAAACCCAATTCATCCATGAGTTCCATAACCGAGGGGTGGACCGTGTCTCCTCTAAAATTACGATCAAAATCCTTTTCAGATTCGAGTAAGGTCACCTTGATGCCTTCTTTGGCAAACAGGTAAGACAAAACCACTCCCGCGGGCCCTCCTCCAACAATACAGACACTCGTTTTCATACACTCATTGTATCTACTGTTTCCTCTCAATGCAAAAGGGTGACGATTAAATCGCTTGATGTCTGTCATCCTCTCCTCGTGACTCTGGCCTTCCTTCTCCTTGATTCTCACTGTTCATCTCTGTCGCTAGATCAACGAATAGAATGCCGTTGAGGTGGTCGATTTCATGTTGGATGATTCGAGCATTGAAGTCGAAAAATTCTAGGGTTTGAGTGGCTCCTTTTAAAGTTTGGAACCGAACCATTACGCTTGTTGCTCGATCCACCATACCCCATTCCTCAGGGAGGGAGAGGCAGCCTTCTTCATCATTTTTAATTTCATCTGACTTCTCTATAATTTCTGGATTCACCATAATCATGGTGAGTTCATTCTTGGTGCTAGGATTGAACTTACAGGCTACCATTCGAATATTTCGTCCGGCTTGAGGTGCTGCTAGACCCACGCCACTTTCAGCGTTCATCGTGTCTATTAAGTTCAAAGCAAAATGCTTCAGATCTTTGGTGATCTTTTCTACGGGTTTAGACACTGTTCTAAGTATCTCGTTCTTTCGTCCTGTTTCTACACGTAAAGTCATAGCAGCAGATTACTTTTTTTGAAGGATTCTATCAAGCGCCGTTCGTCGCCGTCCCTGTTTGTGTGCTGAACCAAATACTAATTCTGATACACCGTCTGTGATAGCAAGAATAGCCACATCTGGCTTTTCCATAATGTTTTCTGTAACTTCATGACTTACATAAGTAATGATCTCAGCAACATCTAAAGCTCGTTCTCTTAAAGACATAATTTTAGTTTAAAGAGTTGCACTCTACACGCAAAGTAAATTTTGTCAAGCTAGGGCCCCCTAGTCAAGACTCCATCTCCCAAACTTTTCAGTCACCCTCTCTAAAGGAAAGGGCTTATCACAAGCCATCAAAAGGCCTTCTAAGATTAATAGTCTTGGAGGCCAGGCTTCTTTTTGACGTGAATTGGGGCAGGGGGTTCGTTCATAATCTTTAATGAGTTCACGAGCTTCGCCTTTCACCAAAGTTACAGAAGGGTGAGTCCTAAATTCATCCCAATTCTCTCCACCCAATAAGCTAGCCATTATATTTAAACGCCGTACCTGCTGCTCCAGCAACATCAAATCGTTATAACGCTCTTGTAATCTATCTGGTGAACAGGGATTACTTGTTTTTGGAAATAGATCAGTCATCGTGATGTCTTCACAGTGAAGTTGACTACGCACTTTCTTAAGAACAGCCGGTAGAGGGCTAGGCTTGTTTCGCAGTAAGTTTAAACATTCACCCATCCCTTCCAATTCTAGGATTAAATCTTCCCAAGCTAGTGAGCAATAATTCTTCATTGCCCTTAAACGAATACCCCTCTTGTCAAAGGGAGTGTGTCCCATTGTTATTTCAGCAAATAATTTCACGAACTTTTGACCCTCTAATGTGATACAAACGTGACCTAAGTCATGATTTACATCTGGTAATTGTCGATGATACGCATTCAAAAATAGTGCTAAGTCCAAAGCTTCATAATCTTTATTAGGAACTTTTGACAAATACTTTCCCACTAATCCCTGTGGAAACTCAGGGTGGTCTCTAAGCTCTTGCAGGTCTAAACCCAGCATCCCGACAGAAGATAACAGTCTTCCCATGAAAGCTTGTGATTCAGGGTTCACCACTCTCAATGCTGATACGGCTAACTCCACTGGATCACAAGGAAGCCCGTTCCTTTCGAAATCTTTGCTTAAACTCACTCTTAAATCTTGTAAATAAAGGCTCTCACTATGCGGCATACTTGTTGTTTTGTCAACCTAGCTAGGTCGCCGTAAGCTTGCTTCTATCAACTCATCCAGCCCTCCATTCAATACGTCGTCCACTTTATTAGTTTCGTAGTTTGTTCTGTGGTCTTTAACCATTTGATAAGGGTGAAGCACGTAAGATCGGATTTGATTTCCCCATGAATGCTGAGTGTGCTCTCCACGGATTTCACCGATGGTGTCTAGGTGGTGTTTTTCCTGAAGTGCCACCAACTTGGCCTTCAAGTTCTTCATGGCTTTTTGCTTGTTTTGCAACTGACTTCGTTCGTTCTGACAGGTTACAACAATCCCGGAAGGCTTATGAGTGAGTCGAACGGCTGAATCGGCCGTATTCACACTTTGTCCACCCGCACCTCCCGCGCGGAACACGTCCCAGTTAATGTCTTCTTCTTTAATATCTAAAGCGGACTCTTCAATCTCCGGCACCACTTCAACCAAAGCAAAAGATGTTTCTCTTGTTCCTCCGGAATTGAAAGGGGAGATTCGAACTAAACGATGAACTCCCATTTCGTGCTTGAGATATCCATAAGCAAAGGTTCCATCTACTTTGAAACTCGCGCTTTTGATTCCTGCTTCGGAAGCAGAGGTGAGGTCCAATTGTGTTGTTTTCCATCCACGGCTTTCA
The DNA here is from genome assembly GCA_047635955.1 of Oceanicoccus sp. Classification (GTDB taxonomy): domain Bacteria; phylum Patescibacteriota; class Gracilibacteria; order UBA1369; family 2-02-FULL-48-14; genus WFTC01. Next base: position 9,886 of record JBLIGW010000034.1, read on the forward strand.
CAGTAACGCAGATACATTCGCATCAGCATTTCTGCAAAATCAGCAGCATCTGTTCCTCCAGTTCCAGCATGAAAGGAAATAACGGCCTCTTTTGAGTCATAAGGTCCCGCCATGTAAAGCTCAATATTTAGCTTATTATGTGTTGTTTCAGCAATAGCTACGTCGTCTTGTAGCTCCTTAAAACTACCCGGGTCTGTGGCTGGATCAATCATCTCTGTAAGTTCAATCAAACTTTGTACATCCTTTTCCAATTGAGCCCATGCCTCGATTAGATTTCGCAAATGTCCAGCTTCACGAGAGGTCTTTTGAGCTGACTCTTGATCGTCCCAAAAACCTTCTTTGCTCATAGTCGCCTCGAACTTTTCCAGCTCAAGTCTCTTAGCAGGTAGGTCCAAATGTGTGATCGATTTCGCGGTCTCATCTTTCAGAAGTGCGAGCTTTTCTTTAATTTCTTGCATAGTGACGCTAGAATACCTGGGACTATGTCTACCGCAAAGAAAATCCTTAGTAACACCGCAATTCAAGTTGCGGGTCGAGCCATCATGGCTGTGACGAGTATCGTAATTTTGAAAGCGATCTCTGGCTTCCTTAGCGTAGAAGGTTATGGAATGTATAAAGGGGTTTATGACTTCTTGGCTTTCTTTGGAATTATTGCTGATCTTGGTTTGTTTACAATCGCCGTGAGAGAAATGGGAAG
>JBLIGW010000035.1:0-10500 GCA_047635955.1 Oceanicoccus sp.
TTTAAATGACGAAATCTTCGGCGGAGATCATTCAAAAACAGACACCTTTATGGCTAAGGTTCATAAGTTTTTAGATGAAAACATGAAGGATTCTATGTTGCCAATACACTTTTCTGTTAAAGGTGGATTTTTGTTAGTTGAGAGTTGGACAGATAATGAAGCGCGAGATGAAATCTTAAAAACATTTGAGCAAAAAGTGAATGAAATTTTAGTGGGCTACTTGTCAGAATTGAGTAAGGAAGATGAAGAACATTATCGAGCAATGTTAGATAAGTATTGTAAGACACCAGTTCGATTTAGTTATGGTTCTGCTGATTGGCCTGAGGGTGATTTGGATATGGAAGGAGCAGCACAAACCATCGCACTCACAACGGGAATGCTCAAATTGGCTATTTCTCGTAGGGGTGGTAGGCGATCACCAGATCATGAAGATGAGTCTACTCGTCGTGTAGAGGTTTTAAGCCTTACTACAAGCGAATATATTGAAAAGCTTAAGAAAGGGCTGCAGATGAGTTTCGGCCGGGCCCTTGCAGTATATTCTTATGCTAAGGCGCATGAAAATGAAGCAAAGCTTAAAGCTTTTGCTGTGAAGCCAGGTGATCCAGTTTCAAGCTTTATTCTTCTAGGTTCGGAAGCCTTCTCTGCACTTAGAAAGGGACAGTTTGATCACTCTATCTTGGATGGGTTTACTCAAGAAGAAAAGCACACACTTAATGCTTACAGAAAAGCAGTGAATAGTTTGGACGTCCTAACGGCATATACAAAAGACACTCAAGAAGGATATTTTGAGGGAGTTAAGTATCTGGTGGATCGTATTCACCATGAAGACGTGGAAGCTATGAAGCAATTAGCACGGGTTTCACATAAAGACCCTGTGCTACATGAAAGGAAAGGAAGGGTAACTGAAGTGGATGAGCATTGTATTGTAACTAAAGCAGAATTAGCTAAAGTCTTTAGTGACGTGGCTGAAACTGAGAACAGTCAAATTATTTGTTTGGACCTTATTGCCTTTGGTTATTTGAATCACATTGCCTTGGCAGAACTGGTTCCTCAGATTTTAAAAGCAAAAACAAAGGAAGAGGTTCTAGACTTGTTGAGCTGTCCTTTGGATAAAGCTAATATACAACTCAATCGTTTCCGTAGAGAGATCAAAGTTCTGATTGGTGAAACAGGATTAATTGAGGGCGACGGAGGGGATGAACTTACTATTTATAAATGGGGTGGTGGTGAGTGGAATACAACAGAGCTTGCAGGTCTATTGATTCGTTCAGCTGGCTTCACCATTGACGGGGTAATTCTTGCAGAAAATCGCATGACTGCTTTAGCGCAAATATTAGAGCTTGGAGATCGTGAACATGCTCAAATTAAGTTAGGCATATCACAGAATCCAGTGCGTCAAGCGTTTCCCAAGCCACAATCTTGACAAGCTGTAACTAAACAAGGATGGTGTTAAGTACCTTATAAAGAAACAATGCCTAACTCATCATCTCGTATGCAGACAGACAGTTTATCTGGTCCAGAGATTCTTGATAAGAGGCAGATTGTGCTTAGTCATGATGAAGCACAAAGGGTAGATCAACTTCCTCGTGACACGTCAGAATATATTCAAAAGATAGCTGCCGCCTGTCTTGCAGCCCTTGTTGATGGTGCTCTCTAAATCAGTTTCATAACATTTTCTGGCGGTCTCCCCAGTATCGCTTTTTTCCCATCTTTCACTACGATGGGTCGTTCGATGAGTTTTGGGTTTGATGCCAAAAGCTCAAGCACTTGCTCGTCGCTAATCTCATCAGTTTTTAAGCCAAGGGCTTTGAAATCTGAGTCTTTGGTTCGAGTGAATTCAATGGGTCGCATTCCAAGCAGTTTAGCTAGGTTTGCCAGTTCCTCTACGTTCGGTGGCGTTTCCAGATAGTAGATGGCTTTGGCTTTAATACCGGCTTCTTCAAGAAGGGCCAGTGTCTGTCTACTCTTGCTGCAACGAGAATTATGATAAATGACAAAGTCAGACATGGTTTTGAGTTTATTTAAGGGCGTTCACATAGCGTTGAAACTGCGCTCCTTTATCTTTGTAATTCTTGAAAATACTGTAACTAGGTGAAGCCATGGACAGCAAACATAGCCGTCCTTCCTCCGTATTTTCTGAAGCCCAGTTCACTGCGTCTTCCATACTTTTAGTTTCAAAGATCTGAGGTGTGTAGTCAGTAGGCCATGCTTTTTGAATAGCAGGTCCTGAATCAGGGAAAAGAATCACATTGGCAACTTTTTGATCTGCCAGTTCTTGACCCAATTCTTTGAAGTCATAACCACGGTCTAATCCACCAAGGAAAATAGTGCCAATTTGCCCTTTGTAGGTCCGCAGGGCGGCGAGTGTTCCTTGAGGAGTAGTTGCATTCGCATCATCGACATAAGTCACGCCTTGGTACTCTCTCACCACTTCCAGCCGATGTGGCAGTACTTTAAAGCTAGCGATGGTTTTATCCACGGTTTCTTTGTCTAATTCTAGAACATGAGCGGCAGTACGAACCAAGGCAATGTTGTCCTGATTGTGTGCTCCTGGAAGCAGGGCTTCGGTGGTTTTATATTTATTGATTCCTAGTCGCAGCGCCTGAGTGGATAGCTGGTCAATCGCGCTGTATTTTTTGTGGTAAATTAAAACATCATCAGGCCCTTGTTTCTCTGTAACTCGAGCTTTGGCTGTGCTGTAATTCTCAAAGCTTCCGTGGTAGTCCAAGTGGTCAGGAAAGAGACAAGTAAAGATCGCAATTTTAGGCTTAATCCAGGTGTGTTCCAGTTGATAACTAGACAGTTCAGCAACAAAAAAAGTATCTTTCTTTTCTGCATGATTAAGCATGGGTTCCCCAATATTCCCCACTAAAACTACGGGTTTTTTCATGGCTTCTAAAACGGCTGCCATCAGACTAGCTGTAGTACTCTTACCTTTTGATCCAGTCACCGCAATCACCGTATTACTAGGGTCCAGTTGATCAAAAAAGATCTGAGTTGCAGAAGTAATTCTGTCTTTGTGTTTGATAAGTTCATCGTTCCAAGGAATCCCTGGAGACTTAATGATCATGTCATAATGAGGAAGTGCATCTAGGTAGTCTTCACCTATATGTCCAGTTATCCCATCAGCGAGTTCAATTTGGTTTTGGTCGGCAACCCCAATTTCAGCTTTAGGATAAGTTTTTTTTAAATATTCAAAAGTGCTTTTCCCTTCTTTCCCAAATCCAAGCACAAGAAATTTATGAGTGAAGCAATCAAGAAATCGAGCAGGCAGCAAATGTTCTTTATGAAAAACCATGAGGTCTTCCCTGTCGACTTTGAATTCAGATTCGCTCGCCCAGTTGAGTGCCGTTTTCACTTCGTCAGGAGTTCCTACACATTCAAACGGTTTGAAGTTTGCTTCTCCAATGAGTTCTGAATAAAGGGTCTTTAGCTTTTTATCTTTCAGGAGATCTTTCCCAAATATTTCAACGAGACGTTCTCGGTTCATGAATGGTGACAAAATGGCAAAAACAAATGCACACTTTGGACACTCACCGCACCATCTGGTTTCCATTCCTTCCCCTTTGATTTTAAAGTTTCTATTACAACTGGTCGCCACATGGTGGTATTCCGTGAGCGCCACATATTCTTTGGCAATCCGTAATTCAAACCAAGGTCGAAGTAGACTGAAAACTTTGAGGCTAGGTGTGAGAAATTGAAACAAGTAGCCACTGAGATCTTGTTCGAATTCAAGACTTTTGCTGTATTGATGATTCACAACCATGTCATGCAGCTTCACGTTCCCATAATTTGAACTGGCTTCATTCGCAAAAACTACCGTATCAAAATCATAAAGTAGAGCCATTAGCACGGATAGAAAGCTGACATAAGCCGTGATTGGAATGTGTCCATTCATCGCTCCTGCCGCGTTCAGTTCAAAAAGCTTTTCAGAAAGCGTGCGTTTAACAATAATTAATTCCTTCCCCATGACCGCTGCCACATCTTTAGTGACTTGGTGACCTCCCATATTGAAAACTTCAAAATCTAGGGATGCTTTTTTTAGTAATTCACAGGCAACAATAGAGTCCTTTCCTCCTCCGAGTGGAACGAGACTTCGCTTCTTTAATTCAACTTCAAAAGCTTGGCTTTGAAAACCAGGCGTAACAGGGAAATTCACTAAATTTCGGAAATCTAGCTCATTTTCATAGAAAAACTCTCCCAGTCCTTGAGTATAAAGTTTATTCCAAAAGTAGGCTTCATTCTCACTGAGAGCCCCAGATTTGACCACAATTTCCTTTGGACAGTGCGCTTTGTAGTAACTGATTCCACCTATCAAATGTAGATTGAATAAAGCCCTATCTAACAGGTTGGAATCTAGTGTTTTCCACTCCTCTTCTGGCAGTGAAATGACCTCTTCAAATTGGACGTCATCGTCTAAGCCATAACGGAGTCGAATTTCACGCGAATCTGCGTCTAATTCGTAGGAATCGAAGATAAAGGTTTTTGGGTCCATATCATTGAGATTCAACCTGAAATAAGGTATAATGTAAAGATAACTAAAGCAGATATGGACTTCCAAGAAGCAATTCGAAAAATTGAAGAACGAGGCGATTTCAATCGCTACGCTGAAGTGAGGCCTATCTTTGTGGATAGATTGGACGAACTACGTCCCGGAGACCACACCGAACGTGGGATTTGTAATTACTATCTTTTGGCCAGTTATTTGAAAGCTCAGTTGGTGCATGAAACCGCAGAAGCTATCAGTTATTACGAGGCCATGGACGATTCATTTATGCTGCAGCTAGAAGTTTATAGGGATCAAAGTCATAAGTTCTCATGGTCAGAAATTCAAGATTTCTTCCGACTTATCGAGCGTTGTTACGGATCTTTGGAGTTCCTTTATTTGAAGCATGATTTCAAAATACGAAAAGCCAAAGCTCACTTGCGAAAAATGGAGTTCCGTAAAGATGGACACTTCTTTAATCGAGAATATTGGTCATGGTTTGAGTACAAGGTTTTAGAAATCACGTCGCTCTACACCACTAGTATTGTGCGTTGGGCAACGACTACTTTTGGCTTTGCCGTTTTCATGGCATGTTTTTATGCAGGTTTGGATCAGGTGGTTCAAGAAAGCATGCGTACCATCGCAGCTCCAGCTCCATGGTACGATTATCTTTATTTTTCGGTAATGACAATGACCACCGTTGGATTTGGAGACATTACGCCTGTCTTTTCTTTAGCAAAACTAGGAGCCACTTTTGAAGCCTTCCTTGGATTCCTTATGCTGGGTATCTTTATCTCATTGATTCAGAAAAAACTTTAACAAAAAAAGGAACCACCACTCCGAGGTCCCTTTTTTAAATTGTCTTGAAGTCCTCCTATCCTTGCAACAATAGCCAAAGCAATGGTTGCAACGCTAAGAGACCAAAAAGTAAACCGATATAGATGTTCTTGTTCAATCGTTCTGCTTTAATCTCTTGCTCGAGCATATCTAGAGCTTCTTCCTGACGTTTAACTTTAGTACCGACCACTACTTCGTTTTCACGAAGTTGATCAGACTTAGCTTGGAAATCAAGGAGAGGCACAGAATGCTTCATTTGCGTTTCAATTTGTCCAAGACGGTAGTTCGCGGCTTCCAACTTATTGTGGTACTCGCGGATCTCTCGTCGAGACAGTCCGTAAAGTTCTTCAAACACTTCCTCGCGAGCATCCGTCTTTTTGACGATTGCTTTGCTAGTAGCAGGAGCAGGTGTTTCTTCAACAGCTCCCGTTGTTCCATCTATAACGGTTTGGGCACTGTCTATATGTCGGTGTGCTCTTCCCTCAACCGACGGAGAAGCTCCGTGCATGTTTTGGAATTTAGAGACTTTAAGATTCTGAAGCTCTTCTTCGTTTAGAAGAATGGCTCCGCCTTTCTTTCGTGCTGACAACTTTTTAGCTCGAATGTATCGGTCGATTGTACGAGCAGATACGTCGAGTAAAGTCGAAGCTTGTTTACGGGTAACCGTAAATTTGTTTGTAGTGGCTAGCATTGGCGTGGTGGCTAAAATGTCTATATTGATCTTATCAAAGCCTGTCTACCTTGACTATAGTAAGGGCTTGCGCCAAGTAAGAATTGATGAGAAAGCATACTCTGCTACAATGTGATCATGTTCAAATGGGCTCAGCGCATTGCCAGAATATTGATTGTCTCCGTTACAGTCACTTTCCTTACTTTTGCCATTATTACGGCATGGTATGTCTTTGGTTTTCACAGTAGTAGTCGCCTAACTCCTCCTGAAGTTGCTTTTTGGATGCAACACAGTTGGGTTACCGCTGAGCATGAAAACTTTGTCGACCTTGCTCATGAATTGGACGCGCTGCCAGCAAGTTCACTCTACTTTCATGTGGGGCCAATTAATGAAGACGGAACACTGGCTGATGACTTAGAAATAAAGCCCGCCAATTTCAACACTCTACCAAGTACCAACTATGCATGGTTGGGGCAAATTCGTAGTAAAATTGAACTCAGTGACCCAGAGGTTAGAGCCACAATCATTTCAAGCGCCGAGTGGCTTTTGGATCAAGGCTTTGACGGGATTCATTTAGACATTGAACCCATACGTCCAGACGACACGGATTTCCCGCTGCTTGTTCAGGAAATGAATGCAGCCTTGCCTGGCACTCCTATCTCAGTTGCAATGGATGAATGGCAGCCAGACCTAATCACTCAGATGGTGGCAAACTGGTACGACGTAAGTATTGTGAGCTACTGGAGTAGTGAACAGGTTGTAGCGCTTATGCCTTATGTGGATGAATTTGTGGTAATGACTTATGACACTGGTTTTCATGACCCAGCCTTCTTTAGCTGGTGGGTGGAGCAGCAAACCATTGCGCTTTCAAAACTGATGGATGACGACACAAAACTGCTCATTGCTTTGCCTGTCTACTCAGAAGGTAGTAACTTTGATCCAGAAGCAGAGAATATTGAAACGGGTCTCGTGGGTTACACTCGTGGCCTCACAAACCTTCGATCCAATTCTGACAGTATTGATGGCATCGCTCTGTATCCTTATTGGGAGATGGATGAGGCCGAGTGGCAAGTTCTTAAAACTTACTTAGATTATGCAATTGATATTCCTGAATCAGTCGAATAAAGAGATCTCACGGGAAATCTTTAAAGAGGTGCTAGAAGGAGTGTCCACTCATTTGCCTGAGGCCACTCATAAAGATGTAGAGCTCTTGCTAACCAATAATGATGAGATTCAAAAGCTGAATAAAGAATACCGAAATTTAGACAAAGCCACGGATGTACTGTCTTTTGGCTACGAGGATCCTGAGCATCTAGGCCAGGTGGTGATTTCAGTTGAGCGTGCCGAAGAGCAAGCTGAAGGAATTGGGAACACTCTTGAGGAGGAGTTGAAGTTTCTGTTCTGCCATGGAGTTCTTCACAATTTAGGATACGATCATGAAACTCCCAAGGAGGAAAAAGAGATGCTTAAAAAGACCTACATGGTCTTGGGGCGGAAAGCTTGACTTAGTAAGCTTTAAATGGTTTAGTTTGAACTAAAAATTACATTTATAATGAAGTACATGTCTGATCATTCCGAGGAAAAAACAGAAGAGAATGACAATCTGGATGAAAATCCAATTCTTATAACACTTGAATTGAAAGAGAGCGCGAAGGGAAAGGGTGTTTTTGCAGTTGTTGATTTTGAAGTAGGGGACATTGTAATGAATGACCCAATAGTGAGGGAACTAACTGAAAACAGTCAACATGCTGCACAAATTGAAGCTAACCGATTTGTGCAGCATGGAGGTCTGATACCAAACGTTAACCATTCATGTTCACCAAACTGTGGAATTATAATTAACCCAGAGACAGGAGCTCATGGTTTTGTTGCAGTACGGCCAATTAAACCCGGTGATGAATTAACTTTTGATTATTCAACGAGAAATCTTGAGATTTCTTATTTTGATAGTGAGTGTCTTTGTGACTCTGACAACTGTAGAGCTACATTAAAAGGGTGGAAAGACTTATCACAAGAAGAAAAGGACGCCATACTAGCAAGTAACGTTCTTGTCGCCCCTTATCTGCTTGAAAGAGATAGAGTGCATACAGAGCTAGTTAAAGTTTTAGCAGAGTTTCCTATGAAACAAACTTCTGAAGAAGAATAGTCTTATAACTAAAGAACTGGTTTGTAATGGTTTCGTTTACGATTATTAGTCGAGAATTGAGATTGGTAAGCGGGTCAGTATAGAAAATTGATCCTAGTAGTTGAGGTGTTCGCACAAGGATTTGTACATGGTCAGGTGCTGTTTCTACGATCCTGTCGAGGATCTTCTTTTTAGATGGGACAAAGTTGGCAATGTGAACAACGTCTACTTCTGTGAAATCAAATTGATAGCCCGCAAGGCTTTGTAGCTCAATTTTTTCTAAATTTTGAGATTCCAACATCTTACCTGACATGTAAATGGCTTCACGGCTTTCATCTAAACCAATAATTTCAGTGTGTTCTATATTTTCATTGAGATAGAGTATGGTTTCGGGATAAGGCCCACAACCAACCATAACAAGTCGTTTACATTTTTTAGTATCAATTAATTTCAGCTCTTCATTCACATGATTGTATGACTGTTGCATGTAGTCTCCATTGATAAGGTCAAAAATCCCAATGTTTGTAGAACTAGCCATCTTAGTCATGATTGAGATTGACTTTGCAGATTCGAGAGCACGTGTGTAGTACTGCTCATGCGATAAGAAAAAAGACTTATGTTCCTGGAAAAATTCAGTATGGCAAAAGGCTTCAGCTACTTTCTCATTATCAAAAGCTGATCGAAAGCTCCACAGGTTAGACATTATTTCAAAATATTCCGCTTCACTATGGGTGTAGTCACATTCTTCAAGTAGAGTTTTGAAGTGTTCAAATTGCTCAATGAGCTGGGTTAATTCAGCACTATCTTTTTGTGATAAGTAGCTAGACATTTTTATATATATTGAAGAATTCAGTAAAGCGAAAGTAGAGTAAGGCCTATATACTTCAAAAATCAAGTCATATAGAATGCAGACATGGGAACATTACAAGAAGCGGTAGAGATCGCAACCAAGCATCACGAAGGGCAAGTAAGGAAGAATGGGGAGCCATATATCTCTCATCCATTAAGGGTTTTATCTATTCTACTCGATTTGGAATTAGACGAGGAAGCACTTATCGCAGCGGTCTTACACGATATTTGTGCTGAGACTGATTTCAAAAATTCAGACGTGTTTCAAACCTTTGGACCTCGAGTGGGATACATTGTGAATGCACTGTCTAAGAACAAGAAACCAACCTTTCTAGAAAACAAGGAGGATAATGATGACTACAATCACCGGTTTCTGCTTTATATGAACCGTTTTTATAGCGGGATTCAAAATGAACCATTTATTCTCTTTGTGAAGATGGGGGATCAGCTAGATAATTTAAAAACCTTGGATGTTTTTGATGAGGATAAACAAGTGAGAAAATTGAATGAGATTACGGAATACTTTATGCCCATGTATGAAAGAGCCGCTGAACTGCTCGAACCAGAACTTGAGGAGAAGTATCAAATCCTTAAGCGGAAACTAGAAATCTTAATGGCGCTCAACAAAGAACGATTGAATCTTGTTTAAGGGGTCTAAGCCTGGATGAGCACACCTTTAGGAGTCTGTTTGTGAAAGCTATAAAGTACTCTTTGTGCGGTTAATAAATTTTGCCCTAATAGGTCTGGTCCATGTGTCCAAGGTACTTTTGTTCGGACTTGGTTTAGTGCAACTGCAGCCATAGAATAACCAATTTGTGCTTGTGTAAGGCAGTACGTTAAGGCTTCAGTATCGGACATTACTCGTCTAATGTGTCTGCCTCCCCATTGAGAGGCATATTGTAATCCACGGTCTCCTAATGCAGTCGAATATAGGGCTCGTAAAGCAGGTCGAGGTTCGTTATCTGCACGTGCACGTAATTTCACCAGAGAGTCGGTTTCTTCAGTCTCTGTAGTTTTCGCAATTCTTCCAGCAGCTTCAGCAATTGTATGTAGCAGGTCAACACTTCTTGCTCCAATAATTCCCATATCAAGAAGACGCTGTGCAATAAGTGCTTTAAATTGTTGAGTAGGGTCTGGGTGGGCTCCCCTTTGAGCCATGATCTGAAGCATCATTTCGTTATTCAGCATCCCATTGGGGAGAAATAGATGCTTGTCACCTGCAAGAAGCTGGGAGTCAGATTGTAGTTTATCAATGCTCATAAATTTAAAAAGAGGTTTAAGACCTCATCTTAGGCGAAAGGTGGGTCGAGACTCAATGTAAAAGTAAACTACCCCCGCGACTCTCGGTCCTAATCATTATCACAAAGCCGCCTACCACGAGGGTAGCCGTCTTTCTGAAAATTGGTAACCAAGCGCGGAATGGTTACTTTCTAATTACGATGACTGCAACCCTGAAAAGAGGCATGAGGGGGAACCGTTGGTTTACTGAGTTAGAGTCCACTGATAGAGTGGTTTCATCATGAATAAACAGAT
>JBLIGW010000036.1:0-10032 GCA_047635955.1 Oceanicoccus sp.
CTCAAACCACTCGTCAAGTCTCATGTCTATATCATCGGGTTTTGCTTGCCCAATTTCTACAGGATCAGCTCCATTTAATATCTTGGCTAAAATTGAGGCCTTTAGGTCTTCACTTATTTCAGGTAATTTGTGATTGTTGGATGCTTGTCAAATTGTAATTTGTTGTATCGCTTAATCCCGTGCTTTTAGTTTTTCAAATTCTTTTTGGAAAAACTTAGCTGTAGATAGGCAGTCCATGGCTTTTTCATTCTTTGGATCAAGTTGAAGTGCCATTTCAAGCAAAGCAATTGTTGTCTCAAATTGACGATCGTTCAGGTAACAAACAGCAAGGTCACAAATGATTAGTGTGTCTTGAGGTGCCATTGCTCGTGCTCGTTCTAAAATAACGAGTCCACGTTTTCGTTCCCCTCCGTGAAAAATTGACCAACCAAGACATCGAAGGATCTCTGGGTGGTGAGGTTGAACGTTATTTGCGATTTCTAGTGTTTCTATAGATCGATCAAATTCTCCTAATGAACTGTATAGGAATCCAAGTAGGTAAAGAGCGTTAGGGCTCTTAGGTTTAAGTCGTAGTGCGTGTTTCAGGGCTTTTTTAGCCTTGTCGTACTCACGAATGCTTAAATAGTTGTCTCCAATTTCTTCATAGGCTTCAACGAAGTCTAAATCACTAATGATCATCTTTTGAGCGAGCGCAATGGCTTCGTCATGACGACCTTGTAATTTCAGGCTATCGGCCTCTTTAAGAAGTTGTTCTTGGGACATTGTTTTTGTTTTTATTTTTGTTTTGACGCATCGAATTATTATAACATAAATAACCTCAGGTTTCAATCACCTGGGGCTTGGCAATCTACTGCTTTCATGTCGAACTAATACATCTCAAAAAACTCTAAAACAGCCTTGATTGCGGCCTCTTGGCTTCGCTTAGCTATGTATTCAGGTGGGTTCTCCTCAGAGAAGGTTTGATTTGGATCTTCATAATTGATTTGAGTCCAGGGGCTTGAACCATTAGTGGCAGCATTAATCGCCAGTATTGCGTGTGAGTTTTCAGATTGAACGTGGTCCTTTTTAGCTTGAAATCGCCAATAGGGCACTAGTATCTCAGATAGTGAAGTGGAGGCATCACGTTCTAGCCAGTATTCTTCATCATCACAGTCAGCTCCATCACATTGACGAGGGGTGTAAGCTGGTGAACTCGGACCTTCCCAGTCGATGTACCATTCATAAGGCTGAGTTTCTGCGTAGTTTGCTAACATTCCTGATCCAAGAACCAATCCATAAGAAAGGCTCATGAGTCCCATTTCTTCAGTATCAATGTATCCGCTTTCTTCAATGACTTGGGTGATAGCGTAAAGCCCATCTTGGGCATCGGATCCATTTTGGTTTTCATCTCCGTCACTTTTTCCTCGGCCGTCTAAATCAAAATAAGCCACCGCAATATTATTTTCGAGTAGAAAATTGGTGCTGAGGTCGTTATCGATAAATTTATCAGTTCCACTATTCGTCCCTCCAGGAATCAACATGACTAAAGGTGGGTTTTCAATTCCTTCAGGTAGTTCAAGATAAGTGTAGAGTTGATTTCCTGTGCTTGGGTTCTCAATTTGAGTGGTGAGCCGAACTCCATAATCAGTTTCTTCTTGGTCCCATACTTGGCTTTCAAAAACAGGAGCCGTGGGAGTTCCACCTACGTCAAAGTTCTGATCAGTTTCAGTATTGCAAGCGCTGAGTATTATTGAGGAAAGGGCGAGGAGACCTATGAATCGTTTCATTCGTGGAGAGGGTTAATGTCTGGATGGTCTTGGGCAAAATGTTGATTGGCATTCCAAAGTCCTAGTTTACTTCCAGTATCAAAGCGTTTCCCTTCTACTTCCAGGGCGCTGAGTGAGTGTCCGTCCTTGAGCATTGAGCGGAAAGCGTCAATGAGACGTTGTTCACCTGCGTTGCTGCTTTTTCCTTTCATAAGGTAATCCAGAACTTCAGGGGTACAGATGTATTTTCCAATCACTCCATAGTCGGAAGGAGCGTCTTCAGTTTTTGGTTTTTCTACTAAGCCTTTTATGCCGATATGACGGTCTTTAACTTCAGAAGGGTCAATGACTCCATACATGTGAATTCGTTCTTTAGGAACGCGCTCACTGGCGATCACTGGGTTTCCTGTCTCCTTGTATAGCTTCATGAGTTGAGCCAGTGCAGGGGTGTCATGAGCAATGATGTCATCACCAAAGAGCACAGCAAAAGGTTTATCTTTTAATTCTTCATGCGCTTGCAAAATAGCGTGGCCATCTCCAAGCGGATCTTCTTGAAGGAAGTAAGAGAAATTCACTCCTTCAAAAGGGGACAGGTGAGGAATGAGATCTTCTTTTCCTTTGGCGCGTAGTTGTTTTTCTAGTTCAGGATGAGGTTCAAAATGTTTCTGAATAATTTCCATTCCTGGACTCATCACAATAATAATATTTTCAATTCCACTATTTACGGCTTCTTCTACTAAATACTGAATTACTGGCTTATCTATAATAGGGAACATGGCCTTGGGAATCGCTTTTGTCATCGGTAAAAAGCGCGACCCTAGGCCGCTAGTTAGAATCACAGCGGTTTTGATCTCTGGGTGGTTCATGCTTGGTCGTTGATGTGAATGATTCGAGTTTTGAAGTCTTCAGTTTTTGGAATAGTCACGATGAGAAGGTGCTCGTGAACTCGAGCATCAATGCCTTTTCGGTCGATATGATCAGGTAAAACAATAGATCGAGAGAATGTTCCCCAAAACAATTCACGAACGAGTGCTTGTTTCCCAGCAGTTATTTCTACAGGTTTTCGTTCACCACGAATGGTGAGCACATCGTCTTGAATCGCTACTTTTATACTGGCTTTGTCTACGCCAGCAATTGGGGTAACCACGACCATTTCATTTGGGCTGTGGTAAATATCGACGGCCAATTGACCTTCTTTATTTGCTGAGCTATCTCCTTTGATGATCTGTTTTTTCTCTTGTCTTGATACCTGAGTACGTGGGGTTTGAGAAATCTGAGTCGCAGGAGCGCTTGCTTTGGCATGCTTTAATTGTCCAATACCTACTTTGTTCATGGGCTTATATTAGCTTATGAAGTCTTTTTCTTCAATTTTTTACCTTCAAAGAGTTCAATGAACTCATCTCGGTTTAAATTTTCGCGTTTAATTAGTTCTTCACTGAGCTTCTCAAACTTATCTTTATGTTTGGTGAGCAAGCTTTTGGCGAGCTTATAAGCTTCGTCAACAAAATCAGCTACATTTTTGTCGATTTCAGTGGCTTTAGCCTCTGAATAGCTTTTGGTGTGAGCGAGGTCTTTACCAAGGAAAACTTGATCATTGTCATCGCCATAAACTACTGGTCCAAGGTCACTCATTCCGTAACGAGTTACCATTTGCCTAGCCATTTTAGAAGCACGTTTGAGATCATTTGATGGTCCAGTGGAAACTTGTCCAAAGATCATTTCTTCAGCAACGTATCCTCCCATTAGAGAGGCCATTTCATGTTGGAACTTTTGTTTGGTGTAAAGGTGAGTGTCTTCTTCAGGTACAAACCAGGTAGCACCGAGTGCCATTCCACGAGAAATAATAGTAATTTTCTTAAGAGGGTCACAGTCTTCAAGTACGTGTCCCACAATGGCATGACCCATTTCATGATAAGCCGTGACTTTCTTTTCTTTGGTGCTCATAACGGCTGACTTACGTTCAGGCCCTAGAGCAACTTTTTCGATTGATTGTTCAATATCAATTTGATTGATTTCTTTTTGATCTTGTTTGGCTGCAAGAATGGCTGATTCATTCAATAGGTTTTGCAGATCAGCTCCCGTGAATCCAGGAGTTTGTTGGGCAATAGATTTAAGATCCACCTTTTTATTAGTTGGTTTGTTCTTAGCGTGAACTTCCAAAATAGCTTCACGACTTTTGATGCTTGGTTTGTCTACTACAACTCGTCGGTCGAATCGACCTGGTCGAAGCAAAGCAGGATCAAGTACGTCTGGTCGGTTGGTGGCTGCGATTACAATCACATTGGTTCCTGTTTCAAACCCGTCCATTTCAGTCAAAATTTGATTCAATGTTTGTTCACGTTCGTCGTGACCTCCTCCCATTCCGGTTCCACGTTGTCTTCCGACGGCATCAATTTCATCAATAAAGATGATACAAGGTGCGTTTCGTTTCGCCTTTTTGAATAGATCTCTAACTCGACTGGCTCCAACTCCTACAAACATTTCAACGAATTCAGATCCGCTGATGCTGAAAAAAGGTACGTTGGCTTCTCCTGCTACTGCACGAGCAAGTAAGGTTTTACCTGTTCCTGGTGATCCCACTAGCATTACTCCTTGAGGAATTTTGGCGCCCATTGCTGTGTATTTGCTTGGGTGTTTAAGGAAATCAACGATTTCTTCTAACTCTTCTTTAGCTTCATCTACTCCAGCTACATCTTTAAAAGATGTCTTACTACGCTCTTTGTCGTGCATTCTAGCTGTAGATTTCCCAAAGCTCATGGCTTGATTGTTGCTGCTAGCAGCTCCTTTCATCATGAACCAAAGGAATCCTATAATAAGTAGGAATGGAACGGCAGAAAGTGCAATGTTTATCCAAATGTCTTTCCCTGAAGTATCTACTACTTCAATACTGAGCTGATTTACAAGCGCAGGTTCTACTCCATCAAGTAGGTCGTAAACGGTCTGACCACGTTCTTTAAAGGTGTATTTTAGACTTTCGTCTTCAAGTACGTAATCAATTCGAGTGTCTTGAACTTCTACAATTTGGACTTCACCTTCAGTTACGTCAGTGATGAACTCAGTGAAGTTCACTTTCTCAGTTTGAGGTGCTCCAACAGGGTTCCATATAGTGTAAACCCCTGATAAAAGTAGCGCTAAAATGAGTACAGATATCAACGGACTTGGTCCTTTCGGTTTTTTGCTTTTCTCAGTTGCCATATTTAAAAATCAGATTATTTGTGGGGGCATTTTAACATGGTAGTGGCGTGACATCTAACTCAATTTTGCCCAGCCTTTGCTCATTACTAAGAATTGCCCATCAGTCCATTCGGTTTTTTTGCGGCTGTGCCAGTTTAGAATAGCTTCGTCCCAACGATTGAGACTGCTTGATTCTTGCACTCGTTGGCCGGTGCTTTGGCGGAACCACAATTCAAGTACGGTTCCACGAACAGGATAGGGAAGCTCTCTATAATGGTGACGAGCCAGACCTTCTTCCGTGAGGTGCTCATTCAAAAAGGCTTGAGCTTGGCTTTCAAGGTAGGCTTGAAGTTCCAACCAATAATCTTTTTGGCCCTGCCATCGCTGCGGAAAGTCAGGATAAACATGAGTAAGAACGGGAACGACTTTATTTCTTAAAAAATTCCGGGTGTAGTTTTCATCGGCATTGCTTGGATCTTCTCTAAAAGGAATTTCATTAGCTTCAATATATTCATTTATTTCACTTCGTGGCGTGAATAGTAGTGGGCGAACAAGCTTTTCTCGTTGCAGTTGCATTCCAGAAAGGCCTTTGACTCGGGTTCCACGTAAAAGATGCATGATTAAAGTTTCAACGTCATCGTCTTGATGGTGAGCAGTAAGTATTAGATCTGCTTTGTGTTTTTTTATAAGTTTTGTAAAAAACTCATAACGTTTTTCTCGGCCCCAGGCTTCAATGTTGCCACTTTTTGGAGCTCGTGGTTTGTAGGTTTCGCATGGCAGTTCCCATCGTGCCATCATTCCTTCAACGAATTCGGCATCCTCTGTTGAGGAGAATCGTAGGCCATGATCAACATGAGCAGGGATGATAGTTAGGTCGGGACGTTGTTTGAGCAGGGCGTGACAAAGTGCCATGGAGTCCCTTCCTCCAGATACTCCCAAAACAACAGTGGCTTTTTTGGGAAGGATGTCATTGTGTAGGGAGAGTTTCATGTTTTGATACTACACCTTGTGATCAGCGGGGGGCAAATATCTTGACGAACTATGTAACGATGTTGTAATCTTACCCCCTTGTAACTGAACAAAATGAGAGAAGTCGTTTTTACTAGAGTGGTGATGCCTGTATGCCCAGCATTTGAGGAGCGTTTTGCGAAGGCAAATTTAGTTTCTTATAAGGGTGTGACTTTGAGGTGGTTGGAAGCTGACCGTGAAAATAGAGTACTCTTCCTTTTGAGAGAAGAGTTTAAAGATATAATTGTTAAGGTTACAGAAAAAAGCCCTCGCAGTGGTGTAATTCAAAATGGGCGTTTTTCTGGTTGCGTTGTTAGGCAAATCACAAGAGATGGTGAGTTTTTTCTTGCAAGGCCTGTCGTTGGAAATAAAATTACTGGATCTTATGTTGATGATACTTTTTGGGATTTAGAGTTCTCTCAAAGAAAAAAAGAACGTTCCTTGGGGGAAACGGTGCTTTTAGACCTCGGTCCAAGGGTTTTTTGATACTTCAATGACTTTATCCCAGTCGTCGTCGTCGGCGAGGATGTTCCACATTTGGTGGCTACATTCTTGACATTCATGGCGAATACGCCATCCTTTTTTCTTGTCTTGGGTGGCAGCGATAGCTTTCATGAGTCCGTGGCATGTGGATTTTCGATCGCCGGGAGTTTCATGATCGACGTGTTTTGAGCTTAAACAAGCCGTGCAATGGTTGCGACAGCTCCCACCTTGGTGAGGGGGAACTTGCTCTTTGCACTCTTCACATTGAAAACCGTCATTTATAACTGTAAACTTCACTCTTGAAGACTACCTTCTCACGCCAAAATGGACAACTCATATCAAGCCCCCCAGGGGCGCCTGCTTTCAACGCTTGTAATTTTCTTCTTTGTAATAGGGGTTCTTTATACGTTGTTTCTGGTTTTTCAACAGTCTAATCTCACGGGAGATTTAACAACGATGGAAGAGCAGACTAGTGAGCTTCAGACTAAAATTGAGACTTTGGAGCGTGAACAGATTCAAACGCTTTTTATCGCTCAAGAGCTTAAAGACGGGGTTGAGGCAAGTAGCATCACTTGGTCAAAAGTGATTCGTAAGTTTCAAGATCTAACGCCGGTGACTGTTTTCTTTAGTTCTTTCTCTGGAGGATCTGAAGGCGATTTAAGTCTTAGTGGATTGGCTGATAATGCCGGCAGCGTGGCCGATATGATTTCAGTTTTATCTATGTCAGATGACTTTTTAGATGCTTTTGTACCTTCACTTACGGAAGGAAGCACCTCAGATGGTCAAACCGTAGTTAGTTTTAATTTAAGTGTTAACGTTTCAAATTAATGTCAAAAGGACACTCTTCACAACTCATCTCAATCATTCTTCTTTTCGTGATTATTTTAGGAAGTGTTTTCTTTGTAGTTCCTATTCGAGACAATATTGAAGATCTTTTTGCAGAAAGAGAGTTGGCTACCGAGGATCTTTTGGTTTTACAAACAGAATATGACAATTTGAGCGCATTGGCGGAAGAAATTTCTAAAAGTGAGGCGACTCAAGATGCTCTGAAGAAAGCAGTGCCTGTTGGTGTAGATCAAGATTCTTTAATCTTGGAGCTGACTGAATTAGCAGAAGGGGCTGGTTTTAATGCTCGAGTGATGAGTTTTAGTCTTAGAACGGATCAAGACTTTGGAAATACTCTTGGAGTTTCACTTAGTTTGAATGGCGCTTATGATGATTTGATTGTTTTGCTTCAGGAAATTGAAGGGGCGGAGCGCTTGATGCAAGTTGAGTCTATCTCTGTGCAACGAACAAGTACTGAAGAGATTACTTTCAGTCTTAATATTGAAGCTTATTATCAGTAAACATGTATGACTTCATTGGACCCCACGCTTACAAAAGAGTCTGAAAAAACCACCTCAGTGGTTTATGGAGTTTATGATTCCTCAGCTCAGCCTTTTGCTGTGAGGATGAATGATTTTGTGATTGATAGGCAGAAAGTGAACATTGAGGAGAAATCTTATTTCTTTCATTTGTTAGCCGTGATGTTGGATGCGGGTATCCCGATCATGAGAGCTTTGAAAATTTTATCGAAAAAAACAAGTAATGAGCGTTTTGCACGAATCGTTAATACTATTGCGTATGACGTGGAACGTGGGAAACGAGCGAGTCAGTCTATGACTAAGTTTCCGGATGTATTTAAAGACTCTGAAGTGGGAGTGATGCGAAGTGGAGAGGCAATTGGAAATCTTTCTAGCTTACTGTTTCGCTTAGCGGAGCAAACGCAACGGGCTCATGAACTCTATTTGCGAGTGCGTGGAGCTTTGATTTATCCAGCAACCGTAATGGTTGCCTTGTTTGTGTCAGGAGGAATCGTGGTGACAGTGGTTATTCCTAAGCTGGATGAGTTTTTCACCTCAGCTAACTTTGAAATGCCGTTTCTAACGGTTATGGTTCTGAAATTTGGGCGATTCTTTGTGGACTTCAGCTGGTTGGTTGTAGTGGCTCTGATTTTGGTGTCTTTGCTCTTTTCTTATTATGCAAGCACTCAGAATGGGCGGCGACGAGTTGATCGATGGGTTTTAAACATACCTTGGTTAAAAGATGTTATTCGAAAATACAATGTGGCTCAGTTTGTCCAATTGCTTAGTCTTTTGGTAGACGCTGGAGTGCCGATTCATGAAGCGATTGAAATTACAGGAGGAGCGCTCAGTAATACTTTATATAAGGACTTTGCACGAGTCTTACGGCATGACGTTGAACGTGGAGAAAAAGTGGCTGCTAGCTTGGCTAAAGCACCTTTTCTGTTTCCTGAAACCGTGGTTTCAATGATTGAAGTGGGAGAGAATACCGGGCAGTTGGGTTTGATTTCTGAAAAACTTGCGAAACATTATGAAAAAGAAGTGCAACATTCTCTAGATAATTTCACCACCATTCTCGAACCGCTTGTGATTGTCTTTGTTGGGGTAGCGGTGGGAATTCTTGCGGTTGCCCTGCTTGCTCCCATCTTCTCACTCTCGACCTTAGTCTCATGAAGAATGACGCCTTTACTCTCCTAGAACTGCTCGTGGTTATCACTATTATTATGGTGTTGGTTGGATTTTTGGTTGTAGATTTTAATTCAGCGCGACGCTTTCAAGAGCTTGATATTACGGTGCAGCAAACTTTGGCTCTGATGGATCAGTCTCGAGCTAAAGTAGATTCAGGGCGAGTGAATGAAGATGATGATTACCTTTGTTTAGGTGGTTACTTTGAGGTGGGTGAGCTTCCGCAATTGGTGGAAATGGAGTTCAACGCTGCTTTGGGTATTTGTGATATCAACGCTAAAGAAGAAAGTAATTATGGAATCATTCAAGGCTCAGCCATTGTTGAATCTATGAATTTAGGAGGAGAGCCAGATAAGGTTTGGGCGATGTTTGTTCCACCCGAAGCGGACCTTGTTTTTTATAATGCTTCTGGACAGATAAATGATGAAAGTGGGACTATAACTATGACTCATTCTCAGAAAGAAGAGCTCAGTCACGTTTTGAATTTTTCCACAATTACCAATCAAGTAACCCTTGCAGAAGATGAAGAAGAATAAGGCATTTACATTGTTGGAGGTGCTTTTATCCATTACCTTTATTACGGTGGTTTTTACTGCAATTACAGGTTTAATTTTGGTTACCTTGCAAGTGAATCGTAAAAATATACGGACGCTTCAAGCGAGCTATTTAGCTCAAGAAGGAGTGGAGGCCATGCGTTATATTCGTGATTCAAATTGGCTTCAAAACTACGCTTGGGATGAAGGTGCAAAACAATGGGGAACCAATTTTGGTTTAGAGTCTGGTGAAATATTAAATGAATTTTATCTTATTGAAGAAGGAGAGAATCAGGCTTATTGGTCTTTGGCTACGGTGGCGAGTCGAACGGAAGATTCAGGAATTGTTGCTTTGGAAAATGGGCAAGAATTTCTACGGCTTATTCAAGTAGAACCTATTGAAGACAATGAAGATGCTGTGAAAGTGACGGCCTTGGTTTCATGGGAAGATAGAGGTGGCGATTATGAAGTAGAACTTTCAACGATATTAACCAACTGGCAATGAAGCAAAAAAGAGAAGCATTCACACTTATTGAAATGATCATTGCGATCACGGTTTTT
>JBLIGW010000037.1:0-9707 GCA_047635955.1 Oceanicoccus sp.
AGAAGATGCTCTGGTGAAAGAGTCGTGAACTTTTTCAGGATCTTGAAGGAAGAATATCCGTTTAAAAAACTGACGGTAAATTCTTCCAACAAATATCTATTTAAAATTACTCAAGATGCTAATTTTTTTTAAAAGTTTTTCCATAAAGTATCAGCAGGACCGCCGTTCCAATAATAGGTAAATGCCCCATTAACTCAACCCACCCTTCGGAATAATAACCTTGTACAAAAAAGAAGATATTACTTGAGAGTAAAACCCCTGCGAGTACTAAGGTATTGATTCTTGGGATTAAGCCCAAAAGCATAAGGACTCCAAAAACTAACTCCATTGAACCTGCGGACATAACAAAAAGCCTATCACTGTAATCAAAACCTAAAACTGACATGAAGTTTACTTCGTAATCAGCCATAAAACTTAAAGCCCTTCCAGGTGACAATAATTTCTCTGTAAAAGCAAGTATGATCAATGCGAGTCCCGTGCTTATTCTCAAGATATCCAAAGAAGAATCTTTCCATTTAATCCAATCATTATTCAATGGTTTTTCAAGCCATAAGAATGCAACCATACCTAGAACATTAATGTACTCAATGCTTTCAAGCGGCCCAAAACTTAAGACTGCAGCCAGGTAACTTGTCAGAAGCAAACCAGCTCCAATCCACACCCAGCGATTCAAAATTAAAAAAAGTGCCGCAAGCACCTGAAGAATAGGAACCACTAAAGTGTTTGCTTCATAATGAGGAACTAGCATGACTTGATTGGCTGCCGCAAAAATCAATGATGCCGCTAAAGTGACTTGAAAAAAATAAACCCATTTAGAGCGAGTGTCCTTAAGCCACTTCATCCATGATTTATTTGGACCTTTAACCTTTCTGTCTAAAAGGAACGCACTCAAAATCAGAATCACTCCAATGAACATCCACCCATACCATTCAGAAAAAGCATAACTTGGTACCTCTAGCCCCCCCTCTGCGAACCATTTGACATGTGCGATAATCATAATTTACGGTTTTAATTTCATCTACTTTATCATAGATAGTTTATAAGCTAAATAGGCTGTCTCCCCCCTGGTCATCCAACGCCTGTCAGTAAAACCCTCTAGCATCCACTCATTCTGCAATGCCAAACCCACATAAGAATTGTACCAAGGCCATGTTTGTAAGGGAGTTAAATCATGAGCATCAATCAAGATGGCCAAAACATCCAAAGTCTTTTGATCTTCATCATCAATCTCAATGTCACAAACTAAAGACAAAGCCAGGCAGAGCTCAGTAACATCTTTACCAGAAGCAATCTTGTAAGGGAGGAAATCTTCACCAAAAACAAGAGTCTGATCACTTAACCAATCAATAGCTTCTGTCGTTGAATCACCATGGTAGACGTCATTGTAGACACCAGTAGACACCGCAGGGTGAAGTACAACAAAGGCCTCCTCTAGATAAGTTGGCAACATGTACACATCATCTGACTCACTTAAATCCAAGGCCCTCCACTCATCAAAATCTATAATTGCATCGGGTGAAGAAGAGAATTGTGTTGGCCCCTCTGCGGCAGTGACTACAACTTGAAAATGATTCGCCATGTCCTGAGCAAAAGTATCTGAAACTTCATGACCTTTAGCTAGATTACAACCGTTAAAAGTAACCGTCCCAGCTGATGAAAAAACACTTCTATCAAGATCGTAAATAGACGCCGCTAAATAATCTTCATTATAAGAAGGATCATTTGCATACAAAGATCCATTCACTCCGGGCACTTGATTCACAAAGAGCGCAACATTGTTCCCATGTCCAAAATATTCTAAATGTTCAATTTCACCAGTTTCAAGATTGAAATTTTTCAGGACACTAACAAATTCATTACCACTGCCCACCTCATGTATCACGCCTCCGTTTTCTCTTTGATAAGTCAGTGCTGCCAAATTAAACAAATTACCTGAAGTCCCTCCCTCACCAACTATGATCAAGGTATTTATATCTTTAAGAGGCTCCATTAAATCGGCATGAAGCACTGAGCTTTGTCCTGAACAGGAACTTAGAAGTAACACTAAAATCAAAAGTATTCTCATGAATATATGAAAGCACAATCCAAGACTGGAAAGCAACGAAGGGTTCTAGTATGATCTCTTTACATTATTCTTTTAAAACTCAAGAATGTCCCACAAACTTATGAGCTTGATGCTCCTATCACTACTAGCCCTTCTACCAGCTTGTAACTCAGAAGAACCTGACGTTACTGAAATTGATTTCACTACTGAAAATACTATTATTGAAGAAACAACTAACCCCTCAGAACTCATGACAGTCGACGAATTACTTATTGAAGATATTACGGTTGGAGAAGGCGCAGAAGCCGTTGCCGGTAAAACCATCACCGTTCACTACGTTGGTACACTTACGGATGGAACTCAATTTGATAGCTCACGTGATCGTGGGATGCCTTTTGAATTCAATCTAGGTGCAGGACAAGTGATTGCTGGTTGGGATCAAGGATTTGAAGGGATGAAAATAGGTGGACTGAGAAAACTCACTATCCCTTCTGACCTTGCTTACGGTGACAACGGAATTGGAGGAACTATTCCTGGAGGAGCCACTCTAGTATTTGAGGTTGAACTAATCAGCGTTGACTAATGATTAACGATCGCATTGCTCAAACCTTTGATGAAATTGGGAATATGCTTGAAGTGCTTGGGAAAAACATTTTCCGAGTTCGAGCCTATTACCGAGGAGCAGAATCAGTGCGAAACTTTGGAGAAGACCTAGCTGCGCTTCATGCAGCTAAAGACGAAATGATTGAGGACATTCCTGGAATTGGAAAAGATCTTCATGCAAAAATCATTGAGATGATTGAGACGGGTGCTTGCGAAATGCATACCCGTCTTTTAGAAGAAGTTGGCCCTGGGATCCTAGAGATATTACGACTACGAGGAATTGGCCCTAAAAAAGTGAAACTCTTTTACGACCAACTCGGCATTAGCACTCTAGATCAACTCAAAGCCGCTGCTGAAAGTGGCGCCCTTGCAACCCTCCCTCGTATGGGTGAGAAAAGTCAGGAATCAATACTTAGCTCTATCAATCAAGGAAGCATTGGTAAAGAACGTATCCCCCATGATTCAGCATTAAAGGCAGCTGAGATTTTCATCAAATACATGAAGACTTGTAAGGATTTGGAGCAGATTCAATTTGCCGGAAGCTTACGACGTGAAAAGGAAACCATTGGAGACATTGATCTTCTTGTTAGTGGAACTGAAAATGTAAAAATCCGTGAGCACTTTCTCGCTTATGAAAAAGTTCAACAAACACTTGGCGCTGGAGAAACTAAATCTAGCGTTATTCTAGAAGGAAACATGCAGGTTGACTTACGAATTGTACCAAGTGAAAGCTTTGGTGCTGCCCTTCTCTACTTCACAGGGTCTAAGCACTTCAACATCAAATTAAGAACCCATGCACTCAAGCAAGGATTCAAAGTAAATGAGTACGGATTGTACAAAGGTGAGGAGAAAATTGCAGGAATTACTGAGCAGGAAATGTTTGACGGACTTGGCATTGATTTTGTCCCACCAAATCAGAGAGAAGAATAGCTGGTAACAGATCAAATTAGTCGCTATTATGTGCAGGAATTCATTCCAAATGCCATGAAAAAAATACTACTTACGTTTCTAAGCCTAATAATCCTATCGGGTTGTTCTTTGCTTTCCGCTTACACAGTTACATTTACCACCCCTGTTAATTCAGCGGTAAACCCTGTTAGCGACACTTTAGACCTAGCACTTTCTCAACCAGCTATGGCCTATATCTCCGAAGTTGACTGTGCCAACCACGATCCCGTTGCACTCTTACCTATCGTTAGTTTTGAGATGAAAACAAGCAATGTGCACAACTTAAGTCTAGAACTTTTGAGCGGCTACGAAGCAAGAACTGAATGTGAAGTTCGAGTTACTGTCTTTGACCAAACGACTACTGCGACTAGTTCAGATTCTATTTCACTCTATGTTTTAGAAAAACCAGTTGAAACTGAAGAATATGCTGAACAAATCATTAGCTGTGAATCACAAGAGGGTACTTGGAATGCCTGTGGCTCCGCTTGTGAAGAAGGAGATGAACTCTGTATACAGGTTTGTGTGCCCCAATGTGAATTTACTAAAGAACCTATTGCAGACCCTATCGTTGAAGTACCCCGCACAGAAACCACTCAAGCAACTTGTGTAGATGCCGGTGGTGAATGGAACCGTGCTTGTTCAGACGATGAAGTCTGCGAAGAATGGTGTGATATACAAACTATTATTGACCCTAGCGATGAACTATAAATTAATTGAAATCTTTAAAGATTACTCGACACGACTCAACCTACTTTCAAGAGGAGATCGTGAACTCTTGGAACAAAAACATTTCCCAGACGCACTAGAAGTGCTCAAGATTTGGACTCCTGAGAATGGATCTAAAATTGCTGACATCGGAACCGGTGGAGGTTTGCCTGGATTGGTTTTAGCATCAGAACTTCCTGAATGTGAGTTCACTTTGATTGATGCGAGACAAAAGAAAGTTGAAGCTGTTGAAGGAATGGCCAAAGAAGCTGGACTTAAAAACGTTACTGGACGTAGTGGTCGCTTTGAAGTGATTGCCCGTGAAGAAGAATACCGTGAACAGTTTGATTTTGTTACAGCTCGTGCTGTTGCATCTCTGCCTGTTCTCTTAGAATATGCTGCTCCCTTTCTAAAGGTTGGTGGTCAACTTTTGGCATGGAAGGGGCCAAGCTACACTGAAGATTTAAATAAGGCTCGTGAGGCAATGGAAATTCTAGAGATGGACCTAGAAACTGAACACCCTTACCTGCTACCTACTGGTGAGGAAAGAGTTATTCTTGTCTTTAAAAAGATAGATGTCACTCCTGAAAAATACCCTCGTCCAGATGGAAGACCAAAAAAATCCCCTCTATAGATGTCTGATCATTTTGTAGTTCAAGACGAATTTTTTAATCGTGCTAAAACAGAAGGATACAGAGCACGTAGTGCTTTTAAGCTTAAAGAGATTCAGACCAAATTCAAACTAATTAAAAAAGGACACACTGTAGTAGATCTAGGTGCTGCCCCAGGAAGCTTTATGCAGGTTATTCTTAGACTGGTTGGTTCAGAAGGAAATGTCTTTGGAATTGATCTTCAAGAAATCGAATCTTTTGACGTTTCTAATGCTCACAGTCTTAAAGCTGACATCTACAACAAAGATCAAGTTATTGACGCTCTCAAGCAAGCTGGCTTCGAAAAAATTGACGTACTCACTAGTGACCTAGCTCCGAAGACAACAGGAATCAAAGATATTGATCAAGGTCGTAGTGCTGAACTCACAGACCAAGCTTTATACATTGCCACTCAGCTACTTAAACCAGGCGGACATTTTGTCGGAAAAGTTTTTGAAGGAGCCGACTTCCAATGGTTATTACGGCGAGTAAAAAGACGGTTTAAAAAAGTAAGTGTTTTTAAACCAAGCTCTTGCAGAGATAGAAGTTTTGAAACCTATATCATTGGAATTGGATTTAAACCCTAAGGTTTATACAAAAAAGAGGATCCAGATTGGATCCTCTTTTTAAAAGTTCTACTATTTAACCGTTACCGTCTTAGTGAATACGTCTACGATTCCATCGTCACTCGTTACTTCAAGTGTGATGGTATACGTACCGGTATCCTCATAAATATGTGTTTCTGGTTTACGATCAAAGCTAACTTCTCCATCTCCAAAGTCCCAGTGATAATCTTTAATTGTTCCCTGTGAACAAGAAGGATCAACGGTTACAAATAATGGAGAGTTCCCACTGTCTGTATTCACTGTGAAACATGAAGTTAAAGAAACGGGCCTCACTACAATTTGTAAGTCAGTAGTTCCTGTTTCACCATCATCTCCTAAGACGGTAACACTGGCAGTGAACGTTCCTACGCTAGTGTACTTATATGTCACTGAAGCCCCTCCAACATGTGTATTTCCATCTCCAAAGTCATACTCATAAGAAACAATACTTCCTTCGTTATAAGTTGAGCTGGAAGCGTCAAAACTAATGGTTAACGGCACCTCGCCATTAGTCTCATTAACGTCTAAACGAGCAACCACTCCCTGTTCTGTAACTTCGACATAAATCACCGTGTCATCGGTATTACCAACGGAATCAGTTACCATCAAATTCACAGCAAAGGTTCCCACTTCGGCAAAAGTGTAATCAGCTGCATTCCCTGTTGCGTCGGTTACTCCATCTTCATCAAAGTCCCATTCGTACTCAACGATATCATCATCTGGATCCATAGAGGCTAATCCATCAAATTCAACTTCAAATGGAACCACTCCTGTAACAGTATCTCCCGTAGCTCCAGGGTCAGTATCGATTCCTGCCTGTGGTGGTGAACCTTCATCAATCACACTGAGTTCCAAAGTATCGGTGTCTTGATTTCCTTGAGCATCGGTAACAGAAAGCACCACTTCATAGTCTCCTTCCTCTTCATAGGTGTGAGAAACGTTTCTTCCATCAACTTCAGTTCCATCTCCAAAGTCCCAGACATACTTTGAAATGTTTCCAGATCGGATCTCTGAGTTGTCTGCTGAAAATCTATACTCCTCATCCAAAATATAATCTTGCCCTTGAGGTACAGTCGCTGTAATCACAGCCTTAAGACCCCCAACACTCCCTGCTTCAATAGTGATTGTTGCTGTATCAACCTCTCCATTATTGTCAGTCACTTGTAGAGTTGCTTCAAACTCACCCTCCTGAGTGTAGGTGTAATCAACTAAGACTCCTTCTCCGTCATCAAAGCGTCCATCACCATCAAGGTCCCATTCATAGGCAATGATCTCTCCATCAGGATCTGTTGAAGCACTGGCGTCAAAACTAACGTCCAATGGCAACTCACCCGCTTCTGGTGAAGCAATAAAACTTGCGGCAACCTTTTCATTTGCGATAACAACTTCGGTAGAGAATTTAGCATCAAACTGTTCTCCACTTTTAATGTCCATGTAATCGACTTCCAATATAACCGTATAACGACCGTCTGAATTTCCTTTTTCTGTGAACCTATGTGCAACCGCTACTCCAGTTCCTGTGTCTCCGTCACCAAAGGTCCAACTGTAAGAAAGGATTTGATAAGTATTTACATCAACAGGAATTCCAGAAGCGTCGAAAATAACCTCCACCGGCGCTGTTAAACCTATTGTGTCTTCTGGCGTTGTTTCAATATAAGTTTGATACACGCTCTCTGAATGCAAAATAGGTTGCAGAACAAAGAGGCCAACTAACCAAAGTACCGCCAAAGCGAAGAATCCAGATCCCCTCTTTAAAGCTTTCTTTGAAAGTTTCTTTTTAAGATCTAGCTCCTCTTTCTTAACCATCAGACTCTTAACTAAAACCACCAATGTTCCAATAAGAACACCAGCGACTAAGAGTCCAAAGAATATATTGAAGACACTCATTAAGAAGTTATTGAATGAAGCTTGAGAAAGTCCAATTGTTGAAAACAATCCTACGGGGTCTTGCCCTACAAGTAGTCCCCATGCAGTAATTCCTCCTATAACTGCTATGAATAAAACGATTGAGATTAACTTTAATCGTTTTAGCATTTCTTTTTTATTTGCTGCTTTTTCCTCAGGAGTGAGTTCTTTTTTAGCTTCAGGAGCTGGTGCTACCACAGGAGCTTGAACTGCTTCTGGAGTTGAAACTACTTCTGGTTCTGGTGCCTGTTCAGGCATAGATTGTGGGTTTTGTTCTTCCATGATTAACGTTTAAGTACTGGGTTAAAGGCCACAAGGGCAACGCCCCCGATAGCTGCGAGCAAGGTGCTCAGAATTAAGAACATCATTTCTTCCGGCGTGGCATTTAGTAAGCTAGCCCCACCATTTGAACCTTCGAATACCACTTGAACCGTTGTTGAATCCACATCACCTGTTTCATCATCTGTCACGGTAAGTTGAACCACTATAGTCCCATAAGCCTTAAAGAACTCTGTGCTCCAGGTACCGGAATCTTCATCAGCGTAATCAATGTCATTATCTCGAACGTCATCTTTATTCGTGTCGTAGAAAATATTCTTATCAAACTGGTAGGTAAAGGTTCCACTTCCACCTTCAGCACTAAAGAAGAATGTCACTTCTCCTTCCGTTCCATTCAAAACAATTTGATCACTAGAATTAGGTTGAGGAATCGCTGTCAAAACAGCAACAACTGGCTGAACAGGGTCATCAACTTCAACAGTAATTTGAACCACATCTACCTTTCCATATGTGTCTTCAACGGTAAGACTCACTTCATAAATTCCGTATTCATCATATTCAACTGTAGGACTTTTCTTAGTACTATCTACATCATTCTCTGAGTCACCATCCTCATCTGCATCATAATCTAGATCAAAGTCCCAAGCATAAGATCGAACATCCACACCAAGATCGGTATCTACCGTAGATTCATTTATAAATTTAATCTGTGTCTCATCTACCTCATAGCTGAAGCTAGCCACAGGAGCATCTGTATCAATAACATTAATATCTTGAGTCACACTATCTGTCTGACCCGTTGTATCTACAATTGTCATCAGAACTTGATAAACCCCAAGCTCTTCATAAGTGTATGAAGGGTCCTCTTCAAAAGAATCAAAGTCATCATCAGTCTCTCCATTTCCATCACTATCTACTGAAAGATCGAAGTCCCAATACAATCCTTGCACCTCAGCACCATTCTCTTCATCTAAGTCAGAGTTATTAGTGAAGGACACGGTAGTCCCATCAATGTCAGCCAGGAACCTGGCATCAGGCGCATCTGCAATCGTATCAACATAAATAACAATTGAATCAGAGAAAGTCGTCGCACCCGCGCTATCTTCAACTTTCAATCTAACCTCAATCCCATCAGTGTGAACTTGTGTGAATATGTATTCAAGAGAATCGGCCCCTTCAAGCGGGTCATCATTATGTGATCCATCGGCTCCAATATCCCACCATGATTGAACAATATCTCCATCAGGGTCATAAGATTCATTAATAAATGTGATTTCCTCTCCAATGAAGATAGACGTCCTATCTACAGAGAATGCGGCCACTGGCGAGTCATTAGGACCATTCACAACGGTTAAGGTAGGAATCTCGTCACTATCCAACTCGTCAAAACTTGTAACGGTAATATTGTCGCTATCTGTCACCTCAACAGCAAAGCCATAGGTAACTTCATCTCCTTCCTCACCATTGGTATTCAAGGTCATAGAAAACTCTGTAGATTGAGAGATAACCACTCCCAATTCTTCCGCCGTGTCATTCAAGTCGTAGTACCAAGCTTTAACAAATTCAATATCACCATCGTCATCCTCAGCATCAATAGAGACACTAACCTTCAAAGGTGTTTCAAGGGAATCTCCTTGAGGAATAACTGTAATCCCTTTGATCTCAGGTGGTATTGGTGAAATTTCCACCTCTACTGTTGATTCAGAAGACAAACTATTGTCTGTTTTATCACGAACTGTAAGTATGATTGTGTAGTTTGCTATCTCATCGAAGCTGGTTGTAACTAAACTACTAGAAGCAGTTTTTCCATTTCCAAAGTTCCAACTGTAAGTAAGAGAATCTGTACTTCCATCCACATTCACAGAACTTGCTGCATCAAAAGTGAACTTAGTATCTACATTTCCATAAACACTGTCTCCATCAAAAGAGATATCTTCACCGTTTCCATCCACATCAATTACAGCAATA
>JBLIGW010000038.1:0-9633 GCA_047635955.1 Oceanicoccus sp.
CTTTATTTACAGGGGGACTATTCGTCGCCTAAAGTTTCAGTTTCTGTAATGGCTGGTCCAAATGCAGCATCTGCTTGGCCTGGAAGTGAACATCCAGAAGCAGCGGCAAGATCTTCAAGACCTTGGTATCCGATCAATTCAGCTCCATTTGCGAAACGCCAGGTTGGGTAAGCTTCAATTCCTTCCAGCAGGCAAACGTCTGTTTGTGAGTTTGCTACCCCTTCTCCACATTCGACATAGTTCAAGTATTGCTTTGAATCACCAAGTAACTCGTTTTCACGCTGACAGTTAGGGCACCAGTAGGCTCCATAGTATTCAGCTCCGGCTTCGTCCAGACATTGAACGAATTCGTCCATGGCAACGTCAGTGCCACAAGCTGCGAGTAAAACGGGAAGTATCATTAATGATGATAGGAATTTCTTCATGATTTTTTGCTTAACTTTAAAAGATGAGTGAAAACAAGTAGTTCTAAAAATATAATAATTTGAGAGGCTATGCAGAAAATGCACCACGTGCGGAGCACGTAAGCTTCAATGTAACTTAACCGGAGTGAGAAAAGGAAACCGACAAAAACAAATGCCGTTACATAAGGCATTAACTTTGTTTGATCTTTCTTCAAACCTCGCAGGCTAAACACAAGAAGAGCGAGGTAAGTCAGCGCTCCTAATATTGAAACGGGAATTCCAAAAATATCTGCGTAAATACTTTTATTTACAATGTCACAATTGAAAGCCTCGCTGATTACGCAAAAGTCACTCGCCTCAGGCTTAAAGTGCATGTACGTGAGGTAAAACGTGATTGGCAGGGCCATCAAGTTCAATACTATTAGTGACCAGTAATGTAGTAGAGTCTTTTTCATCCTACAGATTCTAGCATTTTTTATTTGCCCTTTCTATCAAAAAAACCTACAATCCTGCTGCAAATGACATGGTGGGTGTAGCTCAGTTGGTTAGAGCGCTAGGTTGTGGTCCTGGAGGTCATGGGTTCGAGACCCATCACTCACCCCATTTTGCTTGTTTTAGCCCATCCACCAGAAAAACCTCCATACATTGCTGAGGCTGGATTTGACGTAGAATCTTTTTGCCTTTTCTAGTGAGAACAAAGCAAATCCAACTGCTCCGAGGCTGGCTGCGTATCTTTTCAGAAGTGATAGTAAAACGGTTCCGGTTCCCTGCCCACGAAACTGGGGGTCTATGGCTAACTTATCTATCCAGAGAAAAGTCACAAAACCAACAAAACCAAAAACTGTGAATGAGACTGCCCCACGAATCTTCTTGTTTTTTTTCAAAACTAGCACTCGCTTTTCCTTGATTAAGCTTTTCACATTTTTAACAGGCTTTTCGTCTGAGACGTCAGACAAAAGCCGTGCGATTTCTTTCGCTTCTCTTGGTTTGGCACGCATTAACTTTAACATGGAGTGTAGGGCTAGTTCGTCCATTATGAAAGGATAGAGCTAGGAAGTCAAACTCCTATCCAAATGAGATGAATTAAAGAGGTGAATTAGAAGATTTGCATACAAGGAGTCAACTTGAATAGAGACCTGAAGCTCCTCTTCCTCTAGCGAGAGAAATATCACCTTACCACCTTGCACTATTAGGCTCCCAACTGTGGCTCCAGAAAAGGACTCAGATAAAACCTGCCTGTGAACTTCAGTTTTCCAGTTTTTAAAAGTTTGCAAAATCCTCTCCATGGGATTGCTCAACTCTGAATTCAAGGAAAAGACATAAGCCTCAGTGTTTTTGTCCAAGGCTCTCATCAACCTTTCTTCTGCCTCTGCACCCAAAAATAATTCTGAACTTTTAAAATAATTCTTTTGAGGCAAAGGGAGAGATTGTAGTTTTTTCACACAGGTCCTTGCCAGGTTCAACTGAAGACTTAAGGCCTCATTTTTTCTATTTAGGTCATCTAAAATGCATTCTGGATCTAAGGCGGTGTAGTATCGACAGCTCCCCCGTCTCTGAAAAGCAACATAAGCACGCCTCTCCAGTGACTCTAAGACGGCATACAGTGTTACCCTTTTAGCACTCAAGCGTTTAGCCAAAGTGCTTACCGGTGAGGTCCCAATCCGAACAAGCATTATATAGGCTGATGCTTCTCTTTCAGACAAACCAAGTTGTACTAAGGCGTTTTGTAACATACTAGACTTTGCGTCAAATCTATTGCTAGATTAGCTAATGACTTAAGTTTCTGTAAAGTTCATGATGTTGTCGAAAAACCCCGACAAGAAAGCCGCCACTAGTGTTGTATGCCCTTGGACAACACGTTTTTCAACCTATTAAGCCTCAAGCTAATTAGACTCCTTTGCCGTTGGCCTTTAGTTTTTTTAAGCCACCTCCCCCCCCGCCAATGCAAAGTATAATAATATCAACTCGCCCGCTTAACGCTGTGCCTATACATGACGCCCTAAAACGGCTCAATGTAGACTCTATTTGCGCAAGACCACTTGCCCTGAATGGCTGGAAGCCTGAAACCGATGCCATCATATTTCTAGATGCCATGCCTACTCGCTACTTTCCCCACCTTGCTGAATTACTTGATGAGCTCCCCTATGACGTTCCACTAATTTCAATGAACCCATTGAGCAATGAATTCACTCATGTTTTCAAAAACAGCCTAGATCGGTTTGTAATACTAAGTGATCAAATCAATTTAGAAGATTCCAGCCTTTTGATCTTGGATTTAATGATTCAAGCTTTTGATGGGTACCAAGAGGAGCTCACGTGTGGACCTATCACCATGAATAAACGAAATAGAAGTCTTCAAGTTTTTGGAAGAAGTATAAGTCTCACAAAAAAAGAGTTCTATTTGATGGAGTTACTCACTAGAAATCTAGGAAAAACCACCACTCGTGAACGGATCGTTGATTATGTTTGGGGTCGACGGCAGTTTGTTGCCTCAAACACTATCGACGTTTACATTAGCCGAATTAGAAAAAAACTGCCTCATGGTGAATTCAGCCCCTCCATTAAAACGATTCCCTGTCTGGGCTACTCTCTGCAGCTTAACTCTCAATTAAACTTGTTACATTCCCCGCTCCCATAACAAGAAGAACGTCTTCTTCATTTAGATCGCTATCCAGCCAGTTTCTAGTGATTGCTAAGTCACCGGTGTGGAGTACGTTCACTCCTGCCGCTTCTAGCTCACCCACAAAGCGTTCCACACTCATGGATTCTTTGTCCTCCACTGTGTCACGAGTGGCGTAGATGTTTGGGATGATCACCAGATCTGCCAGCTTAAGTGCTTGAGCAAAACCCTCCATGAAAGCTGCTGCCCGGGTGTGTTGATGAGGTTGGAAAACCGCCACCAGACGTTTCTTAGGGAATTCTTGTCGAGCTGTATTTATAGTTACCGTAAGTTCAGTGGGGTGATGCGCGTAATCATCAATCACCGGGGCTCCGTTCCACTCGCCTCGTCGTTCAAAACGACGCCAGGTTCCTTTGAAATGCTCAAGTGAGGAATAGTCCTCAAGACCAAGTTCTTTAGCTAAGGCAGCGGCCAACCCGGCATTCCAGCGATTATGCTCACCCGGAACTCCAAGTGGCCCTGTGAAGCTTATGGCCTCCACTAATTTGTCTGACTGAGACTTAAGTTTTTCGAAAGCCGCTTTGTAATCTGCTTCATCCTTAAAATAATCCAAATGATCCAGCTCCATGTTTGTCACCCCAAGTAAGTGAGGCCTTAATGGGAGAAAGTTTCTTCTGTATTCACAAGCTTCCACTACCATCCATTCACTTTGACCCATTCGGAAGTTCTTTCCTCCAAACTGAGGAACCTTGCTCCCGACCAGAACCGTAGGGTCAAAACCAGTTTCTTGAAGAAGATAACCGAGCATTGCCGTTGTTGTTGTTTTTCCGTGAGTTCCCGCAATCGCAATCAATTTATAATCCTTTGACACCTCACCCAAAGCCTCAAAGTAATTAAGTATAGGCATGTCCTTAGCGGCCAATCGTTCTGGATTGGACTTAGGAATAGCTTCACTATAAATCACCGCCTCAGTTCCTTCTGGGAGCCCCCCATGACTGAGTGTGATTTGTGCTCCTTCTTTAATTAAATCTTGAATAAGTTCAGAATCCTTCATGTCTGAACCCGTCACCACCTTTCCTTTTGCCAAGAAGAATCGAGCAATAGCGCTTAAGCCAATTCCTCCAATTCCTATGCAGTGTATCTGATTTACCTCTTTCAAAAGTGTCATGATTCCGTATTATATAGCTACTCAATCTTAGCAAAGCTTTTTATGTCCGGCTACAGTGTAGAACAGTTTGGAGCGATGCGCATCGTTTTAATTGTTGGTTTCCTTGTGGTGACCTACATGCTCTATAATTTGACGGTCTCTATTTACGACAACTATCAGATTGAACAGCACATTGCTGACTTTGAATTACGAAACGAACAGTTGGAACTTGAGAATCAAGAAAAGCTGGCTGATTTTCAATACTATACCTCTCAAGAATACATAGAGAAAATTGCTAAAACCAACCTGGGACTCATTGCTCCGGGAGAAAACGTAATTATTATTCCTAATGATGACTTTGTAGTGCTAACTGAAAACGAAGATCTTGCTATGGTTAGCGAACAAATTCGTGAATCTTGGCCCAACCATAAAAAATGGTGGATGTTCTTTTTCAACTACAATCCCTTCAAGGTTTAAAACACTTGCCAAGTTCAGACCCTTTGCCTAGAATGCATGCGCAAATGTGGCAGAGTAGCTCAGGGGTTAGAGCAACGGAATCATAATCCGTGGGTCGGCGGTTCAAATCCGCCCTCTGCTACCATTTCTCTTTTTAACTGAATTTCCATAACTCCAAAGGAGTAAACTAATGATTCTACACTTGCCCCGAGTGCCGCTTTTGCGTATAGTCCCTCTGCGGGGTAGAGCAGTGGCAGCTCGTCGGGCTCATAACCCGGAGGTCGTTGGTTCGAATCCAACCCCCGCAACCAATTTCCCGACTCCAATGACTCAAATTAAAAGCATAGACATTGAAGAAGTAGCTGACCACCTGAAAGCAGGGGATTGCTTCCTTTTGGATGTACGAAGTCCGGCTGAGTTTGAGAGTGGACACATTGAAGGTGCGTGTAATATTCCCCTTTTAGAACTGCACCTTAAAGCTTATGAGCTACCTTTAGACAAAGAACTTGTTGTCTACTGTGCGCATGGAATGCGAAGCGCTAAAGCCGCCCACTACTTGACTGGGAATGGATTCCATAAAGTCACTCACGTCAGTGGAGACTTAGGTGAAGTTGTCTACTAGAACATACTAATTTGTCCATCCACCACTGCTTGTTTTTGAGCGACTCCAATGTTTTGAATCACTGGAATATCTCGAACGGCTTTGAGCCCTCCGTTTTGTAGCACTCCTAGAAATTTAACAAAGAGTTCAGCGGTAGCCCGTGCGTCATGAAGCGCTCTGTGTGCTTGTGGCAATTCAACTCCAAAGCTTTCAGCCAAGAAGCCAAGTCCGTATCTAGAAAGGTTTGGATGCACACGCTTCGCTAGCTTGAAAGTACAAAGATACGGATTTGGCAACACCTCACGATTATGCGCTTTTAAATGCTGATCCAGGAACTCATGATCAAAATCCACATTGTGGGCCACAAAGATTGAATCCGTTCCCATGAAGGCTAAATAGTCATCAATAACTTCAATAAAAGCAGGTGAATCTTTCACCATTTCGGTTGTGATTCCTGTGATGTCAGTTGTGATTTGTGGAATAAACATTCCTGGGTTTACCAAGGTGTTCCATTCATCAACAATTTTTCCATTTACAACCTTTACGGCAGCAATTTCAATGATCTTATCCAGCCGAGGCTCGAGGCCTGTCGTTTCAAGATCTACAACAACAAAAGGAGTGGTTTGAATCATTGACGGTATCCTAACAGCCGACCTCTTAGTTCACAAGCTCAGCAATGACTCCGTGTATTTCTTCGAAGTTACCCGTGTTTGGTAGCAGTATGTAGGCACCTGACTCGTTTATCATCGAATATAAGTAGTTGCTTGTGCTAAGAACTAGCCCACTCTGCAAGTCGAAATCTTGGTAATCATAATAGTAGCTCACTCCATCCAACAGGCTAACGTCTGTATCTGTATAAGCTAAGCTCGCTTGGAAAAGCTCTGTAAGCTCTTTCATTTCCATCACACTGTCCAACTGAACCACCTTGGTTCGTAATGAATCAATAATTCCCTGTTGCCTGGCAGCTCGATCAAAATCAGACGTAGACTTACGACTCCGCGCGTACTTAAGTGCGTCTTCCCCACTCATGTGGTTCACTCCTGCGGAAATAGAATAAGGGTCGTAACCTCCCTTTGAATTTGGATAAGACCAGTCTTCAATGTCTTCTGTTACTTCAACGTCAATTCCTCCAACAATATCTACTACTTCTACAAATCCATCGAGATCAACTTGTACGTATTTATCAATTTCAAGACCGGTAACGCTTTGCACCATTCGCTCTAATTGATCCACTCCGTAGTAAGTGTAGTAAGCGTTGATTCGGCGTCCATTCAAGTAAAGATCACGAGGAACAGAAATCAAAGTGATCAGCTCTTTTGACTCGTTAATGCTTGCCACCATAATAGTGTCCGTATGGGCTCCATTGGTTCCAAGAATCAAAAGGTCAAATGTGTCGTCGTCTGTAGCGAGAACCACGTCCTCAGTGAGGTTTAAATTCAATTCAGTGCCTGTAAATAGTTCACCAAATATCCCTTCAATAACTGAAGCGTCTCCGCCTGCGCCAGTAATGGCATCAAGAACCCCTGAGAACTCAGTCTCAATGGATTGAAGCACTGCCTCCTGTGAATTCAACTTCTCACTCAATATAAAGTTGTCCTGACTGATCGTTCCCACTTCATCAATCAGCGTAGTAATGTAAGACTCATTTTTACCTAATGAGCGCGTGATTGTTTGGTGGTAAATCAAGAGAGCTAAGAAAACCACTCCGATAGAAGCTCCTATAAACATACGTGAAATTAGCGTTTTACGAGCTGCCTTCACGATTGCATGATCCATAGGGTGATCATGTTCAGGCCCAATATGAAGCACGTTATAATCAGGTAGTTCCATTATCTTTTGGGGTTGGTTTAGGGCTTGGTTTCGGTACTGGCTTTGTCGCTGCCTTTGCAGGACGCTCAACAATAGGTGCTTTCATTTCTTTATGTTCAGCATCAGCTGGTTCACCCTTCTTGTCGACTTTAGTAGTGTAATCAGCATCTACGTCTCCGCCAAGCTCTTCCAAGTCAATTCCAATTCGTGCCGCAATCTCCTGCTCTACGAATAGACGTTTTCTTCCATATTTCATTCGTGAGTATTTCTTAACAATCTCTCTCACCTTCTTGTTTGCCTTACTTGTATCCCAAATAGTATGTAGTGAGAAAGGTCGTGATGTTGAATTTTTAATATTCAATTTCAGGTAAGCTTTGTAATTTGAGATACCGATAATGTCCTGCTCAGTTAAAACTGGAGCGTATTCTTTGGCCAAGTATTCCGCATCTTCCGCACCTACTTTAAAGGATTGGAGTGTACCCACATTACCAAACACCGCGTCTTTAATTTTGGTTTCACCATTGACCACCAACTGACCAATATATTGGTGAGCCATGATCAAACTGAGTCGGTATTTACGAGCCTCAGATAGAATTGAACAGAATGTGTCTGTTGCGAAATTTTGGAACTCATCGACATAAAGGTAGAAATCTTTACGTTCATCTTCCGGCGTATCTACTCGGCTCATTGCCGCCATTTGGATTTGAGCCACAAGAACCAGCCCCAGTAGCTGAGTATTCAAAGTCCCAAGTTTACCCTTTGAAAGGTTAACCAAGAGGATCTTTTGATTGTCCATGGCATCACGCACATTGAAGGCAGATTTAGACTGACCAATAGTATTACGCATGATCGCATTCGTGATGAAAGGACCAAACTTACTTGAGAAGTAAGGGATCATTTCCTGACGTTCACGTTCACCCGTATTGGCGTACTCATTATCCCAGAAAGATTTAACAATTGGATTTTTCACTTTTGAAACTTTGTATTTTCTAAACTCATCATCCACAAAGATTCGTGGCACATCTAGAAGCGTAGCTCCTTCGTCTGGATCTTCCATGAGAGTCAAACAGGCATTACGGAAATAATGCTGAATTCGAGGTCCAAATATTTCATCTCCAAAGATCTTAATAAAAATTTCTGTAGCCTGACTGGAGGCCATGTCTTGTTGCTCTGTAGTTTTAGCCTCAAGCATATTGAGTCCCATTGGACGCTCCATGTCAGCTGGATCAAATACAATCACATCTTTAGCACGTTCTTTTGGGATGTATTGAAGGATGTCCTCAATCAAATCTCCATGAGGATCGATCACACAAACTCCGTCACCTCGCCAAATATCCTGACGAGCCATCCAACTCACGTAGGCCGATTTACCGGTACCCGTTTGCCCAATAATATAATGGTGACGACGACGATCTTTTCGCGCGAAATGAACCGGCGTAATCATTCCACGATAAACATTGTCTCCCAAGTGAATACCATCGGTGTAAGCCTCTCCAGGAAGCGGAAGTACCTTGTAAGACATCCAGTCAATCACAGGAGTGTAGTTGTAACGAGACGTTGGGAAGTGGAACAAAGTAGAAAGTTCCTGAGGTGTCAGCAATGAAGTCTTCTCATGAAATTCAAGAAGTGCGTTCTTACGAGCCCACTGTTGAATTCCACTATTAATCCTATCTAAAGGAAGTAGTCTTCGAGATTGTAGCCAGTTTGAAGCCGCGTCTTTAGTTGCATTAAAGGCCACCAAAATCCCATTGAGTATTTCATCACATTTAGCTTCTCCTTTTGAAGATGAAGCAAAAATCCTAATGCTTGTTTGAAAAGCAACATCATTCGCTTTTTCACCGATACGCTTCGCCACTTCTTCTTCAGTTTGAAGCATACGAACGTAAGAATCCCCACTATCTGAACCTGGAGGCGGCATTCCTGTGTCTGCAGCTTCTACCCCTTGAAAGATAGCAATAAAGACCCACCCAATAGAGCGAAGAATTCCACCAAATATTCCTTTTCCTTTAGTAGGGTCCTTCCCTTTAAAGATAGCGGTACCAAATTCTTTGGCCTCTTTGTTCCAATTGGCCTTTCTAGGTCGCATGGTTAGCTGAATCACAGCAAACTCATCCTTTTGAAGCTTTGAAAGTACATTAGTGTAGTCATTGATCGGATCATTCTCGATCAATTTGTAAGTCTTAATTGGGTACCAATTAATCTTCTTAAGGTACATGTAGTAAGATTTAACAAAGTTTTTCTTTTTCTTTGGCTCACCTTCCTTGGCTTCTGGTTGAAGTGCTGGAGGTTTAACGTATTCAATATCCGCATCAGGATAGTAAGACGTGACTTGCTTTTCCAAAATCTCCGCATAAAATGGATGGATCGAACAGTAAAAAGAAACTTTCTTGTATTGAGCAAAAATCTCAAAGCTTATTTGATCTCGTTGCGTGAGCCACACAAAAAAGCGATTAGACAGGTTCAACTCTCTAATTTCATGCAAACCACGATAAAGCTGTTCCATAATGGAAATACGCTCCTTAAAGTCCTTATCCGTTGCATCTTGCTTGTCTTTCTGGCTTTCCTGCCGAGGCATGGTGACTTTCATGTAGACCCT
>JBLIGW010000039.1:0-9512 GCA_047635955.1 Oceanicoccus sp.
ACGAGCTGAACAGGATGACTCCTACCCCTTACACTGGGACTTTAGTGCTGCTGGTGGAATTGAAGACAATGAAACTCACTCGGATGCTGCAGCTCGTGAACTGATGGAAGAACTTGGCGTTGAAGCCCCTCTAGAATTCTTTACAAGTCTTTCCTTTCAAGGCGATGATTTGTATATATACAAAGGCGTTTATGATAGTGATTTTTTCAAAACTGGCCCTGAAGTTGAAGACGTACTTTTTCTGAATCTGGACCAGATTAAACAGAAACATAATAGTGGCGAAAAGTTTCACCCAGAGTTTATACACGTATTAAATAAATACTTTTTTTAGGATTAGAGTGTTAACCACTCCCCCTCCTCCCACCAAGCCAGACTTGAGGCTTCACCAATTGAGCTGACCTTTCCGTTTTCGTGAACAAGCGCCCCACCGTCAGGGATGGCGGTGCATTTACCTTTGGATCGTTTCATGATTTCTTTCATGCCTGCGGTTCGGAAACCTTTGTCATAAAGTTTGCTTCCAAAATGTGGACAGTGGACACCGGGTAGAATGCCGAGTCCAGCAACCTTGATGTATTTCATGGTTTTGTCATCATAAAAGTGCAGGCTGTCACTCACTCCATAATCAAACCAGCAGATTGAACCAGCGCTCACACCACAGAGCACCGTTCCCTCTTTGTGAGCCCGCTTAAGCATTTTATCCACGCCCAAACGTCTCCACTTTTTCATCATCATTAGCGTGTTTCCTCCACCCACATAAATCACATCCGCCCAATCGATTAGTTCTTGAATCTCTTTTGTAGTGAGTTTCTCACCGTGAAGAAGTAAGCTTTTCATCGACGCGCTCAACTGCCCTTCGTAAATTTTTGTAATTGAGTTGATGTAGCCCGTTGAATCTTTACTCGCCGTAGGAACAAAAAGAACCTTTGGCTTCTTCTTGCCTGTTAAACTTAAAATCTTTTTATCGATTTCAATGGGAGTGTTTATGGTCTGATCCTTTTGAGATTCAGACTCATACCCGCCAATAGTTACAATGATTCCCATGGCTTTAGTTTAACACCTTTTCAATGCTACACTCCGCACATGATAAAAAAATTGATTAAAGAGATTGTCTTAGATGGCAAGATTCCGTATTTAATGACGATGAAGAAAATAGCCCTATGGCTGGCGTGGCTCACACCGCTTTCAGTGTTTTTCATTCCACATGAATACAAAGAATTTGCGGAGACTGGCTGGGTAGTACTGGTTGCCGTTATGATCATAAGACCATTAGTAAGTATCTTTCCTGATTTCAAAATTCTACGATCGCTATTTCTACTCAGAAAGGAGTTTGGAATATTCGCAGGGATGATGATTATGGCCCACTTTGCTGGCTTCCTGATAACAAAGCAAGTGTCCATTGTAGACATATTCACTCAAAGCACCTACTGGCAAATTGACAGTTATTATTTCTGGGGGATTCTGGGGGTTCTCGCTTTGATACCCGTATTACTCACCTCAAACAAAACGACCCGTCTTTTTCTAAAGAGAAAGTGGAAAAGCATTCAACGGCTGGTTTACCCTCTCTTTATTTTTGGAGGTATACACATTGCCATTCTTGGTGAGTCCTCTGGGCTTGTTGGCGTAGGAATTCTTGTTCTTCTTTTGACTCTAGACAAGTTTAAACTTAAAATTAGATTACCTAAGAATATAAAGTTTTAAGTTATGAAAAAATATGCACATAAAATTCAAAAAAAATCCTTAGACTTTTTGGAGGTCGTGAGTAAAGTTATTGCCTTCACGGTATGTATTGGACTACTCCTAGCCGCTGGCTTTGTTGTTTTCGATGCTTTTCACGCTCTACTCACTCAAGACGTTGACCTTGCCGTTCAAGACGGTCTATTCGTGCTCATACTCCTTGAAATGTTCTACGTGACCCGTTCCTTTATTCGGCACGGATCTATCAATGTAGCTATTGTAATCAACGTAGGAGTGATTGCTGCTGTGAAAGAAATGGTGTTCCAACTAGACAATTTAAACCTACAAATGGCTGGTGCTTTTGGAATAATATTCACCACCTTAAGCTTCACCTATTTCATGGAAAGAATGTATTACAAAAAGT
Organism: Oceanicoccus sp.; assembly: GCA_047635955.1. GTDB lineage: Bacteria > Patescibacteriota > Gracilibacteria > UBA1369 > 2-02-FULL-48-14 > WFTC01. The sequence goes on from JBLIGW010000039.1 coordinate 2,099, forward strand.
TGGGTAAAGGCTCAGAATAGTAGTACAATCCCCGGGCAATGGGGCGTCGCCAAGTGGTAAGGCAGTGGATTCTGGTTCCACCATCGGGGGTTCGAATCCCTCCGCCCCAGCCATTTAGAAATGTTCGTACCGTAAGGTGCGGAGTTTTCTAAATCGTCTGCGCAGCAGAGAGGGATGAGAAGTAAGATGCCGGGAGCTGCTAGCAGCGAGTCGGTAAATCCCTCCGCCCCAGCCATTAGATGAACTAATGACACCTGATTCCCGACTCCCTAGGAGAAGGATCAGTATTGGCAGTCTGACTAAAGTCACTCAAAATCTGTCTCGTCTAAGTTAGCCTGTCGTAAAATTGAACGAAAAGTACCCATTGGTATTTCTTTATGTTTAATCGGTACAATCACGTTTTTGGTGGGCCGTCCTTTCTTTCTATATTTTGCATGACTTCCCTTTTGAGATACAAAAATAAAACCCTTTGCCTCAAGTAGTTTAATGATTTGCTTGGCGGTGTATAGTTTAGGCATAATTCAGAGAACCAGAAACTAGCTCAACACGTTCAATCTTAGTAATTTTTGGTGATTTCATGTCCTCAAAATAAAGCTCTAGCGCCTCTTGCAGATTGACTAGTGCCTCTTCTTTAGACTTCCCAAAACTAGAAACGTCTACGTTCAGGCATTGAGAGACATAGTATTCCCCCTCTTTCCATACGGCACTTTTGAAGTTTAGTTTTTTCATATGTAGATTTGAAATCTAATAAGTAGCTGTATTATATCCTATTACTTCAAAATCTTCTATGAAATCTAGTTTCTTGGCTTCTCAACAGGGGGTCGAATCTGTGGCAGCCAGCCAATTAGAGCACTAATGGCACCTGATTCCCAACTCCTGCTGGATACGACAAAACCCTCTACTTGGCTAGCAAAGGGTTCCTTTCCCGTGTCCTAAAGTTGCACGGGCATTAGGTGGAATTTGTTTTTGTTGTGGGGTGAGCTAGGTAGCCTTGACCTTTTCTAGCCACACATCTGTATCTTTCAGATAAAGCTGCCCCTCCAAAGTCTTCAAAAAGTATATCTTTTCCGATGACGATTAATATGAGTTTCGCCACAAAATCCTGAGCTGCATGAACCTATTTTACTATGTTTTTCATTAAAAGTGAGAGGATGAAACAAGCAATACTGAAAAGTACGATTGCACTTCCACTTGGGACATCTAGGAAGTAAGACAGTATAAGTCCCGTAAAAACAAAGACAATGCTAGAAATAACAGACCCTATAAGAGTTTGTTTGAAGCTTTTTGCAAACTGGGCTGCGGTAAGCACAGGTAAAACGATAAGCGCTCCAATGAGCAAAGCACCAACGATTTTCAATGAAAGTGAAACAATGAGTGCTGTAAGCAGTGAAAGTAGTGTTTTATAAAAATTAGTTTTGATCCCTTTCGCTTTAGCTAGGGGTTCATTCACTGAAATAAGAAGCAATGGCCAGTAACTTTTGTAGATCACAAGGCTCATCCCTACTAAAGCTCCAAGTAAAAGCCAAACTTCCACCCAGGTGACCGTTAGAATACTTCCAAAGAGATAAGCTTTAAAACCGATCGTGGCAGAGTCTTGAAGGTGCGTCAGCAGAACCGCCAAAGCCAAGCCTCCAGAAAGGAAAATGGCCTGGATTGCATCGTTACTCAGTTTGCTTTTCTCAATGATACGTTCAATTCCGAGAGAGGCAATCACGGCCACTCCAGCTGCGCCTAAAATCGGATTGAAATCCAAAAGGAGCCCAAGCCCCACCCCTGCGAGAGCCGTATGAGCAAAAGTATCTGAGAGGAGACTTGCCTTCCTAGCTACTATGAAAGCTCCCAGCATTGGAGTGAGTATAGAAATGAGTAAGCCCGCTATAAAAGCTCGCTGCATGAATTCATATTGGAAAATTTCAAGCATGATCATGGTGGTGAATGAATCGGTCACACTCAAAGACTTCCTTAAGTTTTTCAGCCGTCATATCAACTGTATGGCAGGCATGGTTCAGCTTGCGGTTGATACAAAGTACTCGCCCCACATGCTTCACCACCATTTCTAGGTCATGAGACACCAGAAATATGGTGAGGCCTTTTTCATTTAATTCCCTGAGCAGCTCGTAAAACTTAAGTCGCGAAGGATCATCCAGTGCGCTCATAGGTTCATCTAGCAAAAGGAGTTCAGGTTCATCAACAAGAGCTCGTGCCAATAATACTTTTTGACGTTCACCTCCTGAAAGTTCTTGTAAATTGCGGTCTATAAAACGGCCCATTCCTACTTGTTCAAGGGCATTCTTCATTCGTTCCTGTGCTTTTTTTTCTCGTGGATTCTTTAAACCCGTCCGTACAAGTTCAGAAACGGTCAGTGGCAAATTGAAATTCTCAACAGCAAAGTGTTGGGGTACATATCCAAGTCTTACTTTGGAAGCATGAACCTCTCCATGTGTGAGTGGCTCTAATCCAATCAAAGCATGGAGCAAAGTTGTTTTCCCAGCACCATTAGGGCCAACCAGGCCAATATAATCTCCTTTTGAGATATCAAAGCTGATGTCCTCCAGAATGAGAACGCCTGCTTTCTTGATCTGTAATTTTTCTACGGAAATAAGTTTATTCACAAGCGAGTCCGATAGTTAAGTTTTCTAAATTCTCTTCCATTAATGAGAAGTAATCCTCGTTCACTTGATCGCTCGAAAGACCTGAAATCGGATTTAGTATTAGTGAAGTCAGCCCCGCTTCTTCTGCAAGTACTTCTGCAGCTTCTGAATTGGCTAGTACTTCAAAGAAAATGTGTTTTAGCCCTTCCTCCTCAGAAAGCTCAATAAGTTCAGTGATTTGTTTGGCTGAAGGTTCATCAAAGGGAGAAACTCCGGAGACAGAATGTGCATGCAGGTCGTAGCGCTCCGCAAGGTAGCCAAAGGCATCGTGAGAAGTGATAAAAGTATCTAAAGAGCATGAAGCTAAATTCATTTCAAATGAATCATTGAGTGCACTCAATCTATTGATTAAATCTTCCGTATTTGCACTGTAAATTGCTTCATGACTAGGGTCCATTTTGATGAGCTCTTCTGAGATGTGCTCAACAATCTCTACAGAAAGCACAGGGTCTAGCCATGTGTGAGGGTCAAAATCACCATGATCATCTTCGTCATGTTCTTCATCATGTTCTTCTCCCTCATCTTCATCGCTATGACCTTCGTCTTCATGCTCTTCGTGGTCTTCGTGGTCTTCTTCAAAAGCCATTAATTCTAAGTGTGAATTGACTTCTAGAATTTTTACGCCCTTCTTTTCTAATTCATGCTCAAGACCTTCAAGCCATGGCTCTAAGCCGCCCTGAGCTATGAGAAGATTAGCTGACTCCATTTGTGCGAGCTGAGACGTGCTAGGTTCGTAAGAATGTGGCTCTCCACCTGAAGGGATTAAGTTCATAACTTCTACATTTTCAACTTCTTTTACAAGTTCACTCGTGAAAAAGTGTAGCGGATAAAAACTAGTGATGACCGTGTATGAGTCTTCTACTTGTTTAACCTCTGGTTGTGCCGTTTGACAGCCCGTAATAATAAATATACTGAGGCTAAGTATTGAAAGTAGTTTTTTCATGTTAATGGGTTTAATGACATGATTGGCACTCACCAAAAAAAGTGAGTTCGTGTTTTTGTATAGATAGACCTTTCCTTGCTAACTCTTCCTCAAAACTATGGAATGCAGATTCAATGGACTCAGAATGTACATCTTGAACATCATCACAACCTTCACATACGAAGTGATGGTGATGCTCGTGTACAATCTCAAACAATTGCACTTTAGGGTTAAGAACAACCAAATCAACCACTTTGTGTTTCACTAGAGTGTCAAGCTGGCGATAAACAGTTGTTTCATTTGGTGTGAACCCTCTCGCACTCAATTCCTTCATGAGATTTTGTGCTGAAATAGGCTCTTGTTTTTTTAACAGAATTTCCAAAAGAGCCATGCGGAGTGACGTGGTTCGACACCCCTTTTGCTGAAGATCTTCAATAATTGACTCAATGTTCATACAAGCATTATAACGCAAGTAAGTTGCGTTTGTCAAAAGGTTCTTTTCACACTATCTCACTTAGTCTGAAATCTCAGGACTTGTGTAAAGGGGGTACTAGTCCCGTGAACTTAGGGTGAAGGAGCGGTATTGGCAGGCTAACAAAACCTTGGCACCCCTCTCCCTCCCCTTATGAAAGCCTCCCACTCATAGAAGCAATGGAACTCAGTATCGACCAAATTACCCCACAGTGCATCTATTGCAGCAGGAAAGGCTGCTGATCAAGAAATTCTACTCAGTGAGACCACGGGATCTTGATCACTCAATGATTGTGCCTGTCTTCTTTCTACCTGACCTGACCCTAACAATGAGGAGGGTGCGAGTTGTTTTTTCCCTGGTGGTTTTACCCTAGTGTTTGTGATGTGGAATCGTATTGTGCCAAAAAAGTTCCGTATTAATGATCTTGCCTCAGAGAAAGAGGCCGAAGGCTTTATTGATGAGCTTTAAAATAGTGAGACCTTCCCTCGCTTATCAATAAAGACTTTTAGCTTCACCCCTACAAAAAGGAGGATTGCTAAGTTCATAAACGTCAACATTAGGAAGGGCAAGCGTATTAGAGGTAGCACTGAAAGCTCATGTGACCTTTGCAAGATAAGCGTAACGTCCCCTACTATCAACGCCGTCTCCACAATAATACCTATCAAGATTGAATTACGGGTTACATCGAGTTTGCGCCTTGCCATCCCTTTCAAGGTTTGTACGCCCATTACAGTTGAAATAATTGTTAAGAAAATAAAATCAATTCTAAGAGGGATTTTTTCAACCATACCAAGGAGCATTAAGCTCTCAACAACAAAATCAAGAGCAGCTTGGAATAAAACACTTAAACAAAGCACGTATATTAGAAAGATCACGAAATTTGGTATGTGCTTCAACTGTCCACGTTCAACATCAAATAACTCGTGAACAAGTAACTCTACATAATCAACAAATGCCTTCATTATGGAGATAAATAGGAGTTCGAAAGTTAGTCGTAATGAGTGCAGCAAGGGTATAGTGGTTAAGCTAGATCTTATTATTATAACATATTTTACGGCTTTTACAAGCCGCTCACCTAACTTTTTTCACCTGCGAGGTAAGATTTACTTGTCTTGGCTGTATTGCCAAAAAACATGATAGATCTTTTTTATACTGTCTCATTTACCTCATTTATCTCGCTTAGCCTGAAAGCCACAAGTGTTTAAATACATTTCTCAAGTTTTGAGCCAAAATGGGATCATGGGTCTGCACAATATTGTGCGGGTGTTTTTGCAAGTTCAATGTCACAACATACTCACCTACCACCCAAACTGTTGCTGTGAAGGCCTCTCCATTCCAATACTTTATTTGACGTTGTGGTAAGCTTTTACCCCTCATACGTGCACTTTCAAAGGATGGTCGAATCGTTCAGAATAAATCTTCAGCTGATTTTTTCTTTGCACAAAAAGACCCCGAAATAAAATCTTTCATTCTTGATATCGCAAAGCAAGACGAGGAAATCGAAGTTTTTAGGGGGAAAGAACAATACCAGGCCTGCCACCTTGGAGTTATTCGTAGGCTTGAAAAAGATAGTGTCATTTATATTGCTGGTGCTGTTGGAGATCGCTGGTACACCCCTATGGGAAATTTTTATGAACAGTATGAAAGCTTACGACTTGAAAAGGGCATAACTTGGAAAATGGTCATGTATGAAGAAGGTGAGATAGATCTTCAACTTATGAAGCTCCATCCAAAACATAATTTGTTCAGAAAAATGCCCCGTAATTTTCAAAATCCAGCGAATTACAATGTTTTTGGTGATACAGTTATCACACAAATTTTCGATGAAGAACCAACAATAATTGAGATCAAAAATCAAAAAATTGCTGATACATACAGAAGGTTTTTTGAAGAACTCTAAAATTTAGGAGTAAACACAGATTCCGAAGTTGAAATATGAATTTTGTGGCTTCCCACCAGCCAAGCCCTTTTCACGAAAGAAAACATAAGCAACTGGTGGGGTTTTTAACTTTTATGTATACTTAAATCATTATCCTTTATAAACCATTAGAGATATGAAAATCTCCACATACCTAGCCTTGGCTTTTGTAGCAATGCTCTCCTTAAGTGCTTGTACAACAAATGAAACGCTCTCAAATGATGGGAGAGAAAATACTGAAAATGAATTTATTTCTGCTGAATCTGTTGAAGAAGAAGTTGAAACTCCCGCAGCTGACCTTGTTTTAGATGCTGATGACGAGTTGTGCACTGCAGATGTGACTACTCGTGAAGAAATTGGTGGCCTGCAGTATCCAACCCATGAGCTTTATTCTGATCATAAAGATTCCGTTCTTGCAGCATTATTTACAGCAATGGCTTGTGGCGAAGACCGAGTGGACTGGCTTGCAGGGGAAGTTTTCCCAAATGGAACAACGGAATCAGGAATTTATGCAACTTCAACAGGTTTTTCTGATGAATTACTTGCCACCTTTGAAGAGCTAGGTTTCGTTCTTTACAAGGAAGGTGAAAATTCTGAAGGCGAAGCTTACGAAACATATGCACTCCAAAGTAAAGTGCCTTACGAGGATATAATGGTACTCAAAGGACATGCTGACCAAAACTGGAGTAGTGTTTGGGGTGGAGTTTCTGAATAGCTAAAAGCTCTTCGAACCGCTTCAATGCCATCTAGCCAACCAAAAACCATTAATATAGTCACTATACTTATGGAGATAGACTCGGGAAAACACAGTGTTTTAGTTGAAGCCAATAAATTAGTCGCAACTGATCCACTGACCCCAGATGATCGAGAGGTTATAATGTCCGCAATCACCCTTCTCGAAAATCCTACGGAAGAGCTGATGCAAGGCAATGGCGATCAACCAGAAATTGATAAAGCACTCGGCCAGCTCCGTGGTTGGGGGATCTCTCTTTCCAGGGTTTACAATGACGATAAGTTCACAGCAGTCTACGAGGAAATGCTAAGTAACTGTCAGCAGTAAACCCGCGTGGTAAGGTGAAAAGTGGCAAAAAAACTACCCTGTTGACTTCACAGCGTTAAAGAGGGAGAATAGAGTCCTAATAGGTTTAGCTTTTTGGTTTTAGAAATAAATTCCTCAATTCGACACTTAGAGGAAATATTATTTAACCTTATCATTATGAAAGGTATCATCAAGAAGATTTCAGAGAACATGTTTGGATTTATTTCAGTTGAAGGAGAAAAAGATCTCTTCTTCCACGCAAATGACTGTACTGACAGTAATTTCACAGAAATGAATGAAGGTGACTCAGTTTCATTTACAACTGAAGACTCTCCAAAAGGACCTCGAGCTGTAAACGTACAACTTGCAGGTGCAGGTGAAGAAGCTTAATTCTCTTCAATCAAAAAAAAAC
>JBLIGW010000040.1:0-9447 GCA_047635955.1 Oceanicoccus sp.
TTCTTCTGATGGTGAGGCCCTTGCGATTCTTCCATCAGCTCCTAATGGAACACTGGATTATTATAATGATCCAGCTCTTTGGTTGAATAGGCGCTCCCGTGCAATGAGAAGTTTGGTAATGACTCGAATTGCTTTTGAAGATGTAAATACCGCAGAGGCTAGTTTTCTGTTTGAAGGTGGGGATCTTTATTTTGACATTGGACCAGATGGCGGCCCCATTGCTTTTTTTGGTAATGGAAGTGCCAGACAGGATATTGCTTTGAATACCTCATCTGTTAAGATTGTTCCTATAGAGGGAAGGGCTGTTGGAAGAATTGTTCCTGACGGGCTTTCGTTTGAAGAGCGCGTTAAGAAGGATCTAGGTAGTCAAGTGGAGGTTCAGATCTTGGGGGGAAATGAAGATGGCACTCCTTTTTCATTTCACATTGATCAGGGTGTCTTGTTTCTTGATGATGGTGTTGTTGTTATACCTCGTTATATTGGCGTTCCAGAAGATGACGGTGAAGGACTTAAACTGAAGGTACTCATGGAATCTTATCGATCAACGCTCTTAGGTTTAGGATACGAGATTAAGGACTTAGAGCTTGCATATGAATCTTATATTAAGAAAGATCCAGAAGGTAATTTTGCAATTCAGAGCCCTATTAATGGAATTCCCTATATCAATAGGGATGCGTCAGCAAAGTCGATTATTTTCCCTGTGTTTGAAGAAGACGTTCCTGCTGGACGGTGGGATAGTTCCGCTTTGCTTGAAAAGCAGGATTTAAGCGGGAATAGTTTAATTGCTTATAATACCTATGAAGAGCTAGGACTCACAGTTCAGCCAGTTCGTGATTTTAGCGCTAGTGAACATGGCAATGTCCATTGTATGGTTTTGGTGGTTGATTATCCTATTGTGGATATAGATGTTCCCGTATCTGTATATAGAGACTAGGAAATGCCACTTAGAAGTTTAAGATCACTTCAAGTGTTCCACTTCCTCCTCGATCACGCCGGCCCTCGTACACACGTAGAACCTTGGGGTGGCTACTGAGATATTTTTTTAAGAATGGTTTTATGATAGGCATGCCCTTTTTTGAGTGTAGGCCTTTCCCAGTTATAAATAATACTTTGCCTAGTTCACGATCCTCGCATTCTTCAAGAAATTCGTCTGTGAGTGCTTTTACTTGGTCTTGGCGAAGAGTGCCACGATTATGAAAGTCGAAACTTTCTTCAGGCTTACTGAGATTGTTGTATTTATTCTTTTTGGTTTTCTTAACGCGTTTATGTTTGGCCATATTCTAAGTTTAGCAAAACGTTCGAACATTTTCTACTAGACCCCGAGCGCTCCGGGCCTCCGAAGAAGTATCATCTAAAAACCCCGGCGTGGAGCAGGGGTTTTTCCGTTAGCGCGTTGGGAGGGAAAGGCTCTCTTAGAGGATGCCCTTCCCGCATCCATTGTTTAGCTACAGCCCATTGAGGTACCGCAGTTGAGACATTTGTAACATGAGGCATTACGAACAGTGATGTGTCCACAAGACGTACAAGCAGGTGCGTCTCCCATCATTGCACTCAATTGTTTATTGAGTGCGTCAGGTTCTTCACTTGTTGGTGCTACTGAGGGGGCTTTGACCGCTGTTGCAGCTTCGTTGAGCATTGCTGCTTTGATTGCACCTTGTGAGGCATTGAAGTCTCGTTGAGTGCTTTCTGGCGCAACATGAACAAAATCAGTTCGTCCTAGGTACTCCATTCCTAGTACTCGGAATATGAAGTCTACGATAGACGTACATGTCCGAACATTTGGGTGGCTAGTTATTCCACTTGGTTCAAATCGAGTGAAGCTGAAAGAATCTACGTACTTGTCGAGTGGCACTCCGTATTGAAGGCCAACAGATACAGCTACTGCGAAACAGTTTAGTAGGCTTCGGTAGGATGCACCTTCTTTGAACGAATCAATGAAGATTTCTCCGAGTTCACCATCGTCGTATTCACCGGTTCGTAGGTAGATTTTTTGTCCAGCAACTGCACTTTCAATAGTGATTCCTCGTCGTTTAGTTGGTAGGGCTACTTTGTTTCCTCGCAGCACAGCTCCTTCAGGAAGTAGTACTTCGTCTAGGTCGCTGTCTGCGTCACTCTTAGTGTTGAGTGCTTGGCTTTCTTTACATCCATCTCGGTAGAGAGCTACGGCTTTAAGACCCAGCTTCCATGATGCCATGTAGATTTCTTTGATTTCCTCTCGAGTGCTTTCATTTGGTAGGTTCACTGTTTTTGAAATTGCTCCAGAAAGGAAAGGTTGAACGGCAGCCATCATTTTAACGTGACCAAGAGGTGCGATGTATCGATCTCCATCTCCACATCGGTTGGCACAGTCAAAGATAGCAATATGGTCTTTTTTGATTCCTGGGGCTCCTTCCATTGTTTGAGCTCCTTCAATGTAAAGTTTTGCTTCACGAATTTTTTCATTGCTGAGTCCAGCTGCTTGAAGTGCTTTGATGTTTGCATGAGGAGTCCATTCGTCGATGACTCGTGCAGTTTTTACGTGAGCTGCAACTTCCGTTATTTGTTTATCGCTGAATCCAAGTTTCTTAAGTTCAGTAGGGTTTACGTGAGGAGCATTGTCGATACTTCCGTTCCCAGTCACGTAATTCATCATGTCTTTAGCTTGTTCTTCACTGTATCCCAATTTGAGTAGGGCAGGTTTGATGCTTCGGTTGATGATCTTGAAGTGACCTCCTCCCGCAAGCTTCTTCCATTTTACGAGTGCAAACTCTGGTTCAACACCGGTGGTGTCGCAATCCATAAGGAGACCAATGGTTCCAGTAGGTGCAAGTACTGTTGCTTGAGCGTTTCGGTATCCGTGTTTTTCACCGGCCGCTACCATTGCATTTGCATCTTCGCAGGCTGCTGCATAAAGGTAGTCAGGACAAAGTTTTTGATTGATGCTGTGCGCCGCTTCTTGGTGCATGTGCATTACTTTCATCATTGAAGTTTTGTTTTCTTCATACTTTTCAAAGGCTCCAACTGTATCAGCCATTTCTGCAGAAACAGTGTTGGCATGACAATGAATGATTGCTGTGATTGCTGCTGCAATTGAACGACCTTCGTCACTATCGTAAGGAAGTCCCATGTGCATTAGTAAAGTTCCTAAGTTAGCGTAACCGAGTCCAAGAGGACGGTAGTCGTGACTGTTTTGAGCGATTTGTTCAGTAGGGTAAGACGATAGGTCTACCAAAATGTCTTGAGCAATAAAGAAGATTCGAGCGGCGTGTCGGAAAGTTGGAATGTCGAAAGTTCCGTCTTCCTTGATGTATTTGATCAAGTTGAGTGAAGCAAGATTACAAGCCGTGTCGTCTAGGAACATGTATTCAGAACATGGATTTGATCCGTAGATTCGGTCCGTGTTTGAAGCGGTGTGCCAGTCATTAATAGTGGTATCGAATTGAAGTCCAGGATCTGCACATTCCCAAGCGGCGTTACAGATTGCGTCGAAGAGCTCTTCAGCATCTACTTCTTGGCAGTTTTTACCTGTTGATCGTTCTTTAGTCCAGAACTTCTCTCCTTTCTCTACTGATTTCATGAATTCGTCAGTCACTCGGATTGAATTGTTTGAATTCTGTCCAGAAACCGTTTTGTAGGCTTCTCCTCTCCAGTCGCTGCTGTATCCAGCGGCAATGAGAGCTCTTACTTTCTTTTCTGATTCAACTTTCCAGTTAACGAAGTCAAAAATTTCAGGGTGGTCTACGTCGAGAACAACCATTTTAGCGGCTCGTCGAGTGGTTCCTCCTGATTTGATTGCTCCAGCAGCACGGTCAAATACTTCAAGGAAAGACATAAGTCCAGAAGACGTTCCTCCTCCAGAAAGAGTTTCAAATCGAGATCGAATGTTTGAGAAGTTTGAACCCGTTCCTGATCCGTACTTAAATAGTTTTGCTTCGTTTTTAACTAGGTCAAAGATTCCCATTAGTGAGTCATCCACACTTTGGATGAAGCAAGCACTACATTGAGGTCGTGCGTAAGCATTATCAATTTCTACAATTTTCCCCTCTGTGAAGTCCCAAGCGTAATTTCCACGGTCTCCTTTTACTTTGTATTCAGCGTAAAGTCCACAGTTGAACCAAACAGGTGAGTTGAAGGCACCACGTTGAGTAATAGTAAGGTACTTGAGCTCTTGTTCAAATGTGTCAGCGTCTGCAGCTGAGGCAAAGTAACCTCGAGCTTCTCCGTAATTTCTAATAGTATGGGCCACTCGGTGCATTACTTGTTTGGCACTCACTTCATGATCAGTTCTAGGAACTCCACGTTTCCGGAAATATTTTTGAGTGATAATGTCCGTTGCAAGTTGTGACCACTCTGTAGGTACTTCTACGTTTTTCATTTTAAATACAACCGTTCCGTCTGGCTCAGTGATTTGAGACACTCGTTTTTCAAAGGGAACCATATCAAAGGCGTCTACACCTTCAGTAGTGAAAAGACGTTTCATTTCAACTCCTTTCCCTTGAGCCTTAGATGGCTTTGGTGCTTTGATTTCAGTTGCTTTTTGTTGCTTCTTTTCAGCAGCAACTGGTTCTGGAAGTGTCACAGATTGGGCCATGGTGTGGAGGTGTTATTAGAAATTTGAAAACAGAGAATGAAGACAAAGCCAAGCCAATAAAAAGCTTGCGCATTATCAATAATGTTAGTTTGGAGTAATTGGGGTGGGGGAGCACCCGAGACACAAGATGTTGTGGTTTCCTGTCCCTGTGTAACCCAAGATATAGAAAAAGTTCGGAGGGGTCAAAGCCTTGTTAGGCACATCTTCTTGACGTCATAAGCTAGGTGTTTCAGCGTTTAAAAAAAGCTCCAGATTGTAACAGGTAAGAGAGAAATCTTTCCTTGGCGCTCCCGGCCGCTAGGCCAAGTCTTACCATCGGAAAGATTTCTCTCTTATGTGTTATAAGTAGGTCATGAACTATTCGAACTTCGCTTTGCTCAAAGATCTTTTGTCACTCATGTGGCCTCAGCGGCGGCGGTTTTTTGCAGGAACGCTTTTGCGTTTCACTAGTGACTTGGTGTGGCTTTTCCCGCCATGGGCCCTGGCTGAAATTATTAATTTAGCAACGGAGTATCAAACGGGAGATGACCTTACTCAAGTGTGGACTTTGCTTGCTTTGGTGGCAATTATTGGAGTTTATCATTATGCCGTTCATGATTGGGCCAAATATATGATTTATCCAATTGCTGAGCGCATGCGTGTGACGATTTTTGAAAAAGGAATCAAGCAGATGTTTATGTTGGACAATGACTGGCATGAAAAAGAAAATAGCGGAAATAAGATTCAACGTATCAATAAGGCAGGTGAAAGTAGTAATGATTTGGTGCGACTTTATGTGGATTTACTTTTGGAATCGACGGTAAATATCATTGGAATGACTCTGGTCTTATTCACTATTAGTCGGGCTGTGAGTCTTTATATGGTGGTCTTTTTTATTAGTTTTTACTTCTTGAATCGCTTGATGATCAATCGTCCTTCTCGTGAAACCTATAAGACTAATATCGAGTGGGAAGAGTTTGATGGCGTTGTATTTGAATCGGTAAATAATATTGCCACAATTAAAGCCTTGGGAGTGTGGCGGAGTATTATGACTTGGTTAGAATCTTCCTCTAAACGTTTAAATAAACAAATTAAAGAACGTGTTTTTTGGTACCGAATTAGGTCTGGAGTTTTGAATTTATATCAGGTTGTATTCTTTCAAATTCTTTTGATCTTTGTTGTTTATCAGGTGTTTCAAGGTGTTTTGGAAGTGGGAATGATTGCTTTGGTTCTGCTTTATTTTCAGAAAATCTCATCTGCAGCCAGTGAGTTTGCAGAGGTATCTTATCGCTTTGAGTTGGGACGAGTTTCAATCATGCGTTATAAAGAAATAATGGATGCTAAGCCAACGGCGGAAGTTTCTGGGACTAAGAAGTTCCCGGATAAGTGGAAAAAACTTGAAATCAAGGAGTTAAGCTTCTCTTACGAAGGGAATAAGGTTCTTAAAAATGTGAATCTAAAAATCAAGCGAGGAGAAAAAGTGGGTATTGTTGGTGTTTCAGGAACGGGGAAGTCCACACTCTTTAAGTTGCTACTGAAGCTTTATGATCGATATGAAGGTCATATTCTTTTTGATGGTAAGGAGCTTAAGGATATTAAACGAGACTCCTATGTGAAGCACTTTGCTTATGTTCCTCAAGAAACTGAGCTTTTCAATTTGTCATTGAAACAGAACGTAACGCTTTCTGTGAGTGGCCGTTATGATAAGAAACGTTTTGAACAAGCGCTGAAAATCGCTCATGTGGATGATTTTGTTAACAAGCTTCCAGAAGGGGTGGATTCTTTGATCGGTGAAAAAGGAGTGAAGCTTTCTGGAGGAGAACGTCAACGTGTGGGAATCGCGCGGGCTATTTATACTCAACCTGAGCTTTTGCTTTTGGATGAAGCTACGTCTCATCTGGATGCTGACTCTGAATCAAAAATTCAAAGCGCCTTGCATGACTTCTTTAAAGGGGTGACTGCGATTGTGATTGCTCATAGGCTTTCCACTCTTAAAGAGATGGACCGCATTGTGGTGATGGCTAGAGGTAAAGTTTTAGAACAAGGAACTTTTGAAGAATTAATTCAACTCAAAGGAGCCTTCCATAAATTATGGGAGAAGCAGAAGTTTTAGCTCTTGCAGCCACAGCTACCAGATCCACAGCCTCCCTCTCCGCATCCACCACCTGAGCCACCGCAGCATCCGCCTTTTCCAAAGTTGGGATTGGTGATTTTGAAACCTTCGCCCATTTTAGTTTGAAGGTAGTCGATGTCTGAACCTTTGAGTAGTTCAAAGCTGGCTGGGTTGAGTAGTACTTTTGTTGATTCAAAATCGAACACTTTGTCTTCCTTTTCTTCTTTATCAATAAAATCCATTGCGTAACCTGGTTCACCGCCTTTTTCGTCGGGGTGAGCTGTGATTCGCAGTGAGTATCCTTCTTTATCTTCAGCTTTAGCAAATTCAGCGACTTTAAATGCCGCGCGAGGAGTCATGTAGATCCCATCTGGGTCTGCAATGTTCTTTTTACCCATAGCAAGTTCGTTAAGTTTTGAAATTAGTTCTTCGACACGTTCATCAGGCATACCGTGGCCTTTGGCCCCGGCTCCTAAAGGTTCAAAAGCATTCACACTGCAACCGGTGCAATGTAGGCCAAAATCTTCCATGATTTGAGCTGCTTCTGGATAGCTGTTGAGGATGTCTCCAATGAGCATGTCCCCATTAATGAGTTGAGTTTGGTGCATTGTTGTTGTTTAAACTACCTCATGAGTACCATAAGTGGGGCAAGAACAGCAACAAGAAGCCCTATTATCGTTAATCCAGCGACTACTTGAACTGTAATGGATTTTTTCATTAGACTAGAATTTTAAGGTCAACGTATACAAGTCCAAGCATCATGAGAAGTCCAAGAAATCCAAAAATTGGAAAGTTCTTTTCATTCATTTTTAATTTTTTAGTCGACATTTCTATCCAACCTGGCACAAGCATGAATACGGCTTTGATGAAAACTATAAGTCCTAACCATGCAAGTAGTGAGTCCCATGCCCATGCGAAGTTTAGTCCAGTTGAAGAAAGAATTACTGCAGAAAGTGTAACCATAGCGAAAAAGAGAACCAAGAGTGTTTCTTCATTTTTCATGAGTCCTTTAAAAGCTTTGCTTGAACCCTTTGGGTCAAGAACCATCTTTAGATAAAGAGGCGTAAACATGGCCGCGAGCATGGTGAGTGTCATAATGTTGGGTGGTTAGAGTTTTTCTTGCCGTCATGATACCTTAATGTCAGTTATAATTCTATTTACACAACTATGAAACGACTAATCGCGCTACTCTCAGGAATTTCTTTGTTTTTACTTTTAACACTACCTGCTTTGGCCGCTTTTGAAAGTGGGGAAAAGTACGCCTTTATTTCAGATGATGAAGTTATTGATGATGATCTTTTCATTGCTGCAGAAGAGGTAGTGATTGATGGAATTGTGAATGGTGATGTCTTTGCTGCGGGGGCAAAGGTGACAGTGAATGGAGTGATCAATGGAGATCTTTATGTGGCAGGAGCCATGGTGGATATCTCTGGAACTGTGACTGATGACGTTATCGCTATTGGGAGCTCTATTACTTTAGATGGTGCACAAATAGGAGATAGTTTGATCACTGCCGGAGAAGTACTTTCTTTGGACTCTGATACTACTTTAGGAGGAGGCTTGATTTATGCTGGAGCAAGTATGGATATGGATGCGGCTGTTGAACGTGGAGTTCTTGGAGCGTCGGCTGTTACTAGAGTGAGCGGCAGTGTTGGTAAAAACGTTATTATTGCTGCAGCGGAGTTGAGTCTGCATCCAGACACACAAATTAATGGAGATCTTAAATATTGGGCAGATGAAGCACTTGAGCTTGATGATGGAATCGTAGTTGGAAATATTGAATTTGTTGAAACTTATCAATCCGAGGTAGAGGAAGAAGGAGCGAAGTTTGAATTGATGGGGCAAATCGGTAATGAAATCTGGAGCTACCTTGCCGCCTTGTTGGTTGGTTGTGTCTTTATTGCCTTTCTCCCTAAGTACTATCATCGGGTAGGAAAGGAAGCCGTGAGTAACCCGTTAATGTCTGTGGTTTATGGTTTACTAGTCCTATTTGGTATGCCGTTTGCAGGAATGCTACTTATCTTCACTATTATTGGTTTGCCGTTGGGACTGATGGTTCTAGCTAAATACTTTATTGTTCTCTACCTTGGTAAGATTTTTGTAGCGGCCGTGTTTACTGCAGCTTTGATTAAATGGGGCAATTGGAAGACTCTTAAAAAGAGTAACGAGTATTTAGTTTTTGCAGGGATACTATTGGCTTATATCGTTCTAAGAAATATTCCTTACGTTGGTGGAATCATTGAAATTATTGCCCTGCTTATTGCATGGGGAGCGATGGCTATGACAACGAGTGAAACTATTAAGTTGTTGAAGAAGGCAAAGTTGTAGGTTGGAACTCTTGACGGATTGATGTGGGGTGGTATCGTGCGAACTATGCTCGAAAAAGCCCCATTGTCATCTGTTACTGATCACCCAAGCATTCGTCAGTTTATTGAGTTAGATTTGGCTACGGATAATCAAAGAAATAGAACCAGAAGAAGGGTTTTGGAATTGCTTGCTGGTTCTAGGGAACCACTTACTGTAAAAAAGATTGCAGTTGATTTAGAGGCTTCTGCGGGGGTTGCTAGAAATGCTTTGAAATATCTTTTAAATTTTACTGGTCTTTATTCGCATCAAGTTGGATTTAAAGTCTTAGAGAATCCAATGTCAGATGCGCGAGTTTTGGGGTATCAGGTGGATGTTGCGAAAGCTAGTTGTAAACCTAGAGAAAGAGGGATAACGCAGCTACCTAGAGGTGACTTGTCTTATAAGCCAACAGAAAGAGAATTAAGACTTGTTGAGCAAA
>JBLIGW010000041.1:0-9252 GCA_047635955.1 Oceanicoccus sp.
TTGGTTTGAGTTCAAAGGGAAGCATCATATTTTTTCTTCAGTAGTGGCCCATCCAAGGGTATCGATAGAGGTGACTTCAGAAGCCAAAACTCCGTCATCAAGTTTACAAAGTACTTTAACTTCTTTGCTAAGTATTTGCGTGAGTGCGCCTTCTATCATGAGTACCGCATTGGCAGAATGAACGGTGTCAAAGTGGAACTTACTTGCAAATTGAAAGGTGAGCGTTTCATCGGCATAGCTTGCAAGGTTACCAGCTCTGAATGAGTTTCGAATGGCAGGGTTTTCAATTGCACTCATGGCTTCACTTACTTTCACTTTGATTTCATCTAAGGGGCTTAGGCCTTCTGGTCGTTTGCTTGGTTCTGTTGAAGTGGCTTTTTGAACATCACTAGCTTCTAGTGGAGCAATGACGTTATGAGTGGCACGTATCACAGCAATTTCTAGAGGTAGTTGGCTGATACTCGCTCGTTTTAATTTAATCCAAGCGTCATCAAAAAGTTCAATCCAATTTAGGATTTTAGGAACCACGGCTTTCTTTTCTCCACGAATGGCTTCATAAAGTTTTGAACGAAGCAAACCAAGGAAAGAGATAGTAAACTGACTTAGGTTGTATCCATCATTATGAAGTTCCTCAATGATAGCGAGCCCTTTTTGAGTGTCTGAACTCCCGAGTGCTCCATAAAGTTGATCGCAAGCTTGATGACTAACCAGTCCCAAACGGTCACGAATGAGGTCTTCAGTAATGGCTTGAGTCGAAAATTGTTCAAGCAGAGAAATAGCATCTCGCATTCCTCCATCAGCATGTTTAGCAATCATTTCAAGTGCAGAAGGTTCAGCTGACATGCCTTCTTTTTCAGCAATATGTTTCAGTCGACTTACAATGTCGCTAACGCTGATTCTTCTGAAGTCATATCTCTGACATCGAGAAATAATAGTCTCAGGGATCTTGTGAATTTCTGTAGTCGCAAGTATGAAATAAACATGAGGAGGGGGTTCTTCAAGACTTTTAAGTAAAGCGTTGAAGGCCTCTTTGGTTAGCATATGCACTTCATCAATAATGTAAACTTTTGATTTGGCATAACTGGGTGCAAAACGCATTTTTTCACGAAGATCACGGATTTCATCAATACCTCGATTTGAAGCTGCATCAATTTCAATTAGGTCAATTAGTTCATTATTCTCATGCTGTTTACAGATTGAACACTCGCCACAAGACTGTCCACTCTCTTGTCTAGTTTCACATTGAATTGCCTTGGCAATGAGTCGGGCACTACTGGTCTTACCTGTTCCTCGTGGTCCAGCAAATAAGTAAGCATGACTCAATTTGTTCTGTTTCAATGCCTGCATTAGGGTTTCTTTGGCAGCACTTTGGCCGTGAAGATTAGCAAAGTTTTGTGGTCGGTATTTACGGTAGAGTGCGAGTGACATAGTTGGGATTATTGAGGGTTGATACTAGCATTTTTCACAAGCGCTTGCATGGCTTTTTCAAAACGCTCTTTTGAAAACTGTTTGGAGTGTTCTCGAATCGCATGGGGGTCATAGTCTTTTTCGTTGATAAGCAGCTGAGTTAGAGCGGCTTCCATGCTTTCGATTGTGGGTTCCTTAAACAGTTGGCCAGTAACTCCTTCTTTCATTGTTTCGGTTAATCCTCCTTTACCATAGGCTAAGACTGGCTTCCCACAGGCCATGGCTTCAACAGGAGCCATTCCGAAATCCTCCTCTCCAGGAAAGATAAAGGCTCGGCAATTTTGCATGTATTCTTTAACCATTTCGTCTGATTTATAGCCAAGGAAGTCTATATTCTCTGCAGCCATTCTTTCTAGTCTAGCTCTATCAGGTCCATCTCCAATAATCACAAGTCGTTTACCTAGACGGTTGAATAGTTCCACAGCAAGGTCAATTTTTTTATAAGGAGTCAGTGTAGAAACAATCAGGAAGTAGCCTTCATGATGAGGAGTGAGTTTGAAAGACTCAACATCCACAGGGGGGTGAATGATTTGAGATTCTTGACGGTAATATTTTCGAATTCGATTTCGTACCGTTCGTGAATTAGCAATTGGCACATCAACTCTATCAGCAGCAAGGAAATCCCATTGTCTCACTTTGTGAAGGAGTCGACTCGCAATAAGCTCGCCGATAGCGCCTAAGTTTTGTTCTTTTAGGTATTCATGTGTGTAGTCCCAGGCATAGCGCATGGGAGAGTGGTAGTAACAAATGTGAGTGGTATCTAGATTTGTAATGATTCCATGGGAATAAGCACTACTACTTGAAATCACTACATCGTATTCACTCAGGTCAAAACTCTCAATAGCACTAGGCATAAAAGGGAAAAGGAACTTATGCATTCCTGGAAGGAATCGTGGGAACTTCTGTAGGCCAGAAGTTATGACTCTATCCTCTGGGAAAATGTGCTCTAATTTCTTTTTATCATAAAGTAGAGTGTAGACCGGTGCCTCAGGATAAAGATCCATAAGCACTTTCAGTACACCTTCGGCGCCTCCAAGTCGGAGTAAAAAGTCATGAACAAAAGCAATTTTCATTGTTCACAGTCTACTAATCCCTAAGTATTTGAGCAATGTCTTTAGCAGCATTCTCCCAACTGAACTTTTTGATTCTTTCTTGCCCCTTTTTCGCGAGTTTCTCTTTGAGCTCGTGGTCCTTCAGTAATTTAAGCATGTGTTTGGCAAATCCTTCGGCGTCACCAGGGTCAGCATATAGAGCGGCGTCACCTCCAACTTCTCTTAAAGCAGGGATGTCTGAACAGATTACTGCACAATTAGCTTCAAAAGATTGAAGGATAGGAAGTCCAAAGCCTTCTTCTCTGGAGGGTAGTACTAAGGCAGTGGCGGCTTGGAAAATACTTGCAGCTTCAAGTTCAGGGATGTAGCCAGGTGCAATAACAGTCCCTCTGAGGTCGGGGTTTTCCATTCTATGGAATAAATCATTGAATCCATGTCCATACATACCTCCTAGGAAAAGACGTCCTTGCGGATTTTTTCTTTGAACAATTGCCCAGGCATCTAAAAGCACCATGAGGTTCTTTTTTGTTTCTAATCTCCCAATAAAGAAAAAGAGGGGTTCTTCGGCAGGAAGTCGATAGTGGTCCAGCGTATATTTAATGTCTTTTTTCGTGACTTTAGCTAGTTCAAGCCGTCCATGGTGAACCACAATGATTCGACTTGGTTTGGCATCATAATATTTAATCAAATCTTTTTTCACCGCTTCTGTGGGAACAATCACTTTTTTTGCCTTTCTAAGGGCACGTCGTGTGCTCCACTCCAGATAAAAACTTTGAAAGCCTCCGTAGGCCATTGGGTACTTTTCATAAGCCACATCGTGAATAGTGACGTAGCTTTTTTTGGGAGCGAAAAACGGTAGTACGTGAGCGGGAATAAAAAGAAACTCGGGTTTTTTCACTAGCATTTCCAGGCTGAGACGGAGCAAGCTCCAGAGTCGTGGCAGTCTAATTCGCTTTTGTAGCTTTTTGGGGAAGTGGCTAATCCATTCAGGGGTGTAGAGCCGAATTTGAAAATCTTCACCTAGCTCTTCAATGAGCGCAGAAATAATTTCAGTACTGTACCTTTCCACTCCAGTGGGTTGGCTACGTGTGCTTCGTGAGGCATCAATTCCAAGGATTCTTTGTTTCATAGGCTCGATTGGCAAGGGTAAGTGCGCTGACAGAATGAGCTCCAGCACTCAGCAGACACCGCTGGCATTCTAAGAGTGTGGCTCCGCTTGTGACTATATCATCAACTAATATGAGATGCCTACCTTGAGCTGGGGTACTTTGTGTTTCAAAGGCGTCTTTTAAATTTGCGATACGATCTTTTTTGCGAGCCACTTGCGCTTGGGATTGAGTTTCTTTGGTTCTAATCAAATATTCACAAACTTCTAGTCCGAGCTGTTTGGCAACGAGCGAGGCTAAAATAAAGGACTGATTGTAGCCCCGTTCTTTAAATCTTTTTTTATGTAGTGGGACTGGAACTAAAATTGGCTGATCTTGGCTACCTAGTAATCTTAATGTTTCTACCATTTTTGGTGCAAAATAATGAGCTACTCGTGACTGATGAGAGTATTTGAATGGATTAATTAGTTGTTCAACAGCAGTGGCTTTCTCGTATAGGTGTGGCGAATAAATTCTTAGTTCATTGACTTGTCTAATATGAGGAAGGAATTTCAGCTGTTTTTGACAATCAATACATAGGATTTCCTCTAAATAACCACAAATTAAGCAGGGTGAAGGAAAGAGTATTGTGAGCAGACGATGAATCATAATATGAGGCTAGCAAAAGTTGTCTGACATTTTCCTGAAATTTGCTAAGATAAGAGCAAATGAACACACGTCCTCGCAGAAAATTCAAAAAAAAGCTTCCAATCATCAAGGAAAAATCTTGTGGAATTATTTTATTCCGTATGGATGGTGAGCGTAGGGAGTATTTGCTTCTTCATTACCCTGGTGGTCATTGGGATTTTCCAAAGGGACATGTTGAGGATCACGATGAAAATGAAATGGCCACAGCTCATCGTGAGTTAGTGGAGGAGACAGGGATTTCAGATATTGAGTTTTTGGAGGGGTATCGTGAGCCAATGTATTACGCCTTCAATCGTGGGAGAAAAGAGAGAGTGGAGAAGGTAGTAGTGTATTTCCTTGCTGAAACAATAATTAAATCAATTGAACTGTCACACGAACATCAAGGGTCATCTTGGTTGCCTTACGACAAGGCTATGGACCAATTAACCTTTGATAACGCTCGAAATTTACTCGAAAAAGCCCACACCTCTCTAAACGCGTAGTCTCCATGGAACTCATTCAACAAGTTGCTGCTCTAATTACGGTGTTTTCTGCAGGTTTATATTTTATTACTGTTTTGGCTAAGACTTATAAAATGTTTAAGACCAATGAAGTAGAGATAAAAAAAGAAGCAAAGGAGGTAGTCGGCCAAGTCGTAGAGAAGGCAGAAGTGATCAAGGCTAAAATTCAGGAAAAGAAAAATAATCAAACCTCAAGTAATGAGCCACCCCAAGCTCAATCCTAAGCAAAGTATTGCTGTCTCACATATCGAAGGGCCAATGATGGTTTTGGCTGGTCCTGGGACAGGTAAAACACAAATTGTTGCAGCACGAATTGCAGAGATTTTGGAGAAAACACAAATGGATCCTCATAATATTCTTTGTCTTACTTTTACTGAATCTGGAGTGGTGGCAATGAGAAAGCGTTTACTTACTTTTATTGGAAATTCGGCTTATCACGTTCGGATTCACACCTTCCATTCCTTTTGTAATGACGTGATTAAGGAGAATCCAGAAACATTTACACATAGGCGAGAGTTGGAAGCCCTTGATGATGTAGCTCGAGTTCAGATCTTTAGAAAGCTAATTGATAGCTTGGATCCAAGTGATGTCTTAAAACCTTTTGCAGATCCTTATCTTTATCAACGAGATCTGATTAACGGGATTCAAACGCTTAAGCGTGAAGACGTGAGCCCAGAAAAGTTTTCTGAACTTTTGGTAGATATCGCAGCAGACATACATGAGCATCAATTGGCGATTGAAAGTTTCATTGGGATCCATGGAAGTAAATTACAAGAAGTAGAGATAGAGAATATGCGTAATCTTTTGATAGGCACCATTTTTGAACCTATCTTTTCAAATGCTCCTGCGCCTCTAGAAAAGAAAGAAAGAACTCAGCTTAAAAACGCGTTGAAGAAGGAGTTTCTATCTGTTCAAAAGCAATTGGAAAAGCAGAAGAGTTTGGCAGCAATTTATGAAGCTTATCAGTCTGAACTGATCACAAGCGGGAAGTACGATTTTGAAGATATGATTCTTTTTGTCGTTCAGGCTTTCAAAAAAGACCCAGCTTTGTTGGCTCGTTATCAGGAGCAGTTTCAATACATTCTTGTTGATGAATATCAGGATACGAATGGAGCTCAGAATGAAGTGGTTGAACTTATCGCTAACTTTTTTGAGAGTCCTAATCTTTTTGTTGTGGGGGATGACAAGCAATCTATTTATCGTTTCCAAGGAGCGTCTTTGGAAAACATTTTGTATTTTTACAAACGATATAAAGACACTATTGAGATGGTTTCTTTGGAGGAGAATTATAGAAGTCATCAAGGAATTTTGGATTCTTCTCACTCACTCATTCAAAATTCTGAACACAGTTTAGCTAATTTCATTCCAAATTTAGGCACAAAATTAACGGCAGCCTTGCCTGTAAAAAAGCAGAAGATCGAAGTTTATGAGTTTGATCAGCCGGCCACCGAACATTATTTTCTCGCTAAAAAGGTTGAAGAGTTAGTGGCAAGTGGAGTGAATGCTTCAGAGATCGCAATATTTTTTAGAAACAATTATGAAGCCGAATCTGTTGTGGATTTGTTCCTTCGTTTATCTATTCCTTTTCGTCTTGAAAGGGGCGCAAATATCCTTGAGGATTTAAGAATTAAACAGCTGATTGAGCTTTTACGTTTGCTAGATAATACCGAAGACAGTGCTCGTTGCTTCCAGGTGCTTCATTATGATTTCCTTGGCTTTGAAAATCTTTCAATTCACAAATTGGTGCGTGAGCGTTCAGATTTATCACGAAAGAACCCTGTGAAGCTTCATTTGTTTGATCTTATGTTGGAAAGGGAGGCCTTTAAGCCTTTAGCAGAGTCAGTTCTAGATTGGCAAAAATTGAGTCACAACAAGCCAATGATTGAAGTCTTAGATCACATCATTCGAGAGTCTGGGTATTTAGATTTCATTATGAGTCAGGAGGACAAAGTGGAGCATCTAAATCGATTGAATAGTTTCTTTGATTTTGTGAGACAGCGGAACAGGACAGAGCACGGATTGAGCTTAAAACAAGTTTTGGAATATTTGGACCTTCTTCAAGAAAATGATTTGAGTATTCGTGAGCATGAACTCAGAACTCAAAAGGAAGCAGTGCGTTTGATGACAGCTCACAAGTCCAAAGGTTTAGAATTCGAACATGTATTCATTATGAACTGTGTGAATAAACATTGGGGGAACGCAAGCAAAAGACAACGTTTAAAACTGCCTAACGGTTTACTTAAGAACGATCCAACTGCTTCAGTGCAGGAGCAGAATGAAGATGAGCGCCGCTTGTTCTATGTGGCAATGACGCGAACCAAACATCAACTTTATTTGAGTTATTCCAAGACAAAAGAAAACGGAAAGCCTCAAGTTCCAAGTATGTTTTTTGGTGAAATTGGTGAAGAAGAATTGAACTTTATGGATACTTCGGGAATTGAAGATGAAGCACTCGCTCGATTGCAAACTGTATTTTTGGAAGTTCCAGTCTCAGATCATACGGAAGAGGAGGAAGATTTTGCGCGGAGCCTTTTGAAGAACTACACAATGAGTATCACTCATTTAAATAATTACTTGGACTGTCCTCGTAAGTTTTATTATAGAAATTTATTAAGAGTTCCTAGTGCAATGAATAAG
Source organism: Oceanicoccus sp. (assembly GCA_047635955.1). Taxonomy (GTDB): domain Bacteria; phylum Patescibacteriota; class Gracilibacteria; order UBA1369; family 2-02-FULL-48-14; genus WFTC01. The sequence goes on from JBLIGW010000041.1 coordinate 7,450, forward strand.
TACGCAGCTTATGGTTCAGCAATACATGAGACGCTTAGAAACTTTTCTTTGGAGCATAAGGAAAGCGGACTACCAACAAAGGAGAGCATGTTGATTGAATTTGATAAGCAGTTGAAACGACAGATACTTTCAGAACAAGATTTCCGTGGTGGTTTGCAGTTGGGGCAGGAGACCCTCTCTGATTACTATGACACTTACAAAGACGAGTTCTCAGTAAATGTTCATCCTGAATACGATTTTGGTCCACATGGTGTGAATCTAGATGGAATCCCACTGACGGGTAAGTTGGATCAAGTGGAGTTTAGAGGGGAAGTAGCTCATGTTATTGATTATAAGACCGGTAACCCCGATACAAAGGCACAGGCACTTGCTCCAGATGGGGACTATCATAGGCAGATTGTTTTCTATCAATTGCTTTGTGATCTATCACCAAAATTCCCTTATAAGATGACTTCAGGTGAAATTCAATTTGTTCAAAAAAGTAGCCGTGATGGTAAGTTCAAACGAAGTGTAATTAAGGTGACAGACGAAGATCTGAATAGGATTAAGATTCAGATTAAAGATGTTTATGAAGACATACAAAATCTAAAATTCTTAGATAAAGACGAATGGGCAGGTTGTGGTGAATGTGAATATTGTCAGCTATCTGGCTAGCAATGGTTCCTTAATCAACAATGGCAACACCAGCAAGTTTACCTTTCTCAACGGTATCTTGGCTTTCTTGAAGAGCTTGGATGATATTTTCTAGAGTCCAGTTTCCATCTGTTGTAAGTAGCTCAGCTACTCGGGCTGAAATTAGTGCTGCAGATTGAGAGGTTCCGCTTTTATAGCCATATTCATCATCGGGGAGTGAGGAAAGTACCATGTATCCATTGGCAGCAATATCGATCCAATTTCCATAGTTAGATTTCTCCATCGCTTCATTTGTAGGGTCAACACTAGCAACGGCAATGGTAGTGTCGTAGGTGGCGGGGTAAAAGCCTTTTGAACTATTATTGTTCCCACTGGCTGCAACAACAATAATACCAGCCTCGTAGGCTTCTTGCATCATTATCTCAAGAGAATAGGAGGGGGACATGAGTCCAAAGCTCGCGTTAATTACGTCTGGTTCGTACTCAATGGCTTTGTCGAAAGCTTCAAGCACATTAGAGAGTCGACCTCCGTTGGCATCAACAATCTTAAGAGGAATGATCTCAATATCGCTAATCTCTGAACTTATGATCCCAGCAATATGAGTTCCATGATTAACATCGTCATACATGACGGTATTGTCTGTGATGGTGTTCCACCCCGTTAAAATTTCTATATTTTCAAAAATTTCATGACTGGCATCAATACCACTATCTATAATAGCGATTTGTATGGCTTGAGCTTCAACAGGACCTAGTGTTTCAGGTGTGACCTCTTCTTCTATTCTTTCTTCTTCTTCTATTCTTTCTTCTGTGAGGCTGACTAGCTTGTCAGGAATAACCCAGTAATGTGGTTCTCCTTGTAGTTGAATATTTTGATCAAGCTCTACACTGCTAAACTCAGGTATTGCAGCTTCATATCGTTCTGCAATTTCAATTAGAGTTTCTTCACTCATGTACTCAGAAGGTTGGATCATCAAGAACCCATTGTTTACCAAATCTTCATTAATAGTTACTAGAAGACCTTGATAATCTTTGGCTTCAACCATGTCCAGGTCTAGACTATTGGTCTGCAGTAAGTCAGCTTGTAGAAACCAGTGTTCCTGAAAAAGGGAATCTACAGCCATTTCATTTTGCATGTTCAATGAGTGCAATTTTTGCATAGATCGATGCG
>JBLIGW010000042.1:0-9219 GCA_047635955.1 Oceanicoccus sp.
AAGTACTCAACAAAAAAACTATCCAAGCACTTGCCTATTCAGGAACTCTGGATGAACTTGGTGGTCACCGAGCTCAACTCTCACAAAGTTATGATGAGATTTCAACTTACGCCAAGGTTATTCAAGGATCTTTAGCTGATGGGCAAACCGACATCTTTGGAATGATGGACGAAAGTGAAACTCCAAGTCTAAAGCTGTCAGATATTGCTGAAGCTTCTGCGGGGCAAAAGCTCAAATGGGAAAAGGAATACCTGGGCCTTTATGTTAGTGGACATCCACTTCAAGGTTTGAAAAAGCACATTTCAGGAAAAGGGAAATTAATTCGAGGTCTTGGAAAGCAAAATATTGATAAAACTATCAAAGTCACAGGAATGATCAGTCAAAATCGACGAGTTATGACGAAAAAAGGTAAATACATGTGTTTTGGTGAAATTGAAGACCCTAGTGCTAAAATTCCTTTTGTTTTGTTTCCTCGAACCTATGAAGAGTTTGGAAGTGTTGTTGATGTAGACAAGGTGCTTACCTTTCACGGGAAACTCAGCGAAAGAGCCGACGAGTTCCAAATCATAGTGAATCAGGTAAAACCCGTTTCACTTGAGGCCATGACTCGTTCGTCTAAGCATAATGGAACCTTTGACGAAAATGATAAGATACTTGGTGTTCCAACCCATCAATCGCTTCGGAGCAAGTCTGAAGAAGAAAGCAAGGAAGAAGGTATCTTCGTGATTGAAATTGATAGCGACATGAGTAGTGACATACTCCACTATATCAAGCCTCTTCTGGAAAAGAACAAAGGTGAAACGCCTGTGGAAATCCACATCACCCAAGGTGACAAACTCAAGCGTATTAAAGTTCCTTTTGGCATTGAGGTAACGGCTGATTTCAAATCTGATCTAAGCGAGCTTCTCAAGTAAAGACTAGCCTTGTACCTTGAGGCTCTACACTTTACAATAACGCTGAATTAAACGCTTTTTAAATATGTATCGCACTCACTCTTGTAACGACCTTCGCCCTTCTGATAAAGGTGAAACTGTAACGCTTAGTGGTTGGGTTCACCGACGACGTGACCATGGTGACCTTATTTTCATTGATCTTCGTGATCGTAATGGACTTACTCAATTGACGCTTGACCCTTCACGTAGCCAAGAAGCTCATAGAATTGCTGAAGAAATTCGCAGTGAATTTGTAATTAAAGTAACAGGAGTGGTTGGCAAGCGACCTGATGGTCAAAAGAATGAGAATATGGATACAGGTGGAATTGAACTTTTAGTTGATGAATTAGAAATTTTAAATCGATCTAAGACACCTCCCTTTGAGATTGATCACCCAAAAGATGCGAATGAAGAAATTCGACTGAAATACCGATACCTGGACCTTCGTCGAAATCGGATGAAAGACAATATTGTTTTTCGACACGATTTTATCAAGCGAACGCGAGATCTATTTGATGAACACAGCTTTGTTGAAGTAGAAACTCCAATCCTATTGAAAGGAACGCCTGAAGGTTCACGGGAATTCATTGTTCCTGCTCGAATTTACCCTGGAACGTTCTACGTTCTTCCTCAATCTCCACAACAGCTTAAACAGCTCTTGATGGTTGCTGGAATGGATAAATACTTCCAGATTGCTCGATGTTTCCGTGATGAAGACTCCCGTGGAGATCGACAGCCTGAATTCACACAGCTCGACATGGAAATGTCATTTGTTGAAGAAGAAGATGTGATCAGTCTGAATGAAACTATTTTGAAACAACTTTTCACAGAACTTTCTCCTGAAAAGAAGCTTAAATTTGACGTTTTCCCTCGACTCACTTGGCATGACGCCATGGCTCGTTTTGGTTCAGACAAGCCAGATATGCGTTTTGATATGGAGATTGTAGATGTATCAGACTTGGTTTCTAACTCTGAGTTTCAAGTTTTCACTCGTGCTGTTAAAGAAGGTGGTGTGGTTAAAGCACTACTCGTTGAAAAAGGAGCTGAATTCACTAGAAAAGACATCGACAGAATGACTGAAATTGCAAAAGTTTATGGAGCTAAAGGGCTAGCTTATATTAAAATGACTGAAGACGGGCCTGCAGCGCCTATACTTAAATTCTTCACCGACGAACAGGTTCAAAACTTGATTGATCGTGTGGGTGCCAAAACAGGAGACATTGTTTTCTTTGGTGCTGACGAGTTTGACGTAGCGTGTAACGCACTTGGTAATGTCCGACTGGCCTGCGCCGACCGATACAAGCTCCGAGACCCTAATGTCCTTGCTTGTTGTTGGGTGACAGACTTCCCTCTCTTTGAATATAGTGAAGAAGAAGGTCGTCTCGTTTCAGCTCATCATCCGTTTACTGCTCCAAAAGATGAGCATCTTGAACTACTGGAAAGTGATCCTAAAAAAGTTCTAGCGAAAGCTTATGATATTGCAATGAATGGAAGCGAAATTGGAGGAGGTTCAATCCGAATCCACTCTCCAGAAATTCAAACTCGAATATTCAAAGCTCTTGGACTTTCTGATGAAAACATTGAACGACGATTTGGACACATAATTGAGGCCTTCAGCTACGGAGCGCCTCCTCATGGTGGAATTGCCTGGGGACTCGACCGAATCCTTATGCTACTCCGAGATGAACCTAATATTCGTGAAGTAATCGCCTTCCCTAAAGATTCAAAAGCTAAAGACCTAATGACAGGTGCCCCTTCAGAGCTGCCGGAAGAATCTATTGCAGAAATGCACATCCGAACTGTTGTAGAAGAGGACTAAACTCCTTCCCACGCCATGCCTACCCTATTGCTCGTTATTGCCGGACTACTGATCCTAGCGCTACTCATTGTGCTGGGACTCTGGCTAATACGCTACCAAGCGAACCGACACCGCTCACTAACTATGAGCTTTCTTAAGATTAGAATTCCTAAGAAAGAATCAAAAGAAGACAAGGAAGCTGACTCTCAAAGTAGAGGAGCGAACACTGATTTTCGAGATGTGATTGGAGTAATGAAACAATTTTTTGAATCACTTTATGCTTTGGAAGATGGTCACCTTATTCCACGAATCAAGGGTCAAGAATTTCTTGCACTAGAGTACGTGGTGCAAGACAATGTAATTGATTTCTACATCGTTGTACCTCAAACGCTTGTAAGCTTAGTTGAGAAGCAACTTACGGCTTACTACCCAGACACCTATATTGAAGAAGTTCCGGACTACAATCTCTTTACTGAAGATTCAAAAGCTGCCTACTGCTACATGACCATTGCCAAGCCTTTCCTCTTTCCTATTCGTACTCATCAAAGGATGACGTCTGACCCATTGAATAACATTGTGAATGCGGTTTCAAAACTAGACGCCCATGAAGGTGCGGCTATTCAAATCATGATTCGTCCTGTAGCCAATGGGTGGCAAAAGAAAGGTAGGGCTGAAGCTAAAAATTTACTTGAAGACAAAAGCTCTAGCTTGCTAGGAAGTCTCAATCCGCTTTCTTGGATTGGTGACATGCTCACTTTACTATTCCGGGGTGAATCCACACCATCAGGCCCTGACTCCCCTGGACGGACTACTCCAATGATGGACGAACAGGTTAAGGCTATTGAAGAAAAGAATACTCAATTTGGATTTGAAGCCATTATTCGTCTTGTTGCCGTTTCAGACGAAATGAATCAAGCCAAGACCATACTCACTAGTATGAAATCGTCTTTTGCTCAATACGCAACTACAGACAACAATGCACTCACGGTTAAAGACAAATATATGGGTGACCTCGTGAGTCACTTTCTTATGCGTGACATGAAGCGGCCACTCAGATTCAAGAAAATGATTCTTTGCCCTGAAGAACTGGCTAGCTTGTTTCACATTCCCAACATCAAATACAATCGAGCACCAAATATTAATTGGCAAAACTACAAAATTGCACCCCCTCCAGCTAATCTTGGGAAAGAAGGATTACTCTTGGGTCATAACGTCTACCGTGGAGTTAAGACTCCGGTTTACATGAAAAATGAAGATCGATTCCGTCACTTCTATGTGATTGGACAAACGGGTACTGGTAAATCTTCTGTATTGCAGGTGATGATTCGACAAGATCTGAAAAATGGAAAAGGAGTTTGTGTGATTGATCCTCATGGACAACTGATTGAAGACCTACTTCCTTTCATTCCAAAAGAACGTGCTGATGATGTCATTTACTTCAACCCTGGAGACTTAGACCGTCCGATGGGACTCAACCTTCTTGAAGCGCCAACGCCTGAAGAGCGAGATATGGTTGCTATGGATGCAATGAACATTATGATCAAACTTTTCAATGAAGAGGTGTTTGGACCACGTATTCAGGATTACTTCCGTAATGGATGTTTAACCCTGATGGAATCAGAAGGTGGAGGTGCACTCACTGACATTGTGCGGCTCTTTACTGATGATGATTACCAAAAAGAGAAAGTTAAAACCGTAACAAATCCTATTGTAAGATCGTTCTGGGAAAATCAAATGGCCAAAACTGGAGCCAGAGAAAAACAAGAGATGATTCCTTACTTTGCTTCAAAGTTTGGACAGTTTGTAACGAATGGCCTAATGCGAAATATTATTGGGCAAACCAAATCTGCCTTTGATTTTGGTGACGTAATGAACAATGGAAAGATCCTAATGGTTAACTTATCTAAGGGGGAAACTGGAGACATCAACTCCAAACTTCTGGGTATGATTATTGTTTCCAAGCTTCAAATTGCTGCTTTGGCTCGTCAAAAACTAGCAAAAGAGGATCGTCGTGATTTCTTCCTCTATATTGATGAGTTCCAAAACTACGTTACTGACTCTATTGAAGTGATTCTATCGGAAGCTCGTAAATACCGCCTCTCATTGAACATGGCTCACCAGTATCTTGCACAGCTTGAAACTGGAGGAGGAGGAAAAGGCAAAGGTGTGAATTTGAAAGATGCCGTGTTTGGGAATGTCGGTTCAGTAATGTGTTACAAGATTGGTGCTCAAGATGCCGAGTACATGGCTAAAGAAATGGCCCCTGTGTTCTCTGACCAGGACTTAATCAATACAGACAAGTATAAGGCCGTAATGAAGCTATCTGTCGATACACAGCCGTCTAAGCCATTTAGCATTGTTCCTCTAAATCCTTATCTAGAGACTGGGAATCCAGATGTTGCAGACGCGCTAAAGCAACTCTCACGACTCAAATATGGACGAGATAAAGAGTTTGTAGAAAGAGAGGTTTTCCGCAGACTAGGAACTGTGGTTTAAAGTAGTAATTCATTAGGTGTGATTCTGTTTTAACAAGGTTTGGAAACTTGACTGATTTGGTTATAAGTGGCATAGTTCAAACCAAATAGCTACATCAAACTATGTCATCAAGTACCCCTCCCAAAGGGCCACAAGTCCCGATTACGCACGTCGTTGAAGGGTTTGACGTGGGAATTCAGGCTATTTTAGCTAAGTATGGACAAGCGGCCCTCGAGAATCCTCGTGTTGCGGCCCTAGTTGAAAGACATACGGCGGCCTTTAAAGAACGTCTTAATCAAGAAGCCAATTCTCCATCTGGAGTAAGTCAGGATGAGAACGGAAAGGTCTTGCTCTTCCCTGGGCCTAAGCCTGCACCTGATAAACCTGCACCAGTTCCACCTACCCCGACCTAAACCAACACCTCCGGCTCCTACGCCTGACACCTCGCCTGATAACTCAACTCCTTCGCCAGCAGATGAGTTCCAAACATTACTTGATGAATGTGAAATTGGTGACATTGGAAGCGATGCAGTCAATCAAAACTGGTTTGAGATTACAACAAAAACAGTTCTAGAGGGGAGAACTTTTTTCTTTTCTAAAGTAGTGCAGAATGGTGACTATCCAGAATGTATTGCCTTCACAAAAGTTGGATCTAAGCTTGAGCCCATCTTGTTCTACAGATCATTTTCAGATGGGAACTGGAAAGTTTCCCCCTGGGTAACAAAGGAAGGTTACAGTAAGGGCGTAGAGGGACATTATGGAGGAGGTTTATACACTCAAGAGACAAGACCTTCTGAAGAAATCACAAGAGTATAGAGAGCAAGCAATTGCTAAGCCTTATTCAAAAGAACTATCAGTCAGTATGTTGGCAAAGCTACCTAAGTGGAAAAAACCGAGTTACGTCAGTCAAAAACCTATACTTGAAAAACTACTACCAGTTCAACTATTTAGGTCCAAATTTTTAAAACAAAATAAGTTCAAAGCTGGCAAAGTTTAAAAGAATGGTCAATTCTCCTTGGGAACATAAGAAACCAATAAAGTGAAGAGTCAAGGTTAAGCGCAAGACGTCTTAGCTACGTTTTGGTATAATGATTAGAAAACAAAAACCAAAATCAAATGAAAATTCAAGGCCTCTTAGGGGTTCTTACCCTTGTGACTATGCTTGCTGTTCAAGTGGCTCCGCTTGGTTCAACTTTCAATGCTATTGCAGCGGAAGTGCCAGCGCCACCGGATGAAAGTGAGGATTTTTACGTTCATACATTTATAATTTCAGGTTATTACTCTCCCCTTCTTGGTCAAGATCGATACGCAACGGGAAGCTATGCTTCTGACATTTATCTAAATGGTAACGGAACAAATGGAGCAGATGGAACGCCAGTTTACCCTGGAATGGTAGCCTGCCCACGTACTAGAACACTTGATAGTGGAGCGATTGCTGGTTACGACTTTGGAACTAATTTTTATATTCCTGGAATAGGATTGACGACTTGTCATGACATCGGAGGGGCTATTGTTGTTGCGGGTGACCGTGGACAAGCTCATGATCGATTAGATATTTGGTTTGGATATGGTGATGAAGGTTTGCAACGTGCCCTAAACTGGGGAAAGCGAACTGTAGACGTTATGGTTTATGGTGTTGAAAACATTCAAGATGAAGTTTACTTTGATGCCTACCTGGCTATTGAAGACTTTGTTCAAAGCACGATTCTTTCTCCACTCTACTTTGGTGAAGATATTTATTATGGAACGGAAAGTGACGAAGTTTCTGAACTAGTGGGTCATCTGAGCGAATGGGGCTATTACGATGGTGAACCCACTAATTTCTATGGACCGGGCGTTGCTCAATCCGTTTTCAACTTCCAATCTGACTTTGAAATCGTAAGCGATCCTGCAGAAATGGGAGCGGGACACTTTGGAATTAAAACACGAACTCAATTCGATAAGTTACTGAATGACGAAGAATTGGCAATTGATACCATTCGATTACAACGAGGAGGTGCCCTGCTTTCTAAGCATGATGACCTCTTTGAAGAAACATCACTCTTTGCTGCTGCCCTTACTATAGGAGACAGTGGAACGATGGTAGATGTGCTTCAAAATGAATTAGTAGCAATGGGACTGCTTTATCAAGCTACTGGTTACTTTGACGAAGTGACTGAACACGCTGTTTACAAGTTTCAACAGATTCATGGACTCGTTGAAAGCACTGACGACAGTGGAGCTGGATACGTTGGGCCTGGAACTCGAGCAGCATTAAATGGAATCATCAATAGTCGTTATGACGCTAAAAGCATCATGGCCTACCAACGTGAAGAACTAAATACTGGAAGATTGAGTCTTTACCTTCCTGAAGAATTTGTTGCACTTACGGACGAGCAGTAATCTCTAAACTTCGCTTGCTTCCTCCCTCATGGTTTATTCTTATGAATAGATGAGCTTGAGCCACCTGAACGTTCATTCGTGATGGCCACTCAATCACCACATGGCCTGTTGAAGCTAAATGTTCATCAATAAGGTGCATGAGCTCTTCGTCCTGTCCCTCCAGCCTGTAAAGGTCGTAATGGGCTAGTTTACTGCTGTATTCGTTTAAATAGGCGTAAGTCGGGCTAGAAACGGCCTTTTCAATGCCAAGGGCTTTTGCCAAACCTTTAACTAGCTGGGTCTTCCCTGCTGCTAGATCCCCTTCAAGTAGCCACACCCGATGCTCTGGATATTCCTCCAGGAGCTTTTTGGCTAAGTCTTGAGTCTCTTCTTCTGAGTTGGTGAGTACTTGCATCTTGAATAAAATATGGAAATAAGCTATAATGACTAGATACACAAAAACAAAAAATATGAAAAAACTCAAACCTTTCTTTCGAAACAACAACACTCGTCATTGGACGGGCTTAGTTGCACTACTTGCGCTTTCCGTAGGAACGGTGCAGCTTCAAGACTCTGATTTTCTTTTCAGTTCTATCTTGAACCAACCTGAGTATGTGTTCGAGGGAACGGTTGCTCCATTTGAAAGTATGTTGGATTATTCCGAGCTAGAGTCTGGAGATAGAGATCAAGATTACAATTCACTTTTAGCTGAAGGTGGAGGGAAAGTTATTCCTCACCTATTACACTTATATGATCAAGAAAACTTAACTTTTGAATTGGATAACATTGATTGGAGTAGCGAAAGTGAAATCGAAAAAATGAATCTACAGTACAATATTACTGTGCCCTTTGCTGGTAACTATCATTTGGACAGTTGCGGTATTGGATGTGGAAGTCACCCTGCTATTGATTGGGTTATGCCTATGAACACTCCTGTCCGCAGCGCTGCCACTGGTGAAGTTGTAAAGGTAAGTGAGCAAAGCTCAGGTTTTGGATACCACGTTGTGGTTGAGACTCAAAACGCCCCTCACCCTACTAATATTGGAGAGCTAACCACTATTTCTTTTGGTTACTCTCATCTATCAAAAATTTATGTAAATGAAGGTGACATTGTTTCAGCTGGTGACATTATCGCCCTGAGTGGTGAAACTGGAACATCTACTACACCTCATCTACACTGGGATCTTGCCATGGAAACAGTTCCATGGATGCCTTATTGGCCTTTCACCTGGAGTGAAGCCAGTGATGCTGGTTTGAACTTCTGGAGCGCCGTTAACGAAGGGCTAGGTCAAGACAATGTATACAAATACATGGCTGATCCAGCTGAATACGTGCTCAAGTATAGTATTGAAACTTATGAAGTCCCTGAAGAGGTGGCTGAAGAGGTGGCTGAAGAGGTGGCTGACGTCGAAGAAGAGCCTGAAGTGATCGAAGAGGTGGCTGAAGAGGTGGCTGACGTCGAAGAAGAAGAGGAAGCAGTTGTTATAGAGGAGGAAATTGAAATTGAAGAGGCACTAGAGGTGGAGACTTCTGTTGTCACTATGGATATCGCTTCTATTGAAGTAGACATGCCAAGTTTCATTATGATTGGAGCTAAACGTGAGATTGAAATCACACTATTCGATGCTACTGGTTCAGTACTTACTGACCCTC
>JBLIGW010000043.1:0-9007 GCA_047635955.1 Oceanicoccus sp.
ACTTCTGTTGTCACTATGGATATCGCTTCTATTGAAGTAGACATGCCAAGTTTCATTATGATTGGAGCTAAACGTGAGATTGAAATCACACTATTCGATGCTACTGGTTCAGTACTTACTGACCCTCAATTTACCGATAATATTGATATTGATTTCTCAGATGAAAATATTGCTAAGTTAAACCGAACTACTTTAGACAAGAATGACTTTAGAGATGGAGTTGCTACTCTGGATCTTTATGGAGAGCTGGAAGGTGAAGCCACTATTGTATTTGAAATTGCTAGTTCTACTTTCACTACCACTCCGTTCTATATTATTAGTGAAATTCAACCTTTTGCTAAATTTGGAGCTGCGAGTGATGGGTACTTTGTCCCTAATGTTACTGAGATTGTTCAGATTCAAGCCTTAGATCTTGAGGGTAATCCTACTCCAAAGATTTCAGGTAGTGGAACCGTTGAACTTAAGGTGATTGAAGGTGATGCGACTATTAGTCCATCTAAGATCAGTACTAAAGACTTTACGAATGGAATTGCTGAAATTGAACTCTACTCAGAGGAAATTGATGACATTGTTATTCAAGTGACCTACGGAACCAAAGTAACTGAAAGTGCAACCATTCAAGTTCAAGAATTCACTGACTTGAGTAGCTCACATGAGTACTACCCTGCAGTAAGTTACCTCCGAAGCAAAGGAACGGTTTCTGGATATCCTGATGGAAGCTTCCAACCTGATCGTGAAGTATCACGAATCGAAGGTCTTAAGTTTATTATTTCAGGTCTAGAAGTGCCAGTTTCCTTTGGTAGAACCGTTAGTTTCTCTGATACCGCCTCTACAGGAGCATGGTACTCAGACTACCTAGCTACTGCTGAAGATATTGGTATTGTTCAAGGTTATTCAGATGGGAGTTTCAAACCCTCCCAAGGTGTAAACCGAGTTGAACTACTTAAAATGCTATTCGCTAGTAAGGGGATCAGCGTAGACCCTGTTGTAGGGTCTGATCCTACTCCAGATGTTGACAACCTATCTTGGTACGCACCTTATGTGCAGTACGCTATGGAAATGAACATCTTCCCTGATTCAAACTCTAATACTAATTTTAATCCAGGTCAGTCTATGACTAGAATTGAAGTCGCTGAAGTGATCTACCGACTAGTTATTGTACTTCATAATGACGAAGCCTACAGTATACAGTTAGACGTTCCAGCTCTATAGCTTAAGAATTAACAGATTGAAACTAAGACCTCCTAACGGGGGTCTTTCTTGTTTATAAAGAATATAGTTGACAAGTTGTCTACTTTGGTGCATTATGACCTCCTTTCTAAATTTTCACCCTAATATCACATGCGGAAAGTTAATATCCTTACAAGCCTCGTGCTTGCACTGAGCCTCCCTGTCCTAGCCCTAGCTTCTGTAGCTATGGATGGAACAACTACCAATGCTCAATACGTTTACACCGAATCTAATTCATCTGATGGTGTAGAAGTAGTTGACTACAGCGACGCTGCTGAAGACAACGATGGTGACCTTGTAGAATTCTACACAGGTGACGAAGATGAACAAACTCTATACATCGGTATGGAAGTCCCTTTCGACAAAATCAAACTTGAACTCACCGGAAGCGTTGAGTACGAAGACGATGCTGATCTTGATTGGGAATACTACACTGGTTCAGTGTGGAAAAACCTAACGGTTTCAACTACAAGCTTTGATGACTTCATCACAGTTGATACTGAAACTATCACTTTTGACATCCCAAGTTCATGGGACAATGGTGACTTTGAGTTCGACGACAACACTACTGTTGCTGAAGACGCTTACTGGATCCGTGTTTCTGCTGACGAAGTAGTAGAAGGTGGTTCACTAGATCAAATTTCAGTAACTGCTTACCTACTTGAAGTAACAGTTGAAAATGAAGACGGAAGTCGAATTATCAACCTTTCTGATGAAAACTTCATGATCTCTGGTGGATCTGATAACGAAGTATATGGAGTTCTTGCTAAAGGAAACGGACGTTACCTTCTTGCAGTTAACACTTCAAGTAGTAACACTGACTACCGATTTACAGTTACAGTCGGGGGTTACGACCAACTTGCTACTGACCTAGTTATGGACGGTGACAATGAAGTTGAACTCGACATTGTAGTTCTCCGTGATCACAACTGTTATCCAGATTACAGCGATATTGATTATCACTGGGCTCAATCAGCTATCCGTGAACTTTACTGTCGATCAATCCTTCAGATTTCAACAGACGACTTCCGTCCTAATACTCGAGTTTCTCGAGCGGAATTCCTTAAGATGGCACTAAACAATGCTGGAGTAGATACTTCAATCTACACTTACAAGGAAAACCCATTTGACGATGTTGACCGTGAAGATGACTGGTATGCAGAGTACGCTCTTGCTGCCTACAACCTAGACGTAATCGATGGCGACAATGATTTCAATGCTGACTACTCACTAAACCGAGCTGAAGCGGTTGTAATCCTAATCCGTCTTGCTGGAATCGAAGCTGATAACAGTACTACTCCATTCTATGATATTGCATCAACAGATTGGTTCGCTGCCTCAGTACGAGCTGCAGCTGACATGAACGTAGTAGAGGGGTATCCTGATGGATCATTCCAAGGAGAACGTTACCTTAGCCGAGCTGAATCAGCCGTTATGGTTAACAACATGTACTACGCTCAGTACGAATAATTTGACCGCACGATAAAAGGGACCTAGCCCAGCTCGAAAGAGCTGGGCTTTTTGTTTTAACGAATCATTTTACCTTTTACTACTGTGATCACCCCAAACAAAACAAACACCACTCCGCTTACAGGAAAAATGATATGAACTTTGCTAGCATAAGTCCACTCTAGGTAGCTTGTTAGTAAAAAAATAAAACCAAATACAAGTAGAGCCACTCCTCCTTTTCTTGCCATTGCCTTTGCCTCTGGGCTATTGGGGTGAGTTTTATATATTTCTTGTTTTTTGAGAGCCTTATTCATCTCGTCTTTGAATTTTTTGAAAATCATATTGGTTGGAGTTATTACGCGGACAATATACACTATAGTAACACTATCAATACTATATTTAATGCCAAAGCAATTAGCCATAAACATTGAAGGTCTAAAGAAGACCTACGCCGACGGTACTCAAGCCCTTCGTGGGGTTGATATCAAAGTTGAACAAGGTGATTTCTTTGCCCTACTTGGAGCCAATGGAGCTGGAAAAACCACGGCGATTGGAATCCTCACTAGTTTAGTAAATAAGAATGAAGGATCTGTGAAAGTCTTTGGATACGATTTAGACACACAGGTAAATGATGTTAAACGACATATTGGCGTTGTACCTCAAGAGTTTAATTTCAGTATTTTTGAGAAAGTAATCGACATAATTATTTGGCAGGCAGGTTACTTTGGAGTCCCTAGAAAAATTGCCGTGAAGCGCGCTGAAGAAATACTGAAAGCATTGGACCTTTGGGACAAGCGTAACACTTCTGCTCGCCAACTTTCTGGAGGGATGAAGCGTCGCCTACTGATCGCTCGTGCATTGATACATGAACCTAAACTTCTCATTCTTGACGAGCCAACGGCTGGTGTGGATGTGGAGCTTAGACGTGGAATGTGGAAATATCTGAACAGGCTCAATAAAGAAGGTGTGACTATTCTTTTGACCACTCACTACCTTGAAGAAGTTGAGCAACTTTGCCGAAACATGGCCATGATCAAAGAAGGAAAAGTAGTGGCTCAAGGGAAAGTTAGTGCCTTACTCAAATCACTCAAAAATCAAACTTACGTACTGGATGTTTGTGAAATAAAAAAAGATCAAAAACTAAAAGACTTTGAATTGAACATCATAAATAAGAACACCGTTGAGGTGAATATTTCTGCAAAAGAGCCAATTACAAATCTCATTCAAGCGCTGGCAAAAGAAAGCGTAATGGTGAACGAGATTCAGCCAAAAATGAATCGAATGGAACAACTTTTTCTAAACTACTTAAAATGAATCTGAGCTTATATTGGGTATCCCTCGTCACATTAGTAAGAAAAGAAGTCACTCGCTTCCTAAGGATTTGGGCGCAAACTTTGCTGCCACCAGTGATAAATCAGACTCTATACTTTGTAATTTTTGGCTCATTCATTGGCTCACAAGTTGGCGACATCAATGGAATCAGCTACATGGCTTTCCTGGTTCCAGGACTAGTTATGATGTCCGTGATCAGTGCCTCATTCAGCAATGTAGTGAGCTCATTTTTTGGAAACAAATTTCAAAGAAGCATTGAAGAACTCATGGTTTCCCCCACCCCAAACTGGGTTGTGATTACTGGTTATGCTTCCGGTGGAGTGCTCCGTGGATTGATTGTTGGGGCTTTGGTTTTTCTTGTCTCTTTTTTCTTTGTTCAGCCTCAAATTGAGCACCCACTAATCATTGTGCTATTTGTTTTTCTCACCTCCGTAGTCTTTTCATTAGGAGGATTGGTGAATGGAATCTTCGCAAAAAAATTCGACGATATCAGTCTCTTCAGTACTTTCATACTCACGCCACTCACTTACTTTGGAGGTGTGTTTTACTCCGTAGAAATGCTGCCAGAATTCTGGCAAGGAGTTTCAAAATTCAACCCAATACTCTACATGATTGATGGTTTCCGATATGGATTCTATGGTCAGTCCGACCTCAACATCTGGTCAAGTATCGGACTGCTTTGTGCCTTCACTGTCATTCTTGTCACGCTCAGTAGCTACCTCCTCAGAAAAGGAATTGGGATGAGGGACTAATACCCCATCACTTGATCCCGTCGACTTCCATTCCCTTTTAGCTTTCTAAGTTGGGTTAGATTTGTTGTTGAGGTGTCACTATCTATAAATACTTCGTCATAGCTGATGTGTCTTTGTAGGCCACCACTTAAACTATCTGCCACCCAAACGCCATCATCGTCAAAAGAGTAAGCGACTAAATTGTGACCAATGTTAACTCCATTCAAGTCATAAGGAATGTAAAGAACCAGTGGCTCACCTGCGGCTAGTTTTTTGAAAAAGAATTCAGCAGTTCCGTTGTAGGTGAAGATCACATCCACATTGTAAATCTTAGCAAAAGCCAGGAATTCAGAAGGGCTCCAAATAAAAGTTCCGTCCCAGCCAATTGCTTCTTGAACTTCAGCAATGTCTAAGAACCAATCGTACTTCCATTCCAAGACATTTTTAGTCGCAAACGCGTAACAACCGTAAGGGTAAGCGGATTGAGAATTGGAAGCAAAAACCATATCACCGGGATAAGCGGGTTGAATTCCGCTGTCTAGCATTTCTTGATAAGTAATGTTTTTACCGTCGTCAGAAAGTTCAAAAATTTCAAAGTCTTCCCCTTCTTCAACAAGCAAAGCGCGGTAAAGCAGCTGACTCATTTGTGAACGTGTGATGTATTCATGAGGTGATAAATAAGAGTCCAATGTGTCAAAAAGATTTCGCTCTTCCGCAGCCCACAAATAATCTCCGTACCACTCATTTATTCCGATGTCATTAAACTGCCCACCATACCATTTAGCATCCACTTCCCATTCAAGAGCTGCAGAAATAATTTTTACTGCTTCGGCTCTTGTAATATTGTCACCAGGCATGAAAAATCCATTACCATAACCTTCCACCCATTCCTGCTCTTGAGAGTAGCAAACGTAAGCAGCGTACCATTCATCATCCACGTCATTAAAACAGTTACTGTAGCTGTCTTCACTCGGCGTTTCATCCGTGAAAGCTTCCACTACCATCTTGGTATACTCCGCTCGATTGATTAGATTCAAAGGTTGAAAAGTCCCATCTCCGTAACCTTCTACAATGTCCTCATCGCTCAAATAATCCAAGGCGTCATTGATGGGTTCACTTTCGTAAACGTCCGAATAGCTAGCGGCTGAAACTGAATTCAGAAGCAAGACTCCACTTAGCAAAACAGATAAAGTTTTTTTCATGATTTAGTTCTGATTAAAATTGGCTTTCGCCTTTCGTGCCGCATTCCGAATCACTTCTGGAAAGGCGGGGTGGATATAAATAGTTCTAAGCATGTCGTCTAAAGTGGCCTCCATTGTAATAAAGGCAATGCACATATGTATCAAACTTGAGGCCTCTTTCCCGACAATGTGAGCTCCCAAAAGTTTCCGACTTTTCTTGTCGAACATGAGTTTTACCAATCCAAATTCAGACTGCAAAACGTCTCCTCCAAACGCACTATTTTCGTAACGGTTCACTCCTTTTACGTAATCAATATTTTCCGCAAGAAGCTGTTCTTCAGTCTTCCCGACTCCACCAATTTGTGGGCTTGAGAAAACGGCATGTGGCATTGGAGCATAATCAATTGCTTCCCCTGAAGGCTCTTCATATAAAACTCGAAGCAGGTACTCCCCTTCAAAATTAACACTATGTCTAAAGAAGTAATTTCCCGTAATGTCTCCCAATGCATACACTCCAGGAACTGTAGTTTGGAGGTGCTCATCCACCTTAATGAATCCACGATCAGTCGTTTCAATTTCAGTATTTTTCAAACCCAGGGCCTCGCTGTTTGGAACAATTCCTGCTGCGACAAACAAAGCTTCTGCTTTCATTTCTGAAACCTTCCCATCCTTAGCTTCCACCCAAACGGTAAATTCTTTTCCGTCGTAGGCCACCTTTGTGGGGGTCACTCCAAAGTGAAGTGTGTGCTTTTTCTCAAAAGCCTTTGTAAACTCTTCAGTAATTTCTTGATCTTCCGCTTTCAACATTGAGCTGCGAATTAAGAAAGCTACCTTTGTCCCCATGGACCGATAAAAATGCCCCAGCTCTGTAGCGATGTAACCCCCTCCAATCACAAGCATTGATTTTGGAAGTGAGTCCCGTCGCAAGGCCTCACGACTTGTCATAAAAGGAGTTCCCTCCAGACCTTCAATTTTTGGGACACGAGGTCTCGTTCCGGTGGCAATAAAAATTCGATTGGCTGTGATCTTTTCACCGTTTACTTCTATCACTTTGTCTTCAAGAAACCTTGCCTCACCGTGATAAAAGTCCACATTCTCATTTTTCTCATAAGCTGCTGCAATGCTTTGAGCTGTTTTTGAAACACTGTTTGTAACTCGATCAATTAGCGCAGGAAAATCCACGTCAAAATCCTGACTCACTGTCACATTATATTGTCCCAGCTCCCGCAGTTCGTCTAAAACGTCCGCCGGATGAATGAGCATTTTGGATGGAATACAACCACGATTCAGACAAGTCCCTCCTAGGTCTTCTTTCTCAATGATAGCGATTTTATGACCTAAATCTGAAATGGGTCGCAGTTTCAGACCTCCACCACCTCCGATAATAATAGCTTCGTATTCTTTCATTGCGTGGAGCTTGATTAATTGAAATCAGTCTACGCTTTTAAAGCACAATCGCAATTTGTTAAGCTTGCAGAAAAAACATCTACTGGCCAATTTCACCCTTAAGCCCTTGTCTAGCCAGGTAAGATGCTGAGCTATCGATAATTCGAAGGGTACTATTTTCTCCAATCACTTCAATAGTGATTCCACAGTTCAGAAGATACTTTACGCTTCATTCCAAAAGCCCATGCAAGCTCACCTGAAAAATGTGACTGGAACTCTGCAATTTAACAAAGCTTGACAGATTTAGAATCTCCAGTAGTATGCTGCGGCTTTTTTAAAAAACCCTAATATTATGGAATTTGGCCCATTTATCAGACCAGAAGACTCACAAGACCCATGTTACGTGCGCCCTTTAGTTGGAGCTGGAGACACTTACGAAGAACGTGAAGCAAGAGGTGAAGTGAGAGTAGATAACAAAATAGACACAAGTTGCCCGGAAGAAGTCAACACCCTTGGCCTTTCAAGGTTAGCAGTGCGTCAGTATGTTGAAGGGGTACAAGCTGATGACTATAACTTCAGATCTTTTTAGGTAATTGAATTCTAATTATTCGAAAACAACTGGAACAGAAGCTCGATCTATCTCAATGTCATCTGCATCAAGCAATATTACGTCTATACGACCTTCGCCCCCACCTCCAATGAAGTAGTAAGTTGAGCCAAAGTCAAAAGTACCATCAGCATTTGTATGCCATTTTGATTCCGTGTTTATAAGTCCATCTGCGCCATAAGACTCAAGATTTATTGTAGTCTCCTCTGTCATAGTTGTTTCTCCTACAACATTTAATGGGCTAGAAACTGGTTCACCCGCTGCAGGTGAAGTAATAATGATCATGTCACTTGTTCTGCCTGAAAAGACAGTTGAATCTGTTTCACTTGGAGCATCACTTGAGCAAGCACTAAGGCTAAGCGCAAGAACCATGGTAAAGGCAATAGGGATAAGTTTTTTCATAAAGCGTGGGTTAAAAATTTAATAATATATTAGCAGAGAACTTATCTAGGATCCATTCACGCCTGCACTTATGTTAAAGTAAGCTCAAGCTAATACACTCTATAAATTCACCAATCGACAAAAATACATTTTGTCGCCTTTTATTTTCGTGAGCTTACGAATGGCGAAGGGGCTAGTTTATAAAAATACGCTTCACCTAGAAGGTATTGCCAGTCTGACTGACAAAAGTTATGATAAGTTGTATAATCCTCACCTATGGACCATTTATCAGAATTTGGAGCTACATACCCTGAGATGAGATCTCTTGACGAGAGAAATGAAGGGCTCAATCATATTGAAGAGTCTCAAGTGAAAAAACACGTTTAAGGCTGTATTCACAGCGGATGAGTACTGAAGAACAGGAAGCCTATGTAAGACTCTTTGATTCTCTTGCATCTGAAGACTCCTCACATAGCAATCAAGCTATTGAGTTAATTCGCGCTCTGCCGCAGGAGTTCAAAAAGAGAATCCTATTTCGTTTATATTTTGAACTGGAACTTAAATACTCACTTGAAAAGAGTGAGATTACCGCTACTTCTAATTGGTCAAACAGCATTTTAATACGTCTTTATAGCCTCCTACTTGAGTACAAGGACGAACTTCCCAATCCAGAGCTCTCTTCGATGAAATTCACTCCAAAGGGAGCAGTC
>JBLIGW010000044.1:0-8953 GCA_047635955.1 Oceanicoccus sp.
ACCCATTCTTGACTTGAATAAGCCACTTCAGCAGGATTGGATACAAAAGACCACGCAGCCAAGGCTGTTGCCGCGACCACAATGACCAATGAATTGATGAGTTGACCGATCTTCATTTCAGGTGTTTAAATCTGTTAATTATAACAGAAATAGCCTTTTTTTGGAAGGGGTAAACATGGTTATTTTGACGTGATTACTTAAGAATAGTCGGGTAAATAAATTTGAATTATGAAAAAACTACTTTCGACCCTAGTTTTAGCCACTATCTTAGCATTGCCCGTTTCAGCCAAATACGCAGATGTTCCCAATAATCACACTTATATTGAAGCCATCACCTACATTGAACTTGAAGGTGCCGCCGACAATGCGGAAAACTTTAGACCCGATGAAGTCATAACGCGAGCCGAAAGCTTTAAAATGCTTTTTGAAGTACTACACGTAGAAACCACAGAGGTTCAAGGAGGGTTATTTGACGACACTCCTTCTGACGCTTGGTTCACACCTTACGCGGAATTAGCCCTTGAGTATGAACTCATTAGTGACCGGATGCCTGAATTTCAAGCAGACAAACAGCTTCGGCGAATGGACGCTTACCGCTTGATAATGCAGGCTTACGGACTCAGCGCCCCTGTTATCCCTCAAGCAGACCGACCTGAACTATTTAACGATTTGGACGCAAACAGCTCACTTTACCCGTGGGTGTACCAAATGGTTCAACTCGACATACTGGAAGCCAATCCTGAATCAGCATTTAAAGCATACCTCCCCCTCACTCGAGCTGAATTCTCCTTTCTTCTTTATGAATTCGACACGTGGATGCAAGTTTTTGAGCTCGATCAATTTGCCGTCAACAATCCTGATTTCTACAAATCAGACATAATGGCAGACATCTGGAACACAATATTAAGTGATCACTATCTAGAAGACGACGAGTACATTGACCAAGACGCTCTTTTCCAAGCCGCCGTTAAAGGAATGGTAGAGAGCCTAAATGACCCCTATTCCAAATATTTCACACCAGAAGAAGCCAACAGCTTCACTCAATCTATATCCGGAGAGTTTGAAGGTATTGGTGCCATTCTAGACCAAACCGAAGAAGGCCATGTAAGAGTAAGTGGACTAATTAAAGGTGGACCAGCGGCTGCAGCAGGGCTCAAAACCAATGACCTTATAGAAAGTATTGATGGCGTTGATATCACGGAGCTAAGCATGCAAAACGTTATATCAAGAATTAAAGGACCTGAAGGGACCAATGTTGAACTAGGAGTAATTCGTGGAAACGAAAACATCACCATTGAAATCAAACGAGCCCACATTGAAATCACACTTCAATCTGGAAATGTAATTTGGGGTGACGTTTGGTACTTAGACATCGATAGCTTCTCCACTGACCTTCCCGGAGAAGTCATGGCTATTATTTTTGAACTTGAAGAACAAGTTAAAAGCCCAGAAGCAATCATCCTTGACCTACGTGGTAACCCAGGAGGAAGTCTTCAATCTGGAACCTTTTTAACAGGTTTATTTGTTCCTCACCTCAGCCCACTTGTTCAACTAGACTACGGAGAAAGCTACACAAGCATGATATACAATGGAGACTCAGGTCCTTATAAAGACTACCCCGTTTATATTCTTGTTGATGAAAACAGCGCCTCAGCGTCTGAAATAGTAGCACTCACACTCCAAGAAAATGGCGCTACTGTCATAGGACACCAAACCTACGGGAAAGGAACTGCACAAACATACCGAACCTACTGGGATGGATCCGCTATCAAGCTAACCATTGCCGAATGGCTGAGCGGAGAAGGCGCTTCAATTCAAGACTTTGGTGTGACTCCCGACGTCGTTTTACCCGTCGATGCCGACGAGGAGGACTGGCTGGAAGCTGCACGGAAACGACTTTAGCCCAGTTTTCCTTAGACCACTTTTTCTCAAAATTATAGAGATGGATTAGCCCTCTGGCTGCCATCTCTTTTTTTATAACACCCCCTTGATGAGGCATCTTATATTTCTGAGGAAGTGGCGAACAAAAACCATGTGCGTAATGACAAAGCTCATGCGCAATTGTCGCTTGAATTATCTCAAGAGGGATAAATTCGTTCTTAAAGATTCCATTAATGGTGATAAAACTCACTGTTTTGTCACGACTCATTTTTATACTTCCAAAACGACGCTTTGCCTTTCGACCAAACTTAATCTCAATCTTATTAGGAATTTCCATGTCGGAAAAAGGGCTGCTCAGCAGCCCTTTAAGTTCCTTTTCTAAATTGAGATTATCTCGCATTAAAGTCCCATTTCAAATCCACCTACTCTCCATTCGTCAGTAAGGTAAAGGTAAACCCCAATAGACTCACTCCAATCATCTCCATAAGTAACAGTCCCGTAAAGTTCAGCGTAATCCTCGTCTACAGTTCGGTCATCAAAAGAAAGACCTACAACGTCAGCCGTTTCAGGATAAGTAGCAATAAAAGCTTCAAGCGCCTCAAGACTAGTTATTTCCTTAAATTCTAAAGCTGAACTTTCGTAGGCTGCAGCTACATCCGTAGACAGCAAACTGAAGAACTCATCAGCAGCGGCTTCTTGATCTACAAAAAGACCACAAGACGACAAGAGAAGTGTTGACCCAAGAGCTACACCCACGAGCGCCTTTCTAATAAAAGATGACATAGTTAAAATTGGTTAAGATGTGAGTAGTTTAACTCACAGCAAGTCCACGACAAAGACTAATTAAAATCCACAGGAATTTCTTGAGTATCAACAGGTTCAGAAGCAAGTGATGGTTCAGGAACAGCTGATGGTTCAGGAACAGCTGGCGCTGCTTGAGCAACCATTACAGGCTCTGGCATAGGCCCAGGAGCCGGAGAATCGATAGTAATTGGACCTTGAGCTTCAAAACGAGGTGCTTGCGGCACTGACGTAGTGGTCGTTACTTCTGGAGCTGGTTCCGCTGAGACAACGGGAACCTCTTCATCCAAATGAACGACGGGTTGAACTTGTTCTTGAACAGGAACTTCCTGAACAAGAGGTCCAGCCTCTGGCGCAGGCGCAAGATTTGCAGCTTCAACAATCGGCGCTGCTTGAGGAGCACCTTCATAAATATTCTGTGGAGCCTCAATAGGCTGATCAAGAACTACTGCTACATTTTCTTGGAAATTAGCGTCTTCCATTTTTTCCTCTTCTGTTAGTGGAGCTTTCTCCACCTCAACAGGTTCAGTGGCTTTAACAGGCCCAACTGGGTTTTCAACGTTAGCTTGAACCTCAGCCGCTGTTTGAGGTGTTGCTTCCGCAGGTACCTCACCAGATTCAGCCGTTTCAAAGTCAGCAGAAACGGCACTTTGAGCAAGTAATTCTTCTGGATTCGTTGTCACAACCTTATCTTCAGAGAAAGAAGCAATAACCTGAATGGCTACATGCTTAAGACCTGCAAAGAATAGTCCTTGCCCAACTCCAGAGTTGAGAAGCATGTACTTCTCCCCTTCTGTTAAATTAAACACTTTTTGCAAAGGTCCAATTGAGGACGGAGACTGTTTCAATAGAATCTGCATGGAACTATTGGTAACAATAGCCTTACCATAAGGACTAAGAATGAAATCTTCCACATCCTGAGTAATAGTAGAAACACCTAGATAATACTTACGAGCTCGCTTAACGAGTCCAAATAAGAATTTAGCTGAATCTTCATACTGCATCATGGTCCATGCCTCATCAATCACAAGAATTCGCTTCTTAAGACTAGATCGGACACGCGCCCAGATATAATTCAAAATAATATACATCGCGATCGGTCGAAGTTCATCTTCCAGATCACGAATAGAAAAGACCATCAATCCAGAATCTAAAGTAACGTTTGTTTGTTGATTAAAGATCCCAGAGAAAGTACCCGTTACATATTTAGAAATTCGTTGAGCCATATCCGTCGCTCCATCCATTGATGAAAGGATATTGTGAAAATCAGTCATTGTAGGAACGTCATACTGAGAAGGGTCAATCACGTCCATCGTAATCCCCTTTGTTGAGTAAGTATCTATAAGAGCTTTGTCCAAAATCCCTTCTTCTTGAGCACTGATCTCCCCAAGCATCAAACGCATGAGACCGGTCAAATTAATAACCGCACTTCGGAGCATATCTCCAGGTTTAATGTCCTCACCCTCGAGAGGGATAGGTAAATCAAAAGGGTTAATTCGTCGATCAGAATTAAGAGAAACATTTAGATAAGTCCCCCCTACTGTGTCACACAAGGCTTTATATTCATTTTCAGGATCAATCACAATCACATCCGTTCCAAGCATAAGGGAACGAAGGATTTCAAGTTTTACCGTATAAGATTTACCGGCACCTGATTTAGCAAAGACCACACTATTCGCATTTTCCAATGAAAAGCGATCAAAGATAATCAATGATTCATTGTGACGATTCAAACCGTAAAGAATCCCATCATTCGACGTTAAGTCAGACGAAATAAACGGGAAAGTAGTTGAAAGTGGTGAAGTATTCATGTTTCTATCGATCTGGAGTTCATCCAAACAAATAGGAATGGTTGAATTGAAACCACGTTCTTGTTGAAGATCCGAACGCTTAGTAAGAACTAACTTACCAGCAAGCAGACTCTGCAACTCTTTTGAAGAACGTCGAAGCTCCTCTTCTGATTCAGAATAAATAGTGAAATACATTCCAAACTGGAAGAATTTCTCTTGCCCACGTTGAAGTTCAGTTCTTAACTGCTCGGCATCTTGAAGTGCCGTCTCTAACGCTGGGTCACGTACGTTTCCTTTCTCAGCTGCCATTCTAATAGAAGACTGCAGTTGAGCCACTTTTCGCTTAAGCACTTTCATTATGTCCGCTGAATTGATCGGATAAATGTACTGAGACACATCCATAGTCACGTCATAATTGATCACCGGTGTTAGCCAGTTGGTCTCAATATAACGAGGATAAGTGTAAACAAAGAAAGTCTGTGCATACATCCCATCAATCTTAATATGATCAAATGCAACTTCAAAAGCTGAAGGAGCAATCAAGTCACGAATTGAAGCAATTCCCTCTTTAAAAAGTTTTTCCGCTTCCATTAGTCTTTTCTTCTCACTGGCCTTAGCTGAGTCCTTTGAAGGCTTTTTCTTTTTTGAATCCACCTTGTCTGCGGCCAAAGCTGCTTTCTTCTTTCCTTCTGCAGAAATATTAATTTTAACTTCCGCATCTTTTTCTGCAACGGGAATCGCACCTGCAGGTGCTGCAGGTTCAACAGGTTTAAGTGGTTCTGTTTGCGTGGTTTCTTCTTCTGCCATAAGTATTTAATGCAGTTTTAATCTAATGATTCTACCACAAAATGACCAGATTTTCAAGGTGCCAAACCTATAAAAATATGCGATTAGCCATTCACGCAAAATAACACAATCTGCCAGTTCACGCTTCATGCATAAATTTGTTAGCCCAAAGCCTTTATGATAAAGTGCGCCCAGATAAATTAACTAAAGATCTTTCATGTCTGAAGAAAACCAAATTGATCCAGAAGAAAACCAAGCAGAAATAACTCCACCTGCCGAAATCGAGCAAGAGGGCTTATTTTCAGCAGGAAATATTCAAGATCGAAATGTGGTTACTGAAATGGAGGAATCTTACCTTGACTACGCAATGAGCGTGATTGTTTCTCGTGCCCTTCCTGACGTTAGAGATGGAATGAAGCCAGTGCATCGACGAATTTTGTTCGCCATGCATGAAATTGGACTTCGTTCGACCTCAAGCTTCCGTAAGTCTGCTTCCGTTGTCGGAGAAGTACTCGCTAAATACCACCCGCATGGGGATAGCGCAGTATACGACTCAATGGTTCGTATGGCTCAAGACTTCTCGCTTCGATACCCACTCGTTCGTGGGCAAGGTAACTTCGGTTCTGTCGATGGAGACAATGCCGCTGCCATGCGTTACACCGAGGCTAAAATGGAGAAGATCTCAGACGAAATGCTAGGAGATATTGAAAAAGACACTGTTGATTTTGCGCCTAACTACGATGGACGATACAAGGAGCCAAAAGTTCTTCCTGCAAAACTTCCACAACTCTTATTGAACGGAACCATGGGTATTGCCGTAGGTATGGCAACAAACATCCCACCACATAATCTAAACGAAGTAATGAGTGCCCTCATGGCTCTCAGCGAAAATCCAGAAATCGAAATCGACGAACTTTGTGACCACGTCAAAGGTCCTGACTTCCCTACTTATGGAATCATCTATGACAAAGAGGCAATCAAAACGATGTACCTAACGGGTCGTGGTGGAATCACTGTGCGATCTCGTACAAATATTGAAGAAATGAAAAATGGTAAGCACCGAATCATTGTAACTGAGATTCCATACCAAGTGAATAAAGCCAATTTGGTGAGCAAGATTGCTGACCTCGTTCGAGACAAAAAAATCACACAAATTAGTGACCTTCGAGATGAGTCCAATCGAGAAGGAACGCGAGTTGTTATTGAATTAAAGAGAGACGCTTACCCAAGCAAAGTTCTCAATCAGCTATTCAAAATGACTCAACTGCAAACACGGTTCAACATGAACATGATTGCACTGGTAGACGGAATTCAACCTCGCCTACTCAACCTAAAACAAGTACTTGAACATTTCCTCACTCACCGAAAGGTAGTGATCACTCGACGAACCGCTTACGAGCTCCGAATTGCTAAAGCTCGAGCTCATATTCTTGAAGGTTTGAAGATTGCACTTGATAATATTGATGAAGTAATCAAGACCATTCGCGCCTCTGAAACAAAAGAAGAAGCACGAAACGCATTGATGGAGAAATTCAAACTTACTGAAATTCAATCACAAGCGATTTTGGACATGCGTCTGCAAACACTTGCTGGGTTGGAACGAACAAAGATTGAAGACGAACTCACTCTCAAACTAGCTCTTATTGCTGACCTTGAAGCCATTCTTGCTGACCCAGGAAAGGTTAAAGAGATTATGCATGAAGAATTTGACGAAATGGTGAGTAGATATGGAGACGAACGACGAACGGAAGTGATTCCTTACGCACTCGGTAAATTCTCTGTAAAAGACACAATACCAAATGAAGACATGGTGGTAACTCTAACCAAAGAGAATTACATCAAACGTGTACTTCCTGCTTCTTTCAAACGTCAAGGACGTGGAGGGCAAGGAAAGATCGCAATGAGCACCAAAGAAGAAGATGAAGTAGCGATCGTTAGACTCGCAAAAAATCATGACAAACTATTGGTCTTCACAAACACAGGACGAGTATTCCAACTCCCTGTTTATGAATTGCCAAAAGCATCACGACAAGCCAAAGGGACACCACTAATCAACCTTATTCAACTGTCTAAGCACGAAGTGGTAACAGCACTGCTCGTTGTGAAAAATGAAGAATTCAAAGGGGACTTCCTATTCATGGCAACAAAGAAAGGAACGGTTAAAAAGACTCCGGTAGAACAATTTGAAAAAGTACGTAAATCTGGACTGATTGCGATCAAGCTTCGGGAAGGTGATGAACTCAGCTGGGTTCGTCAAACAAGCCAAAGCAATAAAGTTGTAATCGTTTCTCGTGAAGGGAAATGTATCCAATTTAATGAAAATGATGTTCGAGCTATGGGACGATCTTCAATGGGAGTCCGTGGGATCAAACTCAAAACAGACGATGTAGTAGTAGAAATGGACGTAGTAAGAAGTGAAGAAGCAGACCTACTTGTAGTAATGGAAAATGGACTAGGTAAACGAACTCGAATTCAAGAGTACCGACTGCAAACTCGTGGAGGAACTGGAGTTAAAACTGCTAACCTAAATGCTAAAACTGGTAAGATAATTGGAGCGAAAGTACTTGAACCTGAAACTCAAGGAGACATCATTATCCTCTCTAAGAAGGGAATCATGATTCGAACTTCACTCAAAGACATTCCGCGACGTGGACGTGCCACACAAGGTGTGTATATAATGAGAACAAAAAAGGGAGATGTAGTTCGATCAATGTCATTCATTATCAAAGATTTTGAAGACGAAACTGAAAACGCTACTGAGACTGAAAATCAAGCGACTCTCGTTTAACCACACGCCACATGAACGTTCGAAAAGCAATTGCTACCGCATTAATCGGTGCCCTTCTGCTAGTACCCACTAGCTTTGCGGCAAGTGGAGATTTATCACTTTCCGATGACGGAGTTAGTTTTAGCACTGACTACTACCTCGAAAATCACAATATTAGGATTCGGGCCTCCGTTCTAAACAACAGCCCCAATGACCTACTTGGATCCGTTCGATTCATTGCCAATGGCGAAAACATTGCTGGAGACCAACCTATTTCGGCCCTTGCTGGAAACACAGACGATGTCTTTGTTGATTGGTACCCTCCTTATTCAGGAGATTATACTATTACAGTAACTGTTATCCCTTGGGATGCGACATCTGACAACCCAGACAACAACACTATTGTTAGAACAATCACTGTTCTTGCCGATATGGATGGAGATGGGATCACGGACTCACAAGATGAAGATCTTGATGGTGACGGAGTAAATAATGACGATGACGCCTTTCCCTCAAACGGGAATGAAAGCACAGACACTGATGGTGATGGAACAGGTGACAATGCTGATGATGACGACGACAATGATGGCGTTTTAGACACAGACGATGCCTTCCCTGACAATCCACTTTATTCAGACGATAAAGATGGCGATGGAATCCCAGACGAAGAAGACAATGACATTGATGGTGACGGAGTGAATAATGACGATGAAGTAAACGCAGGAACCGACTCAAATAATGCAGACACGGATGGTGACGGCGTAAATGACTCTGAAGACCCCTTCCCACTAGATTCAGGTGAAAATCAAGATCTAGATGGTGATGGAATAGGGAATAACACTGACGATGACCGTGATGGTGATGGAATCAACAATGACGATGACCTTGCTCCAGACAATGCCGCTCCTAAAGCATTTGTAGATGAAAA
>JBLIGW010000045.1:0-8721 GCA_047635955.1 Oceanicoccus sp.
ACTAATTTCATATTCTTCATCTTCTACTTCATCAACTACTTCCTTTACTAGAAAAATAGACACATGTTCTGTCTGAGGTTCAATCTCAACATCAATGTTTTGATCTTTGGTTCCGTAGTCTTTTCGGTAAGCGGTCTTGAGTGCAGCTTTAACGATTTCCATCACTACCTCTTCAGGTAGGTTTTTTTCATTACAGAGCTGTCGCACCGCTGCCATAAATTGTTGATGCATTTTGCATTGGGGTTAGAAAAACCAGCAGGACCTTAAAGTCCTACCTTTTATTTATATTGAATTTGACAGTTGGAATTTATCATGGGTTGGATATAAAAATCAAGATGAGGTTCAGTTTGTAGCCGCCCTAAGAAGGCCGGGAGCACTCGGGGCGGCTCATGAGCCTGACCAACTCGCTTCCTTTTTAGCCCTTCTTCGGTCCGCTACAAAGCAGATCTGAACTAGTTTGAAATCAGATCAAAGATCACTGCGGGTGAAAACCCACGGCCTGCAAGAAATTGAGCTTTCTTTTGATAGTGTTTTTCTTTGGGTAATCGAGTGAGACGTTTTTCTATTTTTTTAAGTGCTGATGCTGCTATTTCTTTTTCAGAAATATCCAAGTCTTTCCACTGTTTTTCAGTTTGTTCGAAAGGTATACCTTTCCGTTTGAGTCTTTCGGCCACCTTATAGAGACCTTGGTAACGGAAGTGAGCGGCAGTTTCGACAGCACGGTGAACATACAATTCGTCATTAAGAAGATTAAGCTCAAGCAGTCTTATAATGACTGCTTGTTCAAACTCTGTTGTGTAGTGAGGGCGTTTTTTAAGCTTTTCTCTCATCTCATGAACCGTGTGCGAACGCCGTGATAGCGAACGCAACGCGTATTCCATGAGGAGTTGATATGAGGCTTCCATTATTCTTTTGTAGACATAATTTTGTCTTTCACTAGTTTCTCAATTTCTGAAGTCATCTTTTGATTCTCCTTGAGGAAAGCCTTACTCTTTTCTCTTCCTTGGCCAAGACGAGTCTCTCCATAACTGTAGAAAGCTCCAGCTTTACGAACTAATTCATATTTAGCTGCTAGATCAAGAATGTCTCCTTCTTTAGAGATACCTTGATTGTAGAGAATATCAAACTCAGCCACTTTGAATGGAGGAGCTACTTTATTCTTAACAATTTTCACTCGTACTCGGTTACCCGTGAGCTCTTTATCTCCAAATTCTGAACTTCCTTCAATCTTACCAATACGTCGAATGTCCATTCGTACTGAAGAATAGAATTTAAGTGCTTGTCCTCCTGTTGTTGTTTCAGGACTACCAAACATAACACCAATTTTCATACGAATTTGATTGAGGAAAATCACAGTACACTTAGATTTACTGATCGCTGCTGTGAGCTTACGAAGAGCCTGACTCATGAGTCGAGCTTGTAGTCCCATTTGAGCGTCTCCCATATCTCCTTCAATTTCAGCACGAGGGGTGAGAGCGGCTACTGAATCAATCACAATTATGTCTACGGCATTAGAGCGAATCAAAGTTTCTGTAATCTCCAAAGCTTGCTCACCATTGTCTGGTTGAGAAAGAAGTAGCTCATCTGTGTTTACTCCAATTTTTCTTGCGTAAGAAGGGTCAAGTGCGTGTTCAGCATCAATAAATGCTGCCATACCACCTAACTTTTGTACTTCAGCAATCATGTGAAGTGTAAGTGTAGTCTTACCTGAACTTTCTGGACCATAAATTTCAACTACACGACCTTTTGGGATTCCCCCTCCAAGCGCGATGTCGAGAGAGATAGAACCAGTCGGTGTAGTGTCGACATCCATGTGTTTGGAT
This sequence comes from Oceanicoccus sp., assembly GCA_047635955.1. Lineage (GTDB taxonomy): Bacteria > Patescibacteriota > Gracilibacteria > UBA1369 > 2-02-FULL-48-14 > WFTC01. Next base: position 1,824 of record JBLIGW010000045.1, read on the forward strand.
TCACCCAGCTTCATAATAGAACCTGTACCGAAGTCTTTTTCAATTTGAGCCATTGCTAACTCAAGTGCTTTTTTCTTTGCGCTCGTTTCTGGAGCCGCGGTTTCTGTAGTCGCGGTTTCTGTTTTTGTTGCTTTTGCCATTTTACGTGGAGGATTAAGGATAAAGCGATGTTGTTACTAACCTAGGTGAGTGCGCACTCACCGTCAATACCTTTGATCAAAAGGCCGCTTTACATTAGCGGGATTTCTTTCGAAAATCCTGAATTATTCCTGAAGCTTACCGTCCACAACTTGCAAAGCTCGGCCCTCTACAATGTTCAAAAGTGCATGGTTATGCGTTGCAATGATCACCGTGGCTCCCTCAACATTCAAACGTTGCAAAAGTAAAATAATCTCTTTAGCCGTTTTTGGATCCAAATTCCCCGTTGGCTCATCTGCAATAATCAGATTTGGCTCATGAATCAGTGCTCGTGCAATGGCAACTCGCTGACGTTCTCCTCCTGAAAGCATGTAAGGGAAATGATGCCGTGCCTCTGCTAATCCTACTTTCATCAATACTTCCGGCACTCGTTTGGCAATTTGTTTATCACTATAACCACAAACCTCCATGGCAAAAGCCACATTCTCATAGGCTGTTTTCTTTTCAAGTAACTTATAATCCTGGAATACAATTCCTAGTTTTCGACGATATTCTTGAAGCGCCAGTCGATTAAACTTTTTGATGTCGTAATGATCCACCAACACACTTCCATGAGTTAGTTTAATAGCACCAATGAGCGCATGAATAAGCGTGGTTTTTCCTGCTCCTGAAGCTCCCATTAACCAGACCCAATCACCTCCTTTGATCTGAAGATTCACGTTATCTAGAACTAAGCGTTCTCCGTATTGTTTTGTTGCGTTTTTGAACTCGATCATAAACGTAGTATAATTCCATCATGAGAATTCCCCAAGGCTTAGTCATTGCCACCCTATTGTTTTTCAGCTTAACAAGTTTAAGTCATGCTGTTGTGAATGTCACTTCAAGTGAATTACAAGAGGCTAAAGACCTGTTATGGCCCAGTTCTAGTGCGATTGGCACCTTAGATGGCTTTAGTGAGTTTCAATTACAAGACAGCTCTTCTATCTCTGAAGGGATCACCGCTGAATATGAAGCCCGAATGAGTGAGGACCCATGGATGGACGACGAACTCCCCCATTTGAAAATCACTGCTTATTCATATTCCACTCAAGATTCTGCGCATGAAGCTTTTAATGAGATTCTGGATCTGCCCTCTTTTGATGATGGAAGCAAAATTTTAATCAACTCAGACGATCACTATATTTACTACCGAACTGATTCAGGAATCAGTGTCGATATTTTTGGAAGTATTGATGCTGAGTATTATGCCTATCACCTAATACATGTGAACGGAAATTTGCTCTACCAAAGCAGTATCTACAGACCTGATGAAGGCTACGCATTGGATGCTGACAAAGCCTACGCTGAAGCCATTGAAAACCCGTCTGATGTTTATTTGTTGTTATTCTCAAGTCTAGACACCTTGAAGCTGGCGGAAAGTCTACTTTTCCCACCCACTACTAGTGATTTCACAGCGAAAAGTGAGATTACCAGCTTGGACCTAAGTGAACTCTATGACATTCCTCAACATGGAGAAATCGAGTTCGATCTCTATATTGGTGAGCCAGAAGGGTCCGTTGGAACTATTTTAGACTCATCTGGGATTGCCACTCCAAATGAAGGAGATCTCTACTTATATCTTAGTGATGATGGACATATTTTTGCGGGTATTTACGCCCCTGATTTTGATTCAGACTGTCCTCAACAAGCCGGTTGGTACCGCATTGAAAGTGATGATTCTTTGAATTCCTACGAGTGGAATAAGGTTAAATTTCACTACGGAGTTGGCGGATTGGCCGTTTACATTAATGATGTCCAGACTGCCTTTTGTCATGTGTCTCAAGCTCGCTCAGAAAACCCTCTCTACTTTGGCGATTACCCTGGTGACAGCCTAGATGAAAGCATGATTGGTTATCTTAATGATCTGGAAATCAACTACAGCCTCACTGATTCAGGTTTGATCTGGGACGAGGTCTTAACGGAGCAGCTTTTTCTTGATCTTTTGAATACAGATCCTGACTTAACTGTTTTTCAATATCTAAAAGAAGAAGCCATATTTTTAGGTTCTGATGGTTATCTTTACCCTGACAATGAGCTGAATCGAGCTGAAATGGTAAAAGTACTTTTAAAAGCTTACTCTTATGAATCAGATGACGAATCTGACAGTGAATTTTGGGATGTCCCGAGTGACGCCTGGTACTTAAAATACCTAAACAAAGCCTCAAAGATTGGCATGGTAGAAGGACACGACAATGGACAATTCTTGCCAGGTCATCAAATCAATCGAGCTGAGTTTTTCACAATGTTGCTTCGAGTCAGCGAGGCTGATGTGACTTACTCTGACTATTTCCGTGATGTGGATGAAGAAGATTGGTACAGTCAAGCAGCGGCCTTTGCCTATGAGATGGGAATTATTTCAGATAAGAGTTTCTACCCTAGTTCTAATGTAACTCGACGTGAAGCTGCTCAAGCCCTTTACACGCTACTTCAATGAATACTGTCCCTGAACTCCAACGCCTGATCACTCGCTTTCTTGAACACCTAGAAGTGGCTAAGAATAGATCACTTAAAACCATAGAAAATTACCATCACTACCTGCAACGTTTTGCAGATTTTATTGAAGATAAAGACCCTCAGATCATTGATCTGGAAGATGTGCACAAGTATCAATTGTTTTTGAATCGATATATGGACACCCGAGACCGGCCCTTGTCTCCAAAAACTCAGAATTACCATCTGATTGCGCTCCGTGCCTTTCTCAAATATTTAGTTAAAAATGATATTCCGTGTTTAGCGCCAGAGAAAATTGACCTAAAAAAAGTTGGCGGACGGGTCGTGGACTTTCTCACTCGAGATGAAATGGATCGTATGTTTGAAGCCATAGACCTTGGCAAAAGAACGGGAATGCGTGACCGTGCCATGATGGAAACTTTATATTCAACGGGTTTACGTGTGAGTGAACTAGTCAGTTTAAATCGATCTCAAGTGGACCTAGAACGAAAAGAATTTACCGTTCGAGGAAAGGGACAAAAGCCTAGACTGGTCTTTCTGTCTGATCGCTGTGTGAAATGGATTCGACTCTATTTAACCGATCGAACTGACAATTGGGACCCACTTTTCATTAGTTATGGACGCAACCGTGAAGACCTTGAACTGGGACTTGGCGAGAAACGTAGACTCACCCCCTACTCGGTTCAAACCATGGTTCGCAATGCAGCAAAATATGCAGGAATTGGAAAAAAAGTAACGCCTCATGTGATTCGTCATAGTTTTGCCACTGAACTGCTTTATAACGGAGCAGACATTCGTGATGTGCAAGAAATGCTTGGACACTCATCCATCACTACTACTCAGATTTACACTCATACTACGAACCGTCGTTTGCGGGAAATTCATCAGAAATTTCACAAGTAAGAGTCTCTCCAAAACTCACTCGTATTTTCACAGCATCTTGCGTTACTACATCCACAAATGGATAAACAACATAAGCCGGTCCTTCAGAGTTGTAATACCTTTCAGCTTCCACAAAAAGAAACTCCCACTCCTCAAAAGTAACTGGCACACTAATTGACTCTGCCTCTTTTTCTGGGATAATGACTCTCATCAAATGCCTACCCAGTTCAAAAGGCACTCCAGAAGGCAGCAGCCAGAGATTTATTTCTGCTTTACGAGCCCCGTTAACTGCTTTTTTTAAGCTTTCAAATGAACTTTCCATTTTTTATTTTAGCTAAAGATCCTATAATTATGACAGATTTAGCTAAATTTTTCAATATGCTCAAGCCTTACGCAGTACAAAATACCGATAGTAAAGGACGTCGACACATGGAAGTTCTCGATGACGAACGCACTCCTTTCCAATTAGATCGAGACCGAATTTTACATTCACGTGCTTGGAGACGAATGGAGGGGAAGACTCAAGTTTTTGTTGTTGGATATGGCGACCATTACCGGAATCGGATGACTCATTCTCTGGAGGTGGCTCAAATATCTCGAGATCTAGCCCGTTGGTTGGGACTCAATGAAGACTTGGCTGAGTCCATTGCTCTTGCTCATGACTTAGGACACACACCTTTTGGACATGCCGGTGAACACGCTCTAAATGAATGTCTACAAGCACAAGGTTTGAGTTTTGAACACAATGAACAAAGTCGACGAACGGTAGAAGAATTAGAACTGGTTTATCCTAATTTTCCTGGTTTAAATCTTAGTCTAGAGGTCATTGAAGGTTTGATGAAACATCATACTTCTTGGGACAACCCTGTTGGCGGTGACTCAATTCAACCTTCTATTGAAGCTCAAGTGGTTAACTTGGCTGATGAAATTGCCTACCAAAACCACGACATTGACGACGGATTACGGAGTGAATTATTTACTGAGAAAGATCTCCGAGAGGTTTCCTTGTGGGAACAAGCCCGAGAAGAAGTGAATTATAAATATGGAGAACTCAATGATGAAAAAATACGCCGATCACGAATCATAAGTCACATGATGAGCCTTATGATTAAAGACGTTCATGACGAAACTGAACGACGGCTTTCCCTGAATAAGATTAATAACTTAGAAGATGTCTACACTTGCAAAGAAGCTCTCGTAGATTTCTCTACAGAAATGCGCTCTCACAACACTCAGTTGAAGGAATTTTTAATGAATCGACTATACTTCCATCCTGAAGTCAGTGGGCTCTCTCAGCAGGGTCAGAAGATCATTCACGCCCTTTATCAACATTATCTATCACAGGGGATGGAACCCGCGGCACTGAAGGACTACTTGGCTGGGATGACGGACCGATTTGCTGAGTTTCAGGTGAAGGAGCTTGGGGGGCTACAACTGTAACAGGGGCGGTAGAGGTAGTTGGTGCTTGTTTGTCATGAAGCATCTCCATCAGTACCTTTTGCTTCATTAGTGTGCGCATGGTTGCTTGCTTCTCCTTGTCATCACCCGCATTGAATAAGGCTCCAAAAGAATCTTCTACTTTTTTAAGTTTGGCTGAGTCCATCGCTTTAGCTTGAAACAATTGCACTACTTTATTGTCAGGATCACGCATGAGTAGACGCTGACAAATGTCAATTACATCTTGATGCTTCCCTTCTTTGGACCACATGGCCAGGAGTTCAAGCACTACATCTTGGTCCTTTTTCTGCATGGTTGATTCTCTTCCTAATCCAGCAAAAGCAATTGCACCCGCTTTGTGAGTTAATAGGTACTGCAGATATATAAATCCACCTCCCACGATCACCAATACTATTTCGAAACGTCCCAACTCCAACATGAAGTTAAAGGCGGTATGAATCATCATTGCAATCATCATTCCTTTTAGCATTTGCCATTCTCCAAAGGCTTTAGCTTCGTTCACTCCTAATATTTTAGACAACCATCTGATCAATTTACTCACCTCTCCCATCCATAATTTTGTCTCGACAATAGGCCTCGCAAACTTAGACATCCCGTAGTAATAACCAAAAATTCCAGAGAAAACCATGTGTCCACATACTGTGAATATTGAACGGAAAATCATTGGTGCAAGTAGCCCAAGAAATCCATCTCCCTGCCAAATATAATAGAAATAAAATATATTTTCCGTAAATGCGAACCCTAAACCAGCTAATACCGAGTAACGTACCGCGTCATTCACGGTTTGAATCCCAATCTTAGTTCTGTTGATGATTCTTACCACCCATCCTTTGAATACTTCCTCAGACCACGCCGCTAAAACAATTCCGACGAAAACGGCATAGGAAGCTCCGGCAACACTACTTTCAACCGCATTGAATAGATCTAACTCTGGGTTTTTTATGAATATGTAATCCAAAACCAGCAAAGGAACAACCGTGAGCGTTCCCAAGAAAAAAGCGAGAAACAAAGGGCCTCGTGAGGTCTTTCTTCCCCCAAACATAATACTAAACCAAATGATCGTTGGTGCCATCGCAAGCGCGACAACAATGGCTAGTCGCACAAAGTGCTGAGTGGTCCAATCCTGGAAAAGCTCTATAATCATAAATCTATTTTACCTGGGCTTGTCGAATGTGCAAATCTGTATAGCCACGTCACTTGAGGAAATAACGTAAATCTGCTATAATTAAGAGATTAATTAAAAAAAATATGTCTTTAGAACAAGCCCCCGACGGATACATGAAGCCCTCTGGTAATGCACCAGGCAGATGGCCCAGTCAGTCTGAGAAAGAACGTGACGAGACCTATGAAACTCATAAAGAAGTTCTCGCTGGTGACCTAAAAAGTGCCCGCGACGTGCTTTCTACAAGTGTGTGGAATGAAGTTGCAAGTGACTCATTAAACTACAGCCTTAAGACAAGCGTTACCAGTAGCATCACTCCCGTTAGTGGAACACTTCTAAAAGCTCTAAAACAGAATCCTGCTTTTGATAATAAGAAAGCAAGAGAAATCATGTTTTTCTGTCTAGATCATATGCAATCTGGAAGCAGAAACATTATTGATGGCGTAAAACCAAATATTGATTTAGTTCAGATGCAGGATGAAATCGAAGTGTACTTAGATGACAATAATAATTGGAAATTAAGAGTCAATTACGATGATGCAGGTGCTCCAAAAACTCGTTTTGATCTTTTCCTTTTTCCTGAAAAGGGTGAGGCAGTTGAAGAAGATCCAGTTGAAGAAGATCCAGTTGAAGAAGATCCAGTTGAAGAAGATCCGATTGATGACTACGAATCACCTGATGAAGATGATGACGAAGACCCTGAAGACCTAAGTGACGACTACGAAGACCCAAAAATCATTGGCGAAAAGGAAGAAGTTATCGAAGACA
>JBLIGW010000046.1:0-8682 GCA_047635955.1 Oceanicoccus sp.
GTTGGAGTCGTGGACGAAAAGGGGAAACACTACAATGCCGATTGGCTACTCATGCTTCTTTCACGTGACCTTTTGAGTCGTCAAAAAGGCGCTAAAATTGTCTTTGACGTGAAGGTTTCACAACTGCTCATAGACGACATCAAGAAACATGGAGGTGAACCTGTTATGTCCAAAACTGGACACTCATTCATCGAAGGGAAAATGCAAGAAATTGGCGCACTTTTAGGAGGAGAAATTAGTGGACATATGTTCTTTGCTGAAAACTATTTCGGCTTCGACGATGCCTTTCTGGCCGCTGCTAAAATTCTTGAAATTCTTTCACAATCAGACAAGACTTTTTCTGAGTTATTCGCCGACGTTCCCGAAACTTTCTGTACACCTGAATTAAAATCTAGCTGCCCTGACGATAGAAAATTTGAAATTGTGAAAGAAGTATCTGCTTACTTCGTTGAAGAATACGACTGCCTCACCATTGATGGTGTACGAATCAATTTTGATGAAAACTCTTGGGGTGCCGTTCGTTGTAGCAACACCTCTCCCAACCTTACTATTCGCTTTGAAGCCCCAACTGAAGCGCGTCTTTCTGAGATCAAGGAGCTCATGCTCATTCAACTCCGAAAGTATCCTGAAATTGACCTCTGGTGGGACGAGAGCTAAACTCTGATCATGGAAATAGCTATTGGAATCATATTATGCCTCGTTATTGTCGGCTTCATTGCCTACAGTAGTATTTGCGTGAAGCACGCGGCACGCTTTCGCTATCTAAGCTCGCGAACTGTTTACTTGAGCCTTGCCTTCGTTGCGCTCTCGACCCTCACCATAACGGCCATTGTGGCCACATATTTGTGGTTAGTCTTAAGCTAAAGAAAAAAGGATAAAGATTCTGATCTTTATCCTTTCACTTTCGCCCCAATGAGGGCTTTTTATTTACCTATCAATTGAAGATTCCATCCGATGCAAAGATCGGTAAGTTTCCTGGTGCCGTGTAATCCATAATCACTGAAGGGTAATCTGCTGAATCTGAAGATCCATCGGCGTAGGTTTCTCCATAAACAGAGAGTTCTTCTCCCTCATCACAAAGTTCCCAAATACTTGTGTCTGGCGTTCCTGTTGAATCTAAGGCGTAACAACCTCGGAATTGTCGTAATGATTCAAGCGCACATTCTTTTGCGACATCTGCCGCATTAGCTCCAATGAGTTGTGCCGCTCCACAAGTATAATATCCAAGCGCTGAATACACATCCTCTTCATTCAAAATCATTCGAGCACTCACGCTTCCGTTCAAGTAAAGTTGATTTTTAAGTGCTGCCACCCGGTACGCATCATTGATCCATGTTGGAACCCCATCAGCTCTATAAGTATCTGCCTGACTGTAAACACTTCCATCGGCAAAGATATTCACATAGATATCCGTTACATCTTCATGAATGTAAACATTTCCACCCACTCCATCTTCCGCCAACGCAATGATTCCAAGTCGGCTATCGTCCCCACCAATGTCTCCATTGATGTAAACGTCTCCACCTAAAACGTAGAGCGTACTAGAGGTAAAACTCGTGGCTTCTTCAAGGATCACATCACCATTATAGTAATAAAGACTGTCTCCCATTAAACTTTCCCCTGCACCTGTTACTGGGCTAGAAGCATCAAGGTCAAGACCTCCAGCTCCTGCAGTCACACCAAGCGTATAACGAGTTCCAAGTTCGTAGAAATTGTTTCGAATTTTGATTGTTTCCTCAGCGCCTCCTTCATAAATATCATCCGAATCATCCAAAGAAAGTCCTAAGAATTCATTAGTAGAACCTTTGAACAAAACTCCACCTGGGTCCGCATGATTATCAACCACTGGAAGGTAACCTACAAAGTAACAACTCTTGGTGTTGTCACCGGTTCGTTGCTCGAGAACTTGTTCAACAAGCTTGTCACAAACCCAAACTTCAGCTGTTGGATTCTCAATATAGTCAGCTGTTTCTGACGTCCAATCAATATCAGCACAAAATGTCCCAGCTGCTGCTGAAGTAAAACACCCTCCGTCCTCGGTATAACTATAGCCCATTGGGTATTTAGTTGAATACTGGGACCCGGTAAGACTCACTGTTTCTTTGTAATAGGTCACATTATTAGCAGCATTCGTAATATCTTCATCCACCACATCCATCACCAAATACACATCTTCAGGCACACTATCACCTGCAAAATCAGTATTCGCGTCCAACTGGTACGTAATTGTAAATTCATCAGTCAAACTCTCTCCCAAGTAGTTACTAACTCCTTGTGAAGGTTGATAAGAGTCTCCCGTCGTCAGTAGATACATTCCTGTTTGCTCCAAGTCGCTTGAAATTTCTGTCCAATTACTCGTTCCATCAAATTCAGCGTAAAGCCCTTCAAGATAGAAACGTGGGCTAAAGCTAATAGAAGTGTAGCTAGGTGTGTATCTATAGTAATCATCATCTACTTCAACAAAACTGCTGTCCGTACTCAGGCTATAATCTGAAGACTCAAATTCAATATTGAAAGTAATGTAATTCAAATCAATATAATTACGTTCGTCCGAACGTGCATAGAAATAGTCCCACTTCACAGCAGGAGAAACACTAGTATATTCAGTACTAATGAAATCAGTATCCGCAGCGCAGTTACTTTTCACAGATTGTGAGTAAGCATCCAATTGAGCCAAGTAAATCCAGATACAGCCATCTCTGTCTGTTGGTAGTTCTTGCTCAACCGTAGCCACTTCTTCGTCCATGTAAACCATGTTTGATGTTGGCCCATAAGATCGAATGAACTTATTGAACGTTACTGTTCCATCATCTTTAGTTTGAATACAGTATTGAGAAGTGGTTTCACAATCACTTGGATACCACATAGAAACATCTACCGCATCTTCAAGATTCCTTACCTGATTAATAAACACACTATCATCCAAATTAATACTCATAGTCATCCGATTTAGATCAGACTCATCTAAAGTGTCTCCCGTCAGCATATCTACAAAATAAATACCCACTCTCCAATAATCATAACCATTGGCTTGTGGCGCAGAATCACGATTCACCTCACTAGGAACATCACTTGTTCCATTCGCTTGAATTTCTACATAAGGAACAATAACGGTTGGCGGCGTCTCCATGGTCATTCCATTAAATTTGAAAAATCCATTTCCAGTCAAATTATTCATATAATCACTCCATGCCGTTCCAGTAGTAACTCCATTTGTAGAGATATTAGTTTTAACGTAGTAAGTGGATTCCCTTCCAGACATACCTGCATCACAAGTGGCTGTATCCTTACAAGCCCAATCAAACCAAACCCATTCTTGCCCTTCAGAAACCTTACCGGCTGTTGAGCTTAAAATTTTTCCATATCCAGACCAAACGCCAGTAGAAAGATCCATTTGAGCTCTATCCCCTACCTTCACAGTGCTAGGTGCCAAATCTACAAGAATAGATTCTGTTTGAGTGCCTACCGTCCATTCAAGTGTTACATATGAACTTTGAGTAGATGAGTTTTCAAACAAACCAGTACTTGCACCGGCAAAAGCATCTAAACACGCTTGTTCGTCATTCGCTTCATCAGTTGCATTCACCACCACTCCTTTATAAGAATTAGACCTCCCCATCAAAAACCCACAATCATCACTCGTTTCATAACCTGTTCCTCCTTCGTCTTCCGGGGTGTCCGTCGGCGAAGTAAGTACTGTAGAGATACCACTAAAAATCCCTGCAGACGCGAGTCCAACAGAAATCATTAATGAGAAAGCGAGCGTAAAGATCGCAATAGAATTACGATGCCAAAAAGTATGGTTTTTCATTGGTGCGTGGATAGGGAGTATTCACGCACCATTCTAGAGGTCATATAAAAAAAAGGAAAGTCTACTGAGCACAGAATGTTTTAGGCGAAAAGGCCAAAGACAAAGGCCGCTTAATGAATTAAGCAACTGAGGCTGAGGCTTTTGTAGGCAAAACAGACTAGCTCGGTAACTTTAGTAACTCTACTGACACGAACATAGTGTAAATAGAGTTACGTCTTTTTTCACATGACCTCCACTATTTTTTCTTCTTCCGGAAACTCTTCTTCGCCGGAGCTTCTGCAATGATCTTTTTACAATCTTCCAAAGTCAGTTTTTCAGGAGTGAACGTCTTAGGAATTTTCACATTCTTTTTATCTGCCTTGATGTAAGGACCATAAGGCCCAATCAGTACTCGGATTTTTTCTTCTGGGAATTCCATAATCACTGATTTTTTCTTCGCTTCAGCGCCATCAGAAACAATTTCCAATGCTCGTTTAAGATCAACGGCGAATGGATCTTCTTCCTTGATTGAAGTGAACTCTTTTCCAACCTTAACATAAGGACCAAATCGTCCAATATTTACAATTACATCTTCACCCTCTTTGGTTTTACCTAAAGTTCGCGGAAGATCAAAAAGGTGTAGAACATCTTCCAGCTCAACATCATGAATTCGCTTGTCTTCAGGCAGTGAAGCAAACTTAGGTTTCACCTCGTCTTCTTTCACACCCAACTGAACCAAAGGACCAAATCGTCCAATACGAACACTAACGGGTCGTCCAGATTTTGGGTCAATTCCAAGCTCACGAGTTTGAGACGCTTCTTCTCGAGAAACGCTCCCCTCTTTGCTTTCTACCAATTTACTAAATGGCACATAGAAATCTTTGATTTCGGATTGCCAGGTTTCTTTTCCTTCTTCCACTTCATCCAGCATCTCCTCCATTTTTACCGTGAATTTGTAATCCACAATTTGAGGGAAATGCTCAACCAAGAAATCGCTCACAACAAAACCAATATCGGTTGGCCGGAGCTGACGTCCTTCTTTTTCAATGTATTCACGAGTCTGAATGGTTGAAATAGTTGGAGCATAAGTAGATGGTCGCCCAATCCCCTCCTCTTCCAATTTCTTAACCAAGCTCGCTTCCGTGTATCGGGCCGGAGGTTTAGTGAAATGCTGAGTCGGAATTATTTCTTTTACATTCGGGTGCTCTCCTTCCGTCAAAACAGGAAGAATAGATTCTTTGTCATCGTCCCCTTCTTTCTCTCCATCATGACCTTCGAGGTAAAGCTTCATGAATCCTGGGAAGTTGATCGTTTGTCCAGTCGCACGGAACGTATAAGTTTTAACACTGAGGTCCACTCCAACTTTATCCAGAAGTGCCTCTTTCATCTGACATGCCAAAGTTCGTTTCCAAATCAGTTCGTACAGCCGAAGCAAATCTTTGTCTAAATATTTTGCAAGACTTTCAGGAGTTCTTGAAAGGTCCGTAGGTCGAATCGCTTCATGCGCTTCCTGCGCCCCTTTTCTTCCTTTGAACATACGTGGTTCTTTCAATCCATATTCTGCTCCATACATATCCTTTATCACTACTTGAGCTTGACCCAAAGCCGTCTTTGAAAGACTCACGGAATCGGTACGCATGTAGGTAATCAAACCTTCATGCCCTTCCTCTAAATCAATACCTTCATAAAGTTTTTGAGCAATCACCATTGTTTTTCGAACAGAGAATCCAAGCTTACGAGCCGCTTCCTGTTGAATCGTAGAAGTAGTAAACGGAGGTGCTGGATTTCTTTTTGTTTGTTTCTTCTCAACCGAAGTCACCGTGTATTCCTCTTTATCAATCGCATCTAAAACTTCATTAGTTTCTTTTTCTGAACTCGGTACAAATTTCTTTCCGTCTTTTTTAGTTAGCTTCGCTGAGAATGCATCCTTCCCGTTTTCTGGCGTGAACTTACCTACAATGGACCAATATTCTTCAGGATTAAAAGCCATAATTTGACGCTCCTTGTCCACGATCAAACGCACAGCCACACTTTGTACTCGTCCGGCAGAAAGTCCAAATTTAATCTTCTTCCAAAGCAAAGGTGAAAGTGTGTACCCAACCAAACGATCAAGAACTCGACGAGCTTGTTGCGCGTTTACCTTGTCCATATCAATCGTTCTTGGATTGGCCACCGCTTCTTGAATCGCAGTTTTTGTAATTTCGTGAAAAACAATTCTCTTAATATCCGCATCTTTCTTAAGCTTAAGCGCTTGAGTCAAATGCCACCCGATCGCTTCTCCTTCTCGGTCTTCATCCGTTGCGATCCAAACGGTTGTATCTTTTCCGACTTGACCCTTTAAGCCTGTGATCACTTTTTTCTTATCTTTTGAAACTTCATACTGCGGCTCAAAATTATTTTCCATATCCACTCCCATCTTTGATTTCGGCAGATCACGGACGTGCCCCATCGAGGCCATCACCTTATAATCCTTTCCTAAAAATTTGGAAATTGTTTTGATTTTCCCTGGAGACTCTACGATCACAAGATTTTTTACTGGCATGTTTGGCAATTAAAGTTCCCGACTACCATAGAAAGTATGAGAAGGGTTTGTCAATTTATTTACACTTTAAATTTTTAACTAGCCAGAACCTCAAGCACCAATCATGGCAAGCTCAAAGGCTTAATTATCCTTGTCCAGTCAGTGTCTAGCCCATTAAATTAGGGGCCGTCATTCTATTAACCCCACGTCATTATGACTAAGAGCGATCTTATTACGATTGCAGCTCAAGCAGCTCAACTCACAAAAAAAGACGCTGGAATTGCTATCGATGCTATGCTCGAAGCTATTACAGCTGAACTCGCGAAAGGAAACAGCGTTACTATCACAGGTTTTGGAACATTCCGTGTTTCTAAACGTGCTGCTCGTACCGGTGTAAACCCTCGCAACACTTCTGAAAAAATTCAAATTCCTGCAATGAACCTCCCTGCGTTCAAAGCCGGAAAGACTTTGAAAGACGCGGTTCGGTAAGTCCGACACTCGTTTTGAATCAAAAGCCCTGCCCTAATCGGTAGGTTTTTTGTTTGACTAAAATTGAGAAATATCGTTAAGGTCAGCTACCACAACACATAAAACCTAGAAGATGGCGATCAACTGTACAGACACTCAAAAGAGCACTACTGAAGAAGAGGCTGCTCATGGAGAAGCCATTCAAGAAGTAGCTAAAAAAATAGAAATCCGCGAAAAAATGGAGAGTGCCCTAGAGGATCCAAATCTCTCTTTAGAACTTCGCAAAAAATATGCAACAGCTCTAAAAGGGGCCATCCGATGTTAAAACACCAGAATTAAGGCTACAAAGTTTTGAAAGATTACAGATAAAGAGCTACAATGCGGCCAACTATGAGCACTGACATCGACCAAATTCGTAGCGCTGCCCTCAGCGCAATTGAATCCGCACAAACAGCGGAAGCTCTTAAAGAAGTGGAACGTGAGTACCTTGGTAAAAAAGGACAAGTCACCGGCCTACTCAAGGGGGTTAAAGACCTCCCACTCGAGGAAAAGAAAAGTTTTGGTAAAGCCGTAAATGAACTCAAGAAAGAACTCGCACTTGTTATTTTAGCGCGTGGAAAAGCAATTTCTCGTGAAGCCATTGATGCCCAGCTCGCCAATGACTGGATAGATTTAACGGCACCAGGAAAACGAAGAACTCGTGGATCCATTCACCCACTTTCTCAAACTCAAGAAGAAGTAGAAAAGATTTTTCAACAAATGGGGTTCAGCATTGTTGATGGACCTGAAATCGAAAGTGAGTACTTCAACTTTGAAGCCCTCAATGTACCCGCCTATCATCCGGCTCGAGACATGCAGGACACTTTCTTTATAGACAAAGAAGAACATGGAGATGAAGGGCGATTAGTCCTTAGAACTCAAACCTCTCCCAATCAAGTACGAACCATGCTTAAACATGGAGCACCCCTGCGAATTATTGTTCCAGGACGTGTATTTAGAAATGAAGCTCTCGATGCTTCGCATGAACACACATTTGACCAAGTAGAAGGACTCTTAATTGACAAAGATATCTCTATTGCTCATCTCAAAGGAGCGATGCAAGAATTTTTGGGCCGACTATTTCGAAAAGAAATGAAAGTACGTTTTCGACCAGGATATTTTCCTTTTGTAGAACCAGGACTCGAACTTGATATGTCTTGTGTTTTTTGTTCAGGAAAAGGATGTAAAACTTGTAAACAAACCGGTTGGATCGAATTCATGGGCTGTGGAATGGTTCACCCCAATGTACTCCGAGCTGGAGGTATAGACCCTGATGAATATCAAGGATGGGCCTTTGGATTTGGACTCACTCGTCTCACAATGATGCGTCATGCAATTCATGACATTCGATTTCTAACCAATGGTGACCTAAGAATAAATCAACAATTTTAGATGAAAATTTCTCTCGACTGGATTCAAGATTTCGTAAAACTCCCTAGCGATATATCGCCGGAGGAAATGAGCGATCTCATTACAAAGCACACTGCTGAAGTGGAGGAAATTATTGATGTAGCAAAGACTTTCGAAAAAATGGTTCTGGGAAAAATAAAAACGCTAAAAAAACATCCTGGCGCAGACAAGCTACGTCTTGTTCAAGTCGATTGTGGTGAAAAAACTCACCAAATTGTTTGTGGAGGATCCAATCTGAAAGAGGACATGCAGGTAGCTGTTGCCTTGCCTGGTTCAGTCGTTCAATGGCATGGAAATGAAACCGTAGAAATGAAAGAGGGGAACATTCGTGGAGAAGACAGTTTTGGAATGATTTGTGCTGGAGAAGAGATTGGTCTCGCAGAAATGCAAGCTCATCAAAGTGATGACTCACATGCTATTTTGGACCTCAATCACATTGAAGCAGCTGCAGGAA
>JBLIGW010000047.1:0-8072 GCA_047635955.1 Oceanicoccus sp.
AGGGTGTGGTGTAATTCACTTAATTCAGGACAATATTCAGTCAAGTAGCTGTGTGGGTTCATCATCCCACGTGTAGGAGATATGTATGATTTCCCATCCAATCTATACGCCTCTATTAGAATGAGGGGCATTGGGTGATTGTATCCATAATGATCAGACATAGACCACTCATCAATTTCAAAAACTTGTGGGTGGTCATGGATTAAACGATTCATTAGGAAAAACTCATCAATACTTACCTTTGTGAATTTAAGAGAGGTTTCTTTCTCTATTTTATCCATTAGCTCGAAAGTCTGTTTCAATTCCTTTTCTGAGGTTTCTAATACACAATCAAGGAAAGTTTCACCTGAAGCGAAGCCAGAATAAATTTCTGGGATGCCAGCTCTTTGGTATTCTCTTTTCACAAGTGAACCTAATTTTGTTTGTGTATAAAGGTTTTTCAACTTTTCATTTGCTGTGAGTAGTTTTGTTTTAATTCGTGGAGAATCATGTTTGTTTAAAAATGAATAATAGTCACTCACATAAAATTGATCAGAATCACTTGTGAGGTAAGGGGCATGTCGGCTTAGCCACTCTAAAACTTCTAGATCCTCATAATGGTCTAAAACGATTAGTTCATTTGGAAGGCCATGATTCATCTCCATTAATAATTTTACTTTGTACAGGTCTCGTTTGTTTTTAACCTTAAAGGCTAGACTAATAAGGTTTCGAGAATTTTTAGCTCCATCAATAGGAATCCCCATCTTTTTTGCCTTTTCTATTAAATAACTAAGGTATTTAGTGTGTTCTTCTTTTTTAAAGTGTTCGTCAATAGAGTCAGCGTTTGGGCTTTCATTAACAAAGAAAATAGAACGTATTCTATGGCTTAAATCAGAAGAGTCTAATGGAGGGGTCTCCGTGAATATTTCGGTGAAGTTTTCAGGGATTCTACCCTTTACCTTCTCAGGATATAAGGCGGCGAAGCTCTTTAAATCAGCTCTTAAGCTTGTGTCTTTTTCATAAGCCTTGCGGGTTCTTTTATGCATAGCTGCTCTTAACTCTCCTATGAAGTCAGGACCTGCTATTGAGTCATGCTTACTTAAATCAAGATCAAACAAGGGCTCATCTGGATCGTAAGGAATGTTAGGATTTTGACTCATTTTTCCACTTTAAAAATCTACTAATTATAGCAGATTTACAGGTTTGAATCAATAAGGAGCTTTAGTCTTCAGCTAACTCCGCATCTTTTTCTAAATCATTTCCTTTTCCACTGCGACCGTAGTCGTCGGCGAGTTTTACTACGTCATTGAGATCATTGCTGGAAACTTCTACGATTTCTACGTCTTCGATGGCTTCCGCTCGGTGAATCATTCCTGGGTAAACATCAAGCTTGTCTCCAGGTTTGAGGATTATTTCTTCTAGATTGTCTTCGTCGGGACCAATGATGAATTTGCAAATTCCTTTGATCACGTATTGAGTTTCAACTTTTTGTTCGTGGTATTGCAGTGAGTAGCGGTGACCTTTCTTTATGAAAAGAATTTTCCCTACAAAAGCAGGTTGGTCCGCAAACCAGATTTCTTTCCCCCAAGGCTTTGGGACTTCTTTAATTGGTGTTTGATTTTGCATTGAGCATTTTTTTAAGTTCGTGACTTTTGTCTAAGGGGCAGCTGAAGGTTTGGTCTTTGGTTTGAACCACTACCATTCCCGTGAGACCAAAAACATTCAGTGGTGTATCCGTTTCATTGTAGATCACGCAGCCTTCACATTCGAAGGCAAAAACGTTCCCTTTGATGAGGCTTCCTTTAGGTTCTGTGACTAGTTCTTCATGAAGTGAGGCCCAGGTTCCAATGTCACTCCAGCCGAGGTCAGCAGGGATGATTCTAACTTGAGCAGGATCCACTTTCTCCATGATTCCGTAATCAACAGATATTTTTTCACATTTTGGATAAAGTTCATTGATGTCTCCTCCGGCTTGAATGGCCATGAGCTGTTCGTAAGTTTGTGGCATGTGCGCTTTGAAAGCTTCTAAAATTACATCAGCACGCCAGACATAATAACCAGTGTTCCAGAGATAGCTGTGAGAGGCCACAAAGCGTTTCGCGGTTTCTAGATCTGGTTTTTCTTTAAAGTCTTTAAACTCATAAACTTCTACACCGTCTTCAACCGTGAGTTGTTTACCAATTTGAACGTATCCCAAGTTTACATTCGGGCTTTTTGCTTTCACTTCAATTATGTTCAGAGTTTTGTCTCTTTTTGCAATTTCAGCAGTTACTTTTAGCTTGTGTTGGAATTCCTTTACATCTTGGACCAGATGATCTGAAGAGATCATAGCGATCACGGCTTCAGGGTCTTTTTTTGCGATGAGTGCCGCGACAAGACCCATGCAAGGGCCGCTATCTTGACGACTGGGTTCTCCAATAATATTTTCTTCAGGGATTTCAGGTAATTGTTCTTTTACTAGTTCTACGTATTTGGCATTAGTGCTTACGTAAATATCTTTAGGGTCCACAAAATTTACTCGATCAAAAGTTTCTTGAATCATGGTTCTAGCAGAAACAAGTTTTTGAAATTGTTTAGGTTGTTTGTCTGTACTCATTGGCCAGAGCCGAGTTCCGGCTCCACCAGCTAAAATCACAATCTTCATAGTCCTAGGTACCAGTTAATAATCAAGTCTCCCCAAGCAAACGCTATCATGCTTCCCATTACGAGAAAAGGCCCTAAGGGCAGTTGAGTGTTTCCATTGGCTTTCTTTGTAGCTAGGAGTCCAACTCCAATAATGGAGCCAATCACGTATCCGGCAAAGAGAGCAACGAGCGTTAGTTGCCATCCGAGCATTAGTCCCATGAAAGCGCCAATGAGTAGATCACCTGATCCCAGCCATTTTCCTTTTGAAATTACATATTGAGTTCCGAAGAATAAAAGTCCGATTGCACCTCCAATGAGGCTGCTGAGTGGGTCGCCAATAAAAAAACTGAAAGCAAAGGCAGTCAGGATTCCTGGAATCATTACGATGTCGTGAATCTCTTTGTATCGTAAATCGTAAAAAAAGATGTAGAGCATAACCCACATAAGTAGGGCCCAGAGTCCTGCTTCCCAAGGGGCTTCAAAGCGAATGGCCATCCATAGAAAGGTGAGGGCAGTGCTGAGTTCAATAACGGGGTACCACGCTGCAATTGGTTTTTTGCAATGTTTACATTTCCCTCCTTGGATTACGTAGCTGAGTACCGGTATAAGCTCAAAAACAGTGAGCGTTTTTTTGCATTTTGGGCAGTGTGATCGTCCTTTTACAATTCCTTTTTCTTCATTGTGAAGTCGTGGAATGAGCATGCTCAAAAAGCTTCCGAAAATCAGTCCTAAAACAATGGCAAGGGCTAAAGTCATTCCTCAGTTTGTGTAACAAGAGTATTGTATTTGTCTGATGCTTTTTCACTCACACCACTTCCAGCTTCAGCGAGTTCATAGGCTTTTTTATACTCCCAAATGGCGCCTTCAATGTTGTCTTGTTTTTCTCGAAGCATACCTGCGTTGTAATGGGCTTCTGCCATTCCAGGTTCAATTTGAAAGGCCGTTGTGATCTCAGCATCGGCTAGTTCTAATTGACCTTGTTCAATGTATACCCAGGCCAATAAATTGTGACTCATTGCCTCAGAAGGGAAGTAAGTCACTGATTCTTGAGCAAGAGTGAGTGCTCTATCGAGGTCTTGGACCATTTCAATGGCGAGCCATAGTGGTCGAACAAAATCATCGACACTGGCGTGTTCAATTTTAACTAAATATTCATAAGCAGCGAGGGATTCTTCGTAACGATCTAAGAAGAGGTGGCTTTCTGCAATTTTCCGGTAAGCTTCGTTTTCAGGATCAAATCCATAAAGTAGTGCCAGTTCAAATCTGGAAACGGCATCTTCATATTCTTCTAGAAAATAATGAGCCAGCCCCAAGAAATAGTGAATTTCAGGTTTGATTGAGTCGATTTTAACAGCTTGGTCTAGGGATTGTTTGGCTTCTTCGTAGTTTTCCATTTTTAACTGAGAGTAGCCCAGTAGGGTCCATACATCGCGGTAATCACTTTGTGTATTGAGTATCTTGAGAGCCATTGCTTCAGCCAAATGGAACTCTTCTGCATCTACCATTGCTTTGGTGAGCAATGCTTCTAGGTAAGTGTCTTGTCCCTCTTGTTGAGCGTCAAAACTTTGAAAAGCAATATTTACTGCCTGAAGATGAGCGGGATCAATTTCACCACCATAATTAGCGGCTTCTTGAATCTCAGCCTTAGCTGACTCGTAACTTCCTCGGTAAGCACTTAAAAGGCTTCGGTAAAAAAGTACGTCTCGACTTTGACTGCTTAGGCTTTGAAACTTATCGAAGGCTTGATCAAATTCTTTAATACGAATAAGACTTTTCCCATAATTTACGGAATAGCTAATTGTGTTTGGTGCTAAGTTTGAGGCACGAGCAAAGTTTTCTACTGCTTTTGGGTATTCACTTAGTTGAAGATAGGTTTTCCCTAGCTTGTCATAGGCGATAGGGTTGTCGGGATGAATATTGATAGCCAGAGCATATTTAGAGCCTGCTAAGGTGTAATAACCAGTAAGATAAAGTGCGTCACCTTCAGCGAGGTAGTTTTCATAATTAACGGTGCTTGTTATTTCTTCTACTCCTGGAAGTTTTTCAATATCAAGTACGCTGACAGTTAGAAAATCACTAGAAGCTTGAAAACCAAGCCAGAGCGTGGTTCCAATAATTGCAACACTTAAAGAGATGACACTTAAGTTAACTAGAAATTTTGATGAATTCATTTTGCGTGGCTAGATTAGGCTCATCTTAATTCAAAGCTCAGAGTCAGGGCAAGGCTTAGCGCATCGGCGGCGTCGTCTGGTTTTGGAGGAGAGGAGAGTCCTAGCTCAAGCATAACCATTTTTTGTATGGCTGCTTTGTCCGCGTTTCCATTGCCAGAAATGGCTGCTTTCATCTGGCTAGGGGAGTATTCCTTGTAGGGAAGGCCGGCCTGCGCAACGGTTAAAAGTATGACTCCTTTGGCTTCTGAAACCTGAATTGCGGTGCTAACATTCTTGGAAAAAAAGACTTGCTCAATGGCCACTTGTTCAGGCTGATATTCTTCAATCAAGGCTTTCATGTCCTCGTAAATTTCTTTTAATCGCAAAATAAACTCGGTTCCTGGTTTGGTTGTGATCACTCCAACGTCCACTAAAGTCCGTTTGCCTTGATGAATATCAAGTATGGCAAAACCAATGGTTCCGTATCCGGGGTCAATTCCTAAAATGCGCATAGGCACTCATTATACACTCATCACGACCAAAGATCTTTTTTTATTTGAAAGTTTCACAATTACTACATCTCCAGGGCCTTTGATGATTTTTTTCTTTTTGAGTTGTTTTTTTATATCTTCTGAACTTAAATTTCCTTTTATCAGAACAATGTCATTAGCGCCCCACATGAAATTTATTTTTCTAGCCATGCTGGCGTCATTGGTTACTATGACAATAGGTGCCATCGGTCGATGTTTAATCACCGTTTGAGCAGTGTGTCCCTTTTTAGTCATTATAATCAGAGCTTTAGCGTCTACGTCGTCTGAAAGGTAACATGCGTTGAGGGCAATAGATTCATCTTCAATTAAACCATTACTGTCCTCTACAGGAACTGGGTATAGTTCTTGGTGTTGTGCCATTGCAGCTTCCGTTTCATAAGCTACGGTTGCTAATGTTTTCACAGCTTGGATCGGGAAAGCTCCCACTGCGGTTTCATTAGAAAGCATAAAAGCATCAGCAAGATCAAAAACTGCGTTAGCCGCGTCACTTACTTCTGCTCGAGTAGCGAGTGGATTTTTCACCATGGATTGTAGCATTTGAGTCGCGATGATTACAGGTTTTCCTGCAGTCCGTGCGAGTCGAACTATACGTTTTTGAATGATAGGCACTCGTTCCGCTTTGGTTTCGATACCAAGATCACCTCGGGCAACCATCACTCCGTCTGTAGCCTCAATAATGGCTTCAAGGTTTTTAAGTGCGTCTTTCCTTTCAATTTTGGCAATGATCAGAATCTCACGTTTGGTGTGTTTTCTGATTTCTTTGCGTACGTTGTGTATGTCTTGCGCGGTTTCTACAAAAGAAATGGCAATGGCATCTACTTTGAGTTTGTTCACGCCGTAGGCGAGGTCTTTTTTGTCTTTGCTTGTAAGTGTGGCAGAGGCTGGCATTGTTGAGTCAGGAATGTTTACACCCTTACAATCTTTTATGACTCCACCGACTTGAACCTTAACTGTCACTTTGTTTCCATTAACTTTTGTAACCTTGGTTCGAATCATTCCGTCTTCAATCAAAAGACGTTCACCTACTTTTACTACTTTAGAAAGTGCTCTGTAGGGAATGTGAATACAATTTTGATCACTTGTGTTCGGTGAGAAAGTGAGTTCTTCTCCTCTCTTAACGTCGATGTGTCCATGAGGCAGTTTTCCAATACGTATCTTCGGACCTTGTAAGTCTTGCATGATACTCACAATTTTTCCTGTAGCTTTTTCAGCTGCACGAATGTTTTTTGTGATCTTTAGGTATTGTTCATAGCTACCGTGCGAAAAGTTGAGACGGGCAATGTTCATGCCAGCCTCAACCAATGCTTTGATTTGTTTTTTGTCCTCAGTCACAGGACCGAGTGTTGCGACAATGCGGGTTCGTTTTTTCAAGCTAAGCGGTTTTACGTTTTTTCAGGAATGCAGCGAGTGCACCGAGTCCAGCAAGGAAAGCGGCAGCGCCTCCAACCATTGCCCAAGGATTAGCTCCTTCGCTTACTTGTCCTGAAACAAAGGCGGTAGTAGTGGCGTCAACGGCAAATTCAATTTGAATTGATTCACTTCGTTCATTAGTTTCTGGATCAATAGCGGCAATTGTTAGTCTGTGATTCCCGGGTTCTAGTAGTTCGCTTGGTGCGAGTGCAACGGTTTGTCCGCTTGCATCTGCAATTAGAGTTTGAGATAGAACGGCACTTTGGAAATGATAAACAATTTCAATTTGTCTGTCAGATTCAGGAAGTACTAGTTCGAAGTAACCTTGTTCTGCTCGTGCATGGTTTATAGTGCTTGCCATTCGAAGGTTAAGACCTTCAAACTGTGGGGCTTGTTCAGCACTTACCTTGAGTGTTTGTGAGGGTGAGAAAGAACTTAGTTTCCCGTCTTCCATGGTTCCTACGAAAATTTCGTGTTCACCCGCTTCAAGATTTTCAATATGAACGATCCCTTTACCAAATTCATCAATTTCTGCCGTTCCTAGTTTTACCAGGTCTCCGTTCTCATCAATCATGTAAAGACTTAGTTCTTCTTCAGGTTCACCTTTCAACATGAGTGAACTGCTTCCTGAAGTGTGAACTTGTTGAGATCCTTCAGTGATTGCAGGGGTGTAAAGCTCTTCAATGCTAGTTACTGTATTCGGGTCAGTACCGTAGTTGAGAATTTCTTCGCCATCTGTGATTCCATCTCCATCAGAATCAGCAACTTGTGGATCGGTTCCATCACGTTCTTCTTGGACATCAGTGAGTCCATCTTTATCGGTATCAATATTGCTTTCAATCGGACCGAGAATTATGGCAGGATTGTATTCAAGTGGTTTGTCATCGATTGCATCTGGAATTTTATCTCCATCAGAATCCCAAGCCGCAGGATTGAGTCCTTGCTCAAGTTCTTCTAGGTCAGAAATTCCATCGCTATCTGAATCATCACTTTCTGGATCAAGTCCGAGTATGAATTCAAGTAGATCATTCACCCCATCGTTGTCCTTGTCTTGATCTTCAGAAGGCATAGCTTTAATTATTTCATCTGAAAGTAGCTTGTTTTCTTGGAAAAATTGGAAGTTTTTAATGGTTTGTTTTGGATTCATTACCGGTTTCAGTTCAGATAAAGATTCTCCTTGAGCGTCAAGGAATTCTTCAATCGTTAGTCCAGCTTCAGTAGCTTCTTCTTCTGGAAGGATTGGTTCAATGACTTCAGG
The DNA here is from genome assembly GCA_047635955.1 of Oceanicoccus sp. Classification (GTDB taxonomy): domain Bacteria; phylum Patescibacteriota; class Gracilibacteria; order UBA1369; family 2-02-FULL-48-14; genus WFTC01. The sequence goes on from JBLIGW010000047.1 coordinate 7,974, forward strand.
TCCAATGATTACTTCTACGGGAACGTAAACGGGAGCAATGTAGATTGGCTCTATAATGATAGGGGCAATTACAGGTTCTTCTACTGCTATTTCTTCTTC
>JBLIGW010000048.1:0-7954 GCA_047635955.1 Oceanicoccus sp.
TATTTATCACTGCTTGGGCACCTACATTGACGCCAAGTGAAACTTTTAAAACCTCCACCCCGCAAATGCGTGGTTTTTTATTACCCAAAATAATATGAATTTATCACTAGAAAAAACCAATGCTTATCCCACTCTAGATTCCAATTTAGAAGAGCTTCAATATCGACTTAAAAACAAAATAGGAGGCATAGGGAAAGACCTCAGAAAACAATTGATGCGAAGCAAAATGGGAGTGTATCGTCAAAAAGGAAACAACTTTAACAACCTTCAGCCATTAGAACTCATACAAAGCAGAACAGGTGTTCCTGAGCTAATTGCTTCTGAAATGGTGGGAATACTTTGAAGTACGACTTTCCTCCCTTATTGATGCCTTTCTAAATGAAACTGAGCTAAGTCGTCTTGCTGCCGAAGGGATTGAATCTTTAATTCGACTTGGGGTCAGAACCTCAATTTACCCAGACTCTCTTAAGAAAATGGAGATTCGTATTGGTATGGGAGTAGATGACAAAGGTGTTTCAGACAGAACTCTTGCCTATCTAATCTCAGCAGTAAGAATAATTAAAAACTTAAAAAGAAATGGATTCCAAAGCTTACCAACCGTATTAATTTATTCAGCTGCAGAGTCAGTAATCACAGCCAATCAACTTGATAGAGATTCTGCACTAATGAATCGTAAAAAGATTGTTAATCAATGTAGATCATTTCTAGAAAAAGTTTTACCTCCAGACTTACTACAATATTTTATCTTCATTAAGGAACTAGCAACACTCCGCTGGCACTTATGATGATTGGTGGAAAAGGTGAAGAAATTTATTACCAAGTACGTTCCTACATCGATAGCAATACCCCATCAGAAGAACTTGATTTTACAACAAGGGCTTTTCGAACAAGAGCCTTACGCATTCAAGCTTTTACTAAAGATGAATTTGGATTTCCCCCTCCTTACCTCCCACCCGTTCCAAATGAAGAAACTAATAACGCTTGTATCAAAGCAAAAAAATCTATAAAAGATGAGATCTTAACCAATAAAAAATCATGAAAAAATATACTTTCTATAAATACTCCCCAGGTGGAAATGAAACTATTTTGATTGAGAATCGAAGCGCTTCAATCTCTAGGGAAAACTACCCCTCAATTGCAAAAAAAATCATGCAACTGAAGCAATTGCAGTGTGAGCAAGTTGGATTCATAGAACCAGAGACTAGCCCAGAGGCAAACGGCCGATTACACATGATGGGCGGAGAATATTGTGTAAACGCTATACGATGTTTAGCTATGCGATTAAGCAAGGAAAATCCGCAAAAGACACTTCAAATTGAATGCTCAGGGACAAATGAACTCACTAAAGTTTTAATTGAAGGTGAAAATGTCAGAGTTGTTTTAGATCCTGGCAAGCTCAAAAAGGAAGAGGAGATCTGTATTGTTCAAATGCCTGGGATCACGCACCTTGTCACTCAAGTCAAAGAATTCACAAACAAGACTCAACAAAATGAACAAATGGTAGAGTTATTAATTCAATATAAAAACCAATTAAATGAAGTTGAGGCTATTGGATATATTCTCTATAAAATCGTTCCAACAGGAGTAGATATTCGTCCATTAATCTATGTTAGATCAACAGAAAGTAAAGTCTATGAAACTGCTTGTGGATCTGGATCACTGGCTGTATTCCAAGATATTGGTCAAAATTCATTAAACATTATCCAAGCAAGCAGCTACATTTATAAAATGGAAAAAATTAAAGAGAAGGTTGAACTTTCAAGCCCTGTTATTTCGATAAATCAAGGTGAGGTATGTATCTAGTTAATTTAAGCCTCTCACCCCTTGAGTAAAAACCCATTTTCTGCTATACTTATAAGATTAATAAATACAAATACGTATGGCGGAAGACCTCCATTCCACGCCGGCTCAACCCGAAAACAATAATGAAGCACCTAAAATGCCTCAGATTGGGGTTGTGGCTGGACCAACCCCTGTGACGCCTGCCGTTGCAAACAAAATGCCTCAGGTTAAATCTGAAGAAAATGTGTTTACTCAACTCTTTGGAGACGACAAAGTTATGCAGTCTTCAAACATGATGGAAACGGTAAACAAACGAGAAGAGAAAGAAAAGAAATCTGTTTTCAGTAAGAAACCAAGTCTGAAAAGCATCAAAGCAAAACTAAAAACCAAGTCAAAAGGTTCGCTCCAAGCGGGACCTCTACTCCTGAAAGTCTCGATGCTCGTAGCCATAATGATTGGTGGATTCTTCTACACTCAAAATAGTGTGGATTTTTCACTATTTGGAACAAATTCAGCACAAAAACTTGAAATTGCTGGAACTGAGCTGAGTGATGTCCAAGCTGAGATACATGTTCAAAAACATCTCACTGCCGTGCTTTTACTAGATCAGTTCTCAAGTACAGCGGATTCTTACCTCTACAATCTGACTCAGTCTAAATCTTCTGTTAATTCAAGCAATAAGCAGGAAGAATACTCTGAAGCGGCCGAAGAGAATGAACTTGAGGTGGCTCAAACCCTGCTTCAAATTCAAGAGACAATCGTAGTAAACGTAATGCCAGATGAAAAAATTGCTGCAACGGTTTTAATTGGTGAGCTCATTGCTTCACTAGAAGCACGTAGCGGTGAAGTTGATACGGGCAGCCTCATTCAAGACATTGATGATCTTGATACGACTCGAAGTCTGATTCAAAATGATGACTTTCGCTCAAGTCTTGCAGGCGTAAACCTAGAAGAACTAGACGATGAAGTGATTGAGGATCTACTGAACAACTACTCAGCCTTGAACAAAAGTAAACAAGCTGTGATTGGAAGTATTCGAAACTCTCGAATTGACTGGTCAAGTTACTTCAATGAGATTGAAACTCTAACTAAAAAAGTTGACCCTTTATTCAATACTGAATTCCCAGGGAGTCTACTTATTAGCGATATCAAGTTCGAAATGGATAGTATCTCTATTTCTGGAAGCACTACGACTGATGACACAAAAAACTTCACTTTAGTCTCCAATTATATAGACATGCTGGAATCATCTTCTAGTTTTTATAATGTTGAAGAACGAAGTTATAACAAAAACATTGGAACCGATGATTACACTGGTAGTTTCCGTATTTCTTTAGAACTTGAAAATGAATAATCGAAATAAATTCATTGCTGGTCTTGTTATCTTACTCACTGCCCTTGGGCTTGGTGGGTGGCAATTTAGTGTCATGCAAACCAATAAAATAAATGCAAACACCCTAAACACTCAAGTTAATACCTTGGCTATTCAAAAAGCCACGCTAATTGAAGATTATCAAGGAATCAAACTGGAAGTGGCGGACGAACGTGAGAGTTCGACTCAAGAGCTTTCTCTAGTCTTTCCTTCAGAAGAGGACCTAACCAACCTCACTCGTTTGTTTGATGACTTTGCTACAAAGAACAACTTCAACAGTAATCCTTTCTTTATTAATAGTATTAGCTACAGAAGCTATGAAAATAATGAAGAAGGTCAATACAACTATGTACCTGTAAGCCTCAACTTAGAAAGCTCTAAAAAGAACCTCACAAAATTCCTTGAATTTATAGAAACTTCAGGTTCTTTGGAAGGTGAAGTCCGACTTATGACCGTAGAAGAATTGACCCTTGGCTACCCTGCTGAATATGGAGGAACCTACTCCGCAACAATGGATATTAATGCTTATTTTGACGTAATATAATGGAAGTAAAACTACAACAATTACAGGATGCAATCGTAGGAGGTAATATCCCTCAACTGGTTATGAATGCCGTTTCTTACGCCATTGATACCCGTGCTTCAGATATACACATCGAACCTTTGAAAAATACTATTCAAATTCGGTACCGTATTGATGGAGTGCTTAGACGAGTCGTTGAATACCCACCAAACATTCACCCTGCTGTGGTTTCTCGTATTAAGATTATGGCTAATCTAAAAATTGATGAACAACGGATCCCACAAGATGGACGTGCACAAGTAACTACTGCTGATGGACGCGAACTTGATCTTCGTGTTTCTTCACTTCCAACGGTAAATGGTGAAAAGATTGTAATGCGTATACAAGATCAATCCCGAAAGATTCCAAGTTTTGAAGAGTTGGGGATTTCCGGAAATGCTCTTAAATACCTACACGAAGCGCTTAAGCTTCCTAATGGAATTATTCTTACCTCAGGACCAACTGGTTCAGGTAAGACCACTACTCTTTACTCTGGACTCACGATTTTGAATCGACCTGAAGTAAACATCATGACTATTGAAGATCCGGTAGAAATCCAAATGGATGGGCTCAATCAGTCTCAGGTTCACCCTGACATTGATTACACCTTTGCGATGGGACTAAGAACCGCGCTTCGACAAGATCCCGACATCATAATGGTGGGGGAAATCCGTGATAGAGAAACCGTAGATGTAGCTATTGAAGCCTCACTTACAGGTCACCTAGTACTCTCTACCATTCATACGAATAGTGCTGTTGAAACACTAACTCGAATCATCAATATGGGAGTTCCTCCTTTCTTGATTACTGCAACAATGAATGCCGTTATTGCGCAACGACTAGTGCGAAAACTATGTCCAGACTGTCGACAATTGGCACAAGTAGATGAGTCAACAATGACAATGGTACGAACTGCACTAGGAAAAGTACACTCTGATGAACCTGTTGATGCTGCTTTAGTCCAAGGGCTTCAGTTTTATTCACCAGGAAAAACAGCTGAAGGAGCCGTGGCCTGCCAAACTTGTAATGGAGCTGGTTACTACGGACGAGTTGGACTATTTGAAGTTATGAAAATGAGTAATGACATCCGAACCATGATTCTCAAAAACGCATCCACAATGGAAATTGAAGATGCTGCCTTGAAATCTGGAATGGTTAGCCTTGAACAAGCTGGACTACTCAAAGCGCTGCAAGGAATCACTTCCCTAGAAGAAGTGTATGCAGTGGCAAGACCTGACTCGGCTTAATCTATAAAATCGTATGGCAAACACGAATAACGAACCCGTAACACTAGACATCGGACTTTCCCGTGAAGACATGGATCGTATCGAGGAGCTTCGACGTGTAGACATAGACAAAGCCCATGACAACCGTAGTATTCTAGTTAAGATAAATGAATCATTAGCGAAAATGGGTGGAGTGAAGTTGCAAGAAAAAGTGACTTTTTTCCAACTACTTTCAGTAATGATTAATGCGGGTGTTCCTATCATCCGATCTCTTTATGTTTTGTCTGATCAAACAAAGAATCCCTACCTAAAAATAGTGATTCGAGACATGGCAAAAAAAATGGAGGAAGGGACCACTTTTGCAAAAACTATGGCCGCGTATCCTAAAGCATTTACAGATGCAGAACGTGGAATGATTGCCAGTGGTGAAGCTTCAGGGAATCTTAATGAAATTTTAAAAGACATCGCAAAACAAGCTGAAAAAAGTGCGAAAATTGTTGCCAAAGTAAAAGGGGCCATGATCTACCCTATTGCGATTGTGACAATCATGATGATTGCTCTGTTTATCATGCTGACGATGGTTGTCCCTAAACTGGAGGGGCTATTCAATCAAGGAGGACAAGAGCTACCTAAAACCACTGAAGTTCTTATTGGACTCTCAGACTGGGCACAAAACTCTTGGGGCTTGGTACTTGCTGGAGCGGTTCTGCTTGTCCTAGGACTTAAGTTTGCTAAGCGTTACCCCCAAGTTCAATACGGGATTGATTACGCACTGCTCTACATGCCTATTTTTGGAACACTGGTTCGTAAACTAATGATTTCTCGTTTTGCAAGAATGCTAGCCAGCTTGATGGACGCGGGCATCCCTATTGTTAAAGCTTTGGAGATCAATGCTGCTGCGGTAGGAAACCATGTCTACAAACGACGTATTGAGTTTGCTTCGCAAGATGTAGCTCAAGGTATTCCTCTTGGAGAAAATCTTACCAATAATGAATTTCTTTTCCCCCCTATGGTTGCCTCAATGATCACCATTGGTGAACAAACTTCTAATCTTACGGAAGTATCTACAAAGATTGCTGACTATTATGAAGATGAAGTTGATACAGCGGTTTCGTCACTATCAAAGCTAATGGAACCTGTTATTCTCGTAGTTATGGGAGCAGGAGTTGGATTTATCGTTGCCGCTATTATGCAGCCAATTATGGCACTTAGTGATTTAAGTGGAGCACTTTAGAAAAACTTAAACAAAAGGTTTTTTAGTATTTACTTGCACACTCAGATTTCATAAAGGTATACTTTGCCCAATACGCCATTTACCCACTCCCAAATGCAGTTACCAAAACTACGAAAAGGCTTTACCCTTATTGAACTATTGATCGTGATTACCATTATTGGTGTTCTCGCGGTAGCACTCGTTCCACGAATTGTTGGAGCGCCTGCCAAAGCCAGAGATGCTGCTCGATTAGCTGATCTACAACAAATTGCTACAGGTCTTGAATTGTACTATGACTCTCAAGGTGCTTACCCAACTACAGGTAGCTGTGTGACTGACATTGCTACTGACCTTACGGGAAGCTACCTCACAAGTGTTCCTGAAGATCCTGCCACAAAACCTGGTAGTACTTCATGTACTGGATATGCCTACGAAGTAACTAGTGATGGATTCTTCCTTATGGCTCAACTAGAAACACACACCATTAAGAACTCAGCTAAAAGTGTTTATGGTACTCAAGCCATGAACTCTACTGCGACCTCAGCCAGTCAGTCACCAACGGCCACATGTACAGGCGCCAGTGGTGATGAATGTTACTACTACGTGATTCGTTAAGACTCTCTTCCCTCGAGCCCTCTCATTGTGAGAGGGCTCTTTTTTTGTGACTTGAATACCTTTCTCTGAGCTGTCAATTCAAAGCTGCCTATATCAGAGGAAGCGCTTCTGCTTTGTAGACAATTTTTGCTAAAATTGGCTTATGCCACTCCACTCCTCGCTTCTCCTGAAAAGAAGCATTGTCATACCCGTTTTAATCAGTCTTTTTGCAACCATGATGCCTATTGGGCCTATGGTTCAGGCTATTGAGGCTAGTGTGACCAGACCAGGAGGTGGTTTAGCAGAGATAAGAAACGTAGGAGCGGTAGACACCGTCTACGGATTGGTGGCTATTTTAGTAGACGAAACAACATGGGAAGCTCGAACTAGTGGAAGTGGCGAGTTCTCCTTCTTAGGTAATACAAAGCTCTCTGAGAAAATTGAGACCTACTCCGAAGATGTCCAGTCAGCACTGCCCTGGACCAAATCACTGATCATTACTGTAGCTGAGGACGACACCACTCCTGAAATCCACCGGATGCTGGAGCGTTTATATTTTGAAGGTGATCCTAATGATGACGACCTCACTCAACTGATGGGAGTTGTGGTAATTGGTGAAGGCGTACCTCTTCCGGTAGTGAACAAGAATGAACATCGGTTCTTGTCTACCCTACCTTACACTGACTTTGAAGAACCGGCTTATGTGCTTGAAGAATCCACCTTGGACTTTATCCCAAATCTTGAAGCTCAAAATCTTCAGACTGAAGTTTGGCATGGACTCATTGTTCCGCCACTTGGTGGACAAGACGGTTATGACCTACTTGGTCAGTACTTTGAAAAAAATCATGCTTATCATGATGGCGATGAGCTCTACACTACTTTTGATGAAAAGGTCTTTGTTGGAGACTTTGTTACGGAAGAAGCCACTATCAATAGTGTGGCTTTTGCCAGTTACCAACGATTCCTGAATCTTTGGGAAGAAATTGCTTTCTATCACTACTCTAGCTCCCTACTTGAAGAGTTGGTTTTGGAAATGACCGCCTCAGTAGAAGCTGGTGATGGTTTAGACAATGATGCTGATGGCCTTTATGACGAAGAAGCACAAAATGGAATTGATGACGATGGAGACGGACTGATCGACGAAGATATTGGAGATGGCTTCAATGGAATTGATAATGATCAAGATGGCTCGATCGATGAAGATG
>JBLIGW010000049.1:0-7609 GCA_047635955.1 Oceanicoccus sp.
TACAACCAAGGACTTATGATCATGGATACTGTTGAAATCACAGGGACATCGTCATATCCACTATATGTTGCCTACCAAGGTTATACCGAAGTATATCGTTCCACAATCAACCTGAATGGAAATGGGGCTTCAGGAAGAGGGGGGATTTTCATTGGGACTCCATATGATGGAGACATCACTTTCAAGCTAATTGAATCCACGGTAAGTAGAAATCTATCAGACAATTCTTTTTTTGCGGGAGGTGTGACCATTTATGATTCAACTGATGGCCAATATGAAATAAATGTTGAGATCATTAACAGCACAATTAGTGAAAATGAAAGCATAAATCATGGAGGTGGATTAAGTGTGAATTTTGGTACAGAAAGTAATTCAAGTGTTGAAATTGTGAACACGACCATTTCGAGCAATATTTCTGATAATGATCTAGATGGGAATGGAGATGGGAGTGCCATCTATGTAGGTACTTCGACACCATCGGGAGCTGTTAAACTAAAAAACAACATCGTTTTTGATAATAGTGTTTCCGCCAGCATCGACGAATGTAAAGGACAGATGCAGTCTGGTGAGTATAACTTTTTAGGTCTTACTTGTGGGTACTTTGCCTTAAGCAATGACTCTGTTGGAGTTGATCCCGTGCTTTATCCATTGGCAAATTATGGTGGTCCTACGGAAACCCATAAGATTTATTGGGGTACCCCTGCCTTTGATTATGTCCCCGCCGCCTATTGCGTGGATTATTCAGGAACAGCCATAACTGGTGACCAAAAAGGATCAGCTCGAACCACCTATTGTGAGGCAGGCTCGTATGAAACCTATCGGATGCCTTAAATGGTGAGACACTTGAGACAGTATAAAAAGCTTAGTCTGGAAGGATCTCACCAACTTGGCCTTTCGTATCTGATCTCAGGTTTTCAAGCTCATCGCCAAGAATTTCTGCAGCCGCCTGACAAAGATCCTTATTTCTTGCCAAAGCACGTTTTACAAGGTGACTTAGATGCTCAGCAAGCTCAGTTTGTCTTCTACAGTCAACCGTAGCCCCTGCCTCACGGATGAGTTCTAAGTTACTTGGTGCTCCAGGTTGTACAATATCGTTGCTCATAGTAGTTAATAATTACCCATTTAAGACTGTAAAGTCAATCCCCAGGCTATCACAAGCAGTTTTGATTCTATCAATGGGAAATCCTGCTTGTAACATAAGTTTAATGTTATTTTTCAGCCATGACTTCTTTGACCAGGATCCAATTCCAAATGTGTCCCTGTTGGCATCTACCCATTTTGTATGACTTCCACTACCACCTTTCGTATCTTCAATGAGCCCACAGGCCTTAAAAAACTCATCCAGCTGTCTACGATCAAATAGCAGATTTGGCGTATAAAAACGAATGGGAGAATCTTCTGTATCATCATTTACATCATCTTCTGGCAGAGCACCAAAATGTCTAAATACTGGACGAAGAGCCCAGAGCGTCACATTCTTTTGGCTAAGACTTGCTGCTATCTGTTTGAGGATTGCTTGAATAGAATCTTTATTTATACCTATTTGAATAGAGCGGTCGATCTCCTTCTGTAATTCAGCTTGGTCATCCTCGAGTTTAGGCAAACTGTGTCTTGCCCTTTCTGGTTGAGGTTCATATTCTGATAGGTTGAAACACTCCAGGTCCTCTATAAGGAGCTGTAAGTACTCTGCCCCATCTGGTGAAAGGGCACGGAGGTCATCAAGCAGAACGTCAATTGTTTTTGGTAATTCCATCACTTAATGATACCATAAACAGAGCTATTTTAGAACCCGTGTTCATCTTAGATGCTCTAAAAGTTGCAGAGTACGGAAGAAGACATTTCCATTATGCAAAGGGAATGCCGTTGATAGGGCTGCAGCTATGGGAATTAAACTGATGGATGAGGATCAGTACAAATATCTATCAACTTCAGGTATAATTGGCGATGATACAATGAGTTGGCTCGATACTCCTGAGGAGGTAATTGAGAGTAGGGATGCAAACCTTTAAAAGCCACCGAACCATATAGGTCCGTTGTCTTTTAAAATCTGGCGGAGAGTCGTGGACGACCTTAGAACCAAGATTGAGGCTAATCATACAGAGTTCAATGTGTTTGCGAAAACGGTTTTCGTGCGGGGACATTAGGGTTCTAATTTGACGTGATCGCACCTTTATGTCAAAATTCAGCCCTTTTAATTGTTCAAGTATTATGAGAAGTAGTAGTCTTTTCAAAACTCGTGAAATGTTGCGTGATGGTGAGGCATCGCTTAGAGGACGAGTTGCACTAAAAGACCAGAAGGTTCTCTCACTAGTTGATGAGGAGGTAAGAAAGGTAGTAGGTGAAATTGATGCTTTATTTCAAGGTATTTTTGATAACTACGATGGGACAGATTTTGCAGATTTGTTTTCTGGCATTTATTCAAAGATGGCAAAGGGTTATTTAAGGGCTAAGAGGCAAAGGAAAGAATTCGCAATTACAGCTGATGAACTCGATGCCTTCTGGACGGAAGTACAGGAAGTGATTGAGTTATTTAATGAACACGGGGTTCGAGTTGATGCGCCATTGCTAGAATCAGTCATGACCCATGGGGGGCTTACCCATTGGAAAGAATTTTTTGAAAAAGAGTTTGCTAGCTTTGCCAGCACTCCTTGGATTTTGCGAAATGTTGCCGTTGGATACAAAGATCCACGAGCCTTTTTGAGGCGAGTAGAAGCGGATGTGACTGAAATCTTGGGAGAAAAAGAGTTTGCTGGCTTTACCGGCAGTCCTTGGATTGTGCGAGATGCTGCCGTTAAATACAAAGATCCACGAGCCTTTTTGAGAAGCGGTACTTGGAAGAACATCGATCGCTAGCCTTTTAAGCAAAAATCTCGTTCACTTCATTTTCAAAATTCGCTTCTTCTACAAGTTGAAGCCTCTTTTCCCAAATCTGGCGGAGAGTCGTGGACGACCTTAGAACCAGAATCGAAGCTAATCATACACAGTTCAATGTGTTTGCGAAGACCGTTTTGGCGAGGGCATATTAAGGCTTTGTTTAGGGAAAAACGATGTTTTGCGACGGATTGTTTTTGATGGTTCAATCAGTTATTTTATGATCATATGGGTGAGCTTAGATGTCGCCCTTGAGAATTCCACGTAAAGCTGTATCATTCGCTACTAAATCAATAACCACCACATAATGGCTGAATCAGGTCCAAAAACTCCAGAAGTGGCAGAAGTTGCTACTGTTGATACAGAAAGAGTGCAATTTGCTACAATGCTTGCACCTTTTATTAACGATGCTCTAACTAGTGACACACCAGTAGATGAACTCAAGGCAAGACTTCGGATTGCTCTTGGTGGTGCAGATGGTGAAAGAGAACTTGTTGCTGCAGATGGTGAAAGAGAACTTGTTGCTGTCCTGAGGGAAGAGGGTGTGGGTTCAGAGCAAGAGGTGCTTGACGAACGATTAAAACAGCAGCTCACAGAGATGAAAGAAGATTTTGACGAAAGAGGAATTGTTCTTATTGAAGTAAACGCTACTCCAGACCAATTAATAGAAGCATTCATAGCTGACAAAACAGCAGGAAAAGAATGGGAAGTAGACATCAAATCAAGGCTTTTAGCTGATGATGCCACTTTACTTAAAAAGGCAGCCGCCATGCCAAAAGGTGGGCAGCTTATTGGAGTTTACTCTAACGGTGAACTTGCAATCAGACAACGTAGTCAAGAAATTGTGAATGCAAGATGGACGATAGATTGGCAAGATGGTCAATCTTCTGATCGAGGTGAACTTCGTCTTCTGCCTCATGCAGAAGCTATAGCTCAAGAAGAGGGTAGATGGGCAAAAGCTGTTGAAATTCTCTGTGCGGTAAAGGCAGCAGGTTATCACGTACCAGCAGATGCTCCCAACTACGAAAAGGGGGGTCTTGTCGCTGCTTCCGAAGTAGTCACAGGAGGTCACTATGTTATGAGTCCAGATGGAGAAGAATGGCGAGATGCGATTCTTGAGTGTGCAGACAATGAGGACGATAGTTCCTATGTCCGCGTGGTGTTCTTCGTTCCTTACGTTCATGTTACGAGCGTCGGCGCTGGCGTTGCTGACGGTCGTCGTGATAGTCGTGGGGCGGTGCTCTGGCTAAGGGGTTAAAATCTTGGTCCTTGGACCTTCTTCTTTCTTAAATTTTATCTTTTAAAAGTCCCGCTATGCGGGGCTTTTCTTTTGCCCTTCAAATAGGTACAATCGTTGGTGACGGTGAATAGACACTTGCCTCGGAGCAAGCTACCGTAACGTGCTCTTTCAAAAAAACAGGCTTTGCATGAAACAAGGAGTCTTGATGGAGCACAAAAGGGTTAATAGCCCCTTAGGTTTGAGTGGAGTTCAGCTCTTTATTGGGCTGAAGACAATACGGGTGTGGTTGCGACTGCATCTCAAAACGGACGAACTCCATCAACAAGTGCAGCGTTCCAATGTCCGCGTGGTGAACTTCAATCCTAACAATCAGAATACGAACGTCAACAATGACAATGCTAACAATCGAAATGATAATCGTGGGGCGGTGCTCTGGCTAAGGGTCTATTGGCTTTGTGAGGACTTGAGCCACCCTCCAAGCATTCTACCAATCTCTTGGGTCTGTGCTTGGAGCTGGAAGACGCGAGTCTCATTTACCAGCTTCTTTTCAAGAAGAAGGCGGATTTTCAAGGTAAGTACCTCCAAAGTGCCACTCGCTTTCAAACAAAGTGCCACTCGCTTTCAAAAGCATGGCGGCTTTCATGGGTTTAGGGGCATTCTTGGTCATGACAAGCTGTTCAAGTAAAGTGAGAATACTCTCTTCAATGCTTGTACCAAGACTCAAACGCCACCGCTTTATCATGTGATCGTTTACATCTGTAAACTGCTTATACAGCTCATAACTTTTATTGATGATGGGAAGTGAAGACATAGATTTAGGGTTAGGAAATGTTTGGAATGCTTGGTTTGAATTTCGCAAAGGAAAGCGCATGAGTATGGCAATGCACGAGTTTCAATACAATCTCGAAATAAACCTGATGGAGCTTCATCAAGACCTCGTGAATAGCACTTACAAACATGGTCCGTATAGGCATTTTATCGTATGCGATAATAAACGGAGGGAGATTTCGGTTTCCTTGGTTAGAGACCGAGTGGTTCATCGCCTCCTCTACGACTACCTCGTTCCGATCTGGGACAAAACTTTCATTTACGACGCTTGGTCGTGCAGGAGGGGCAAAGGACTGCTGGCAGCCATAGAGCGCACGCAGAAATTTCTCAAAGCTTATCCACAGGCTTATGTGTGGAGAGCCGATGTACAGAAGTTTTTCGATAGCGTAGATCAGCGAGTACTCTTTGAACTGCTCAAAAGGCGCGTCAAAGACCGCACGGCTATGCTTCTCATCCGTGAAGTGCTCAAAAGTCACCAATCCTCTCGAGAAGGCGTAGGAATGCCGATTGGCAATCTGACCAGCCAAATCTTTTCTAACATCTACCTGAATGAGCTGGACCGCTTTGTGAAACACACACTTCAGCCAAAGGCATACCTGCGATACGGTGACGATTTTCTTTTGTTTGAGATGGATTTGGAAAAATTAGAGGATATGAAGGAAGCCGTAACAACATTTTTAGCAAACGAATTAAAACTCACCCTTCATACCAAGAACAATGTGCTTGTAAAAGCGTGTCATGGGCTTAAATTCCTCGGTGTAGAGCTGTGGTCTTCTGGTAGAAGACTTTCCAAGCGAAATAAGGTTCGCATTGCTAACCGCTTGAACCTTAAAAACGTCCCAAGCTATCACGGCGTGCTTGCCAAACACGGCAGTCCAAAACTTAAAAAGTGGCTGGATTGGAAAGTGCATGAGCTTATCTGTTAAGAGGCGAAAATCTCGTTCACTTCATTTTCAAAATTCGCTTCTTCTACAAGTTGAAGCCTCTTTTCCCAAATCTGGCGGAGAGAGAGGGATTCGAACCCTCGATACCCGTAAAGGTATACCCGCTTTCCAAGCGAGCGCACTAAGCCACTATGCGACCTCTCCGTATGTGTGCTTACTGTTTTTAACTCAAAAATGGATCCAGTACAAGTAAAGGCTGTGTTTTAACGGTGCTTTATTGCCCAAATTCCTACTCCAGGAACTCCTATGAAAAGGAAAAGAGCCATAATGTAGCCTTGTGCCTTTAAGTAGACATCGTCTGTTCCTAGGTTTTCGACAAGGTCTTGTACTGAGCAAGCTATGCTCATGTAGCCAACGTCATCTGCAAAAGCTTCGCAGGGGATAAGGCGAATGTCTTCGAATGCTATGAGTGCAATGATCCAGGTCAGTGTGAGAACGCCGATAATGAGGTGAGCTTTTTTTAATTTTTTCATGTCTAGATTCTAAACTATTTAAACTCTAGAACCAAAAAAAGCCCCGACAATTTGGAGGAGCCCTTTTTGGTGCTTATTCTGTTGCGACAACAGTCTATTTTATTTTTACGCTTTCTTCAAGCTTTTTTTTGCTGAAAGCTCAAGCTTCTTAGTTTTCTTCACGCTTCTTTTAGCTAACGCGTGAATCTTATCAGCAAACTTTTTTGGATTCTTAGCAATGGTTCGAAGGGCACGTGCTGTCATTTTCACTTTAATGAAAGTTCCAGTACGTTCGTCCCACATTCGTTTTGTAATCAAATTTGGGATAAATCGACGTTTTGTTCGTCGTTTTGAGTGAGACACGTTGTTACCTGCAGTAGGCCGTGCTCCAGTAAGTTGGCAGACTCTAGACATAATTTTCTTTTCTTAATGCTGGAGGATTCTAGGGGGAAAGGGGTGCATTGTCAAAGTGTTTTCATGTGAATATATATTAGTGGGAATCACGCATTAAAAGAGTATAGTAGACCCATGTTTCTAACTGTCTACTATTTACTGGCTTTGGTGCTGATTCTAACGGTGCATGAGGCGGCTCATGCCTGGGTTGCTACTCGATTGGGGGACCCTACTGCGCAGCGTGCGGGGAGACTTAGCCTGAATCCTCTGCGGCATTTGGACCTCTTAGGAACAATCATGCTTTTTCTTGCGGGAATAGGGTGGGGGAAGCCTGTTCCGGTTAACCCACGTAACTTTAAAAACCCGGTGCGAGACGAAGCTTTAACTGCATTGGCGGGTCCTTTGGCTAACTTGTTTATGGCGATTATTGCTGCGATTCCTCTCTCTTATGCACCGACCGATGGGTATTGGGGGGTTCTGGTTCTGTTTTCTAGTGCGGTTTTGGACCTCAGTTTGGTCCTTTTCCTTTTTAATATGCTTCCGATTCCACCTTTGGATGGATCCAAATTTATTGCAGCCTTTGTTCCTTTTAAGTACCGGGTTGGGTACCAACGCTTTCTTAAAAAGAGTCTGCCTTATTTTATAGGTTTTGTTGTTATTGATTTGTGGTTGGCCCCGCGTATTTTTGGCGCTTCCTTGATCTGGACTTTTGTCTCCACGGCAACGTTCTGGTTGAAGTCAGCGATACTTCTCATTGTCTGATATACTTATCAAAACTAACCACCCTTCCATGTTTAGACGATTACTCTCTTCTCTCACAATTCTGTCTCTTATGGCAGTAATGGTGCCAATTCAAGGTGCCGCTGCCTACACTGGCCCAG
>JBLIGW010000050.1:0-7511 GCA_047635955.1 Oceanicoccus sp.
TATTGCCACTCCTGTTGATTTAGTTAAAGATATATACCTTCGGAAGCCAAATGTTACCAAATCAACTAACCCTTGGAAAAAAGCATGACTCTCTATCTTGTAGCTACACCAATCGGAAATTTAAGTGACATGACTCATCGAGCCATTCAAACTTTAAAGGATGTGGATTTAGTTGCAGCAGAGGACACGCGTCACTCTAAAAAACTGCTGAATCATTACGAGATCGATACGCCAATGCTTAGTTACCACAGTCATAGTGGACAAGGAAAAATAGACAAAATAATTGAAGAACTTCAATCAGGTAAGTCAGTGGCACTGATCTCAGATGCCGGAACTCCTGGAATCTCAGACCCTGCATGGGGATTGGTTCAAGCGGCTCGTGCGGCTGAAATTGAAATCACACCTATACCAGGTGCGAGTGCATTTCTTACGGCTCTCATGGGAAGCGGACTTCCAATGAACCAGTTTGTTTACCTAGGATTTATTCCTGCAAAAAAAGGACGACAAACTCTTTTCAAGTCTTTACTTGAGGAGAAACGAACGACCGCACTTTATGAATCACCTCACCGTTTACTGAAATCTTTGGGCCAAATGAAAGACATACTTGGCGACGATAGAATTGTGGTGGTGGCTCGTGAACTCACCAAGCTTCATGAAACTTTCCACCGTGGAACTTTAGCAGATCTATACGCTCACTTTGAAAAGACAAAACCAAAGGGAGAGATGGTTATTCTGGTAGCACCGGTTGGGTTCGTATTCCCAATAAAATAGAAGCTTAATGCACATAGGATAGTAAAAAATTAGTCTTTTTAGAAAAGCTTTTCAAGCACTTCTAAATTCAGATCATGCAAACTTTTAACAATCAAATTTGCAGAAGGGAAAGGTGTCTTATTTTCGCCAAGCGTAGCATCTGGGCAGACTACTACTTTCATTTTTGCATTTATGCCTGCTGTATAGCCACTCTCTGAATCTTCTATCACTATGCATTTTGAAGGGTCTATATTAAGTTTTTGAGCCGTTACTGTGAAGATGTGAGGGTCTGGTTTTCTTGTTCCTAAATCAACATCTGATTGTAAGATAGAAAACTGATGAGGAAAAAACTTCTTAGAGATTCGTTCTATTGAATCTAGTCTGGAAGTTGAGGCTATGGCTAAAGGTATGTTTTTTTCATATAAGTGATTCACTAATTCTAAAGCGCCTGGTTTCAATTGGAGTTCATTGGCAATAAGTTCATTGTACATTTCCAATTTTAGAGCTTTGATTGTATCTCCACATACTTTTAAGTTATTCATTTCAATCCATTTATACGAACTTATAGACTGATGAACCCAGTATTTAACCCAGTCCTCCCATGCAATTGTAGAGCCAAATTTTTCAAAAGCTAACCTGTAGGATTTATACTGTAAGGGTTGAGAGTCAACTAGGGTTCCATCAAGATCGAAGATGACTGCAGTCATAAGAAAAAAAATTAAGATAAGATACTTTAATTATATAGCCCTTAAGCTTCAGATCGAAACTTTCTGATAGGTGGAGCCTAATAAGTTTAGGTGGTAATGATGCCTTAGAAAGACTAGGATATATGTGCTCTATATGGGGGGAAATATTAAAAATACACATGAAAAAACGATTACTGACAGGTGACAGACCCACGGGGAAGTTACATATCGGACATTATGTTGGTTCATTGCAAAACCGAGTGAAGATGCAGGACGAGTATGAAAGTTTTATTATGATTGCAGATATTCAGGCCCTCACGGATAATTTTGATAATCCAGAAAAGGTACGTGCCAATGTTTTTGAGGTGGCCATAGACAATCTTTCTGTTGGAATTGATCCAGAGAAAACAACGATTTTTATTCAGTCAGAAATTCAGGAAATTGCTGAGCTTACCGTATTCTATTCAAACTTAGTGACCATAAGTGAATTGGAAAGAAACCCTACCGTTAAAAATGAAATTGGAAATAAAGGACACATTTTCAAAGATGGAAACGTAACTTTCGGTTTCCTTGGTTACCCAGTGAGTCAGGCCGCAGACATCACTTTCTTGAGAGCCAATGTTGTTCCCGTTGGAGAGGACCAAAAACCAATGATTGAACAAACAAACCGAATCACAAAAAGATTCCATAAACACTATGGAGAGCTCTTTCCTTACGCAAAAGGAATATATGGAGACATTGCACGGCTTTCAGGTTTAGATGGACGAAAAATGTCTAAGTCTTACAACAATGCAATCTACCTTTCCGATTCTCCTGCAGAGGTGGAATCCAAGGTTAGAAAAGCTAAAACAGATTCAGATACTGAAAACCTTGTTCGATTTGATGAAGAAAACAAAGCCGATGTTTCAAACCTAATGCAGTATTACAAAATTGCTACAGGTAAAAGTTTCGAAGAAATTGAAAAGCAGTTTGAAGGGTTAACAAGTTACAAAGACTTCAAAGAAAGTCTGGTTGTAGTATTGAATGAGTTTCTTGCACCAATCCGTGCTAAACGAAAAACCTATGAAGACAATCCAGAACTTGTGTGGGACATTTTGAAAAAGGGAACTAAAAAAGCACAGGAAGAAGCAGCAATCACAATGAAGATGATCAAGAGTCAGATAGGGATTGATTACTTCTAAATCTCGACAAGCGTAGTCTCCTCACGAGTGAATGTTTTCTTGCCCGTTCGGCTAATTTTATAGATCGCTTTAAAGTTCGGATCTGGATCTGCAACTTCCCAGTCAGTAGACATCCAATCCAATTCATTAGTCATTCTTTGCTTTGCAGGAAGAAGCGGTAGCAGGGCTGCAAGGGCATAGATAGAAAAGCCCTGACCGTCTGGAATATGTAGGTCTTCACCTATCATTTCAAAGTAATCACCCACTTTATGTCGGCCTAGTGCCGGTCCATCAATACGGTCAATTTCCACTTTTAGATTGTAGAGTTCAAAACTTGCAGTCATTTTTTTAATTGTTCAAATGTTTTTTTAAAACCACCATTCCCGTAATTTAATTGTCGATTTCCTCTAGTGACCGTAGCGAGAGCCACACTCAGTTCAGTGGCGATTTCTCTTTGTGAGTGTTCGCCTTCCATTAGCATTTTCACAATTTGCCAGCGTTCCGTAACGGCATCCAGTTCTTGAGGGGTGAGGATGTCACTCATGAAAGACTCAACTTCATCTTGATTCTTTAGCTTTAAAATAATGTCAAAGAACTCTTTGTAATGTGCTTTGTCTTTCATGCTTTAGTTGTTATTTGTATGCATTATACCAGAATGCTTTGCAGAGTTTCTTTCCAGATCATAAACGGGTCCAGAAGGGCCTTTTGAGTGAGCTAAGACCTTTTCTATTGCCATTAAGTCTTCCGTATCAAACTGAATTTCTGGGATTTCCAGGTTGGAATCTAAATGATTCAAATTACGAGCTCCAACAATCACGGCATTAACGGCCTCATTATGAAGGGCATAAGCCGAGGCAATGGTGGCAATATCAGTTCCATATTTTTGAGCCACAATATTCAAAGTCTGTAATAGTTCTTGATACAAAGTCCATCCTCCAAACTCCTCAATAATGAGTCGGTATTTTACATTCGATCGCGTTTCAGCAGCGGGCTCTTCTTGTCCAAGGTAACGATTAGATAAGTATCCTCCTGCCACGGTTCCATAGCAGAAAACAGAGATGTCATTGTCTTTGCAGAGCTGAAATAGTCTTTTTTCAGGACGTCGGTCTAAAAGTGAATATTGCAGTTGAATGCTTTGAGGGGTGAGCCCGGCCTCAATCATTTCTTGCACACGCTCAGAATCAAAATTAGTAATTCCAACCGCTCCAACGAGCCCCTTCTCTTTAAGTTCAAAGAGTCGCTCAATGGCAGGTAGGTATCCTTTTGCCTCATACCTCCACCAGTGAAATTGAACGAGATCCACCTGCTCTACACCAAGACGCTCACAAGATCTTCGAAGAATAGTTTCTGCATCATTTGGGTTTAAGTTTTCAAGGTCAGCATTGTTGGGAACATATTTAGTGTGAAGTTGAATCATTTTCCGTGCTTGATCTCCATATATTTCACGTAAAGCGGAGAGGGCACGTCCCACCAGCTCTTCAACACCGGTGTATATGTCTCCAAAATCCAAAGTTGTGATTCCTGATTCAATAAACTTAATCATATCCTCCACCGCTTGCTCACCACTGACGTCTTTATCAATAGTGTGCCCGGTGCTGAGCTGCCATCCTCCTTTAATAACAGGGGAGATCTCATAGTCGTCATATAGTTTTGTACGTTCCATAATTTATTTAGTTAGAAGTTGAAAGGGTTTGAGAAAGCCACGTAGAAAAGGTGTAATAACTTTTCCAGCCGTACCAGTAATGATGTCTTTAAGAAATTTACCTACTAGTTTGAAATGCACATTTCTGAATTTTTTCATTTCAATAGCCAGTTCTGTGGTGGCTTCAATCAGTTCAGCGTCTTCCATCGCTGTGGCCAGTTCAAGCAGAGTAATGGCTTGATCAGCATAAGTTTGAGCTCGTTGAATGTCAGAGACTCCAACGATTCCACTTTCTTCTAAATTACATTGTGGGTAGAAGTCCAGTTCAGTGTGCTTTTCTGCAATTCTATCTTTTAAGTTTGAATCATTTCCAAATCCCAAAGTATCCAAAGCTAAAACACCAGGAGAGAATTTACCACTAGCTCCAGGAAGTTCTTCACCATCAACAGGGCGGGGTTTGAAGTAATGACGAAAGCTCATGAAATGCAGTCCATTGAGCTCTTCACACATACGATCCATTTCATCGTTCACAGCTTTCATCCCTGGCAGAACCTCATTAATAACAGCCTCCTTCAGTCGATCAGTTTCGATCAATCCAGATTCTAATTCTCTTACGGCTGATCCCAGAATCTCTTCAATCACTCGATGAATTCTATAAAAGAAAACTTCAGCCTGACCTTCAACGTCATTCACGTAGGTACGAGGGTCCTTATCATGAGGATTCCCAATAATAAGATCTTCATAGCTTAAAATTCGTGGAAGTCCCGTTTGCCTGGCAAGCTCCAGTTCAAGTTCACTGAGCTGAGGTCCCAAGGCCATACCATTTTTTTCAATGGCTCCTGCCAGCATCATAATATCTAAGTGACAGCCTATTCTTGTAAGGTCGGTATCCTTAACTCCTTGGGCTAGTTCATCAGCCAGGGTGGGCAATTGAGCAAGATTGTCTTTAATGACTTGCGGCATTTCTGTAGCAACAAAGTCACTCAGTTGTCCTAAGGGCCTTTGTGGTATTCGTTCCATAGATTCTAAACATGGAATTTCGTCGATTGATTTTGGTGTGATCATGTGTCTTGTTGTAATAGTGTGATAGGACACTAGCGCAACAATACAGACGGGTCAAGCCAAAAAAGCAGAAACTACTTACTCGTAAACCTCCACGTTCCGTCCCAAGTCTCGGGTGGGGAGATTTTCAATTGTTCAATTCGTTTGATATAGGTTTGAGCCGGTCCATCGTTGGGTAGCTTTTCAAGAATCAGACGGATTTTTTCAAGCGCATTATCCCAATCCTGATTTCGATAATATTCCAATGCACTGTGCCATTCATTGACCACTAGTTTCCCAGCGTCACTCACGGCTTCTTGCGTTCCCATTAATTCATAAATGTCGATAGCTTCATCTTTACCTTTAAGCTTCACACGATCGATCCGTCTAAAGAACAAACTTTCTTGCGAAGCTTCCATTGTTCCAGGATTCACAAGTATGCGAGTTCCATAGAATTTATTTCCACCTTCCAATCGGGAAGCAGTATTTACCGTGTCTCCCATGGCGGTGTAGTCGAATCGAGATTCTGACCCCATGTTTCCGACAATACATTCCCCTGTAGCGATTCCCAGACGAACGTTGAGATTATGCCCGGTCTGTTCATTTAGAGCGCTAATACGAGACCGAATAGCCATCGCAGTCTGACAGGCCTTGAGTGCATGGTCGGCAGACTTAATCGGAGCACCAAAGAGTGCCATAATCGCATCACCCTCAAATTTATCTACCGTTCCACCATGAGCCATGATTTCCTTGGCAAAGGCATCAAAGTAAATATTAATAATTTTAACCACTTCATGCGGTTCAAGTTTTTCACTCAATCCAGTAAAGTTCTCAATGTCCAAAAATAGGGTAGTCATAATTCGCCGTTCTCCACCAAGTTCCAAATCATCTCCCGATTCACTAATCTGCTTAACCAACTCCGGAGAAACATAATGAGAAAAGGCATTACGCAAGGCACGCTTTTCTCGGAACTCAGTAAAGTTTCGATAAGCCATCACAAGCAAGTAAGCCGTCACCATTGCAAACACAGGCCAGATCAAATTGATGATCACTCCCTTGTCGAATCGCCATTGAGCGTAGAAAGGGAATACCGCAATCTCTGCGATCAGAACCACTAGCCCACCCCAAATCGGCAGGTATAAGAATGCAAAGACAGAAGCTAGAACGATCACAGCTACTAAGCCAATGAAGGCCGCTGTGTCCTGGTATCCCAAGAACTCCTGATCTAGTAGGGTCTGAATTGCATTGGCGTGAATTTCGATACCAGGCATAGGGAGTTCAGAATCAATAGGCGTAACAAACTGATCATGTAGTACCTCTGCGGTTGCACCAATCAAGACAATCTTGTCTTCAAAAATACTACTATCTAATGTCCCATTATAAACATCTACAAGGCTATACATCGGATAGCTAAAGGAGGGCTGAGCGTAGTTGATCAGCAGATTTCCCTCTTCCAGTGGAACATCGTTTAAGTCTTTATTGAGGTAGTTTTCAACAATCTGAAAATCCATATGTTTTTCAGTCACTCCATTAACAGTTAATAGTTCAGGAATTCCATAAACTGTTTCATCTGTAGATGCAGAGGTGGAGACATATGCCGTATGTGCAGCATCAGAAAATAATTCTGCAGGTACAATTGGGTTTGTATATTCGTAGCTTTCTCCGTTAAAAACTTCATCTCCTGAGACTGCTTTTGCGAGAAAGAGGTTGTTTACGCTATAAAGCACTTCTACAAATTCTTGATCAAAAGGGTTGGGGGACTGTAGGTAGCTTAAGACCTCAAAAATAAATTCATTAGTTTGTAGCTCTTGTTGGAAAAGTTCAGCAATACTTTCCTGGGGGATAGAAGTTGTTTCTTGAGTGAAAAGTACGTCTATCATTACAACAGCTGGATCACCTTCATAAATGTGGTCAAGTGTTTGCCCATAGTGGTTTAAGGGCCACGTGAATGGGCTATTTAATGAAGATAGGCTCAAGTCATCTATGGCAACAATAACAATCTCATCGCTCAATTCTCGTCCTTGATATAGGGAGTGCGTGAGCTTTGAATTTTGAGACTCTAAAAGCTCGATACTTGTAAATAAAACAGACACTAGGGTCACTAGGACACTGAGTGCAAGTCCAGCCAGTATTTTCTTAATAGTTTTGCTCAAAAGAATCTGATGAATATATCAGATAATTATACCAGAATTTCAGGTTTAGAGCTAGAGGCTAGTCCTCTTTTTCTTCTTT
>JBLIGW010000051.1:0-7500 GCA_047635955.1 Oceanicoccus sp.
AAACTGGTATCCGTTGTGACTGCAACATTGTAGGTGAGTGCCGAAGCACCTGGAGCAGTAGCAACGGTCAATAGACCTAAAGATAAGGTAAGTAGAAAGAGAAATTTACGCATATATAGAATAATTATAATTACAACAGAATTGTAACATTTTGCACTTTTACGTCAAACCCATCTCCCTTAAGCTAAAACCGCCGAAGATTTAAGTGTAGAACAGCCAAGCATTCTAAAGAGCTGGTGTATGAGAGAAAAAAGAATCGTTGGAAACGCAGCGAATAAAACTGACCAAGTGGGGCCAGCGATTTTTAAACGTGAGAAAGAGACGGGATGAGAAGTAGGATGCCGGGAGGGCTGTAGCCCGAGTCGGTCACATGTACCCGGCGGGGTGAAATCCCTCTCTCTCCGCCATGATCCGTACCCTATAAAGGGGACACGTTACATTGTTTTTCTTTTGTTAGAATCATTTAACAATTAAGAA
This sequence comes from Oceanicoccus sp., assembly GCA_047635955.1. Taxonomy (GTDB): domain Bacteria; phylum Patescibacteriota; class Gracilibacteria; order UBA1369; family 2-02-FULL-48-14; genus WFTC01. Next base: position 478 of record JBLIGW010000051.1, read on the forward strand.
AAAGATATGCGAACAATATCTACAAGCGATCAAATCGCCAAGCTAGAACAAAACCCATGTGTTTTTAATTGCGGTGAGAGATCAATTCATTATACCTACGAGTTCAAGAAACGTGCTTTGGATCTGTACTCGCAAGGGATAAGGACAAAGGCTGTCTGCCCTACCAAGGAAGAAGTCTCTTCATGCGTATCCAAAATGTTGTTTTTGGCTTCTCCACTAATACTTGATCAGATTTCGGCTCAAGAAGTTTGTACCATTTTCGAATGGGTGTGATCGTCAACCCCTCAATCCCTGCTGAACCTATGGCAAAAGCAATATCAATGTATTTTTTAAGGTCTTCAAAATAAGCCTTTTCACACTCTGAAGTCCACTTCCTATTGAACTCCTCTAGCCTTGACTCCCCGTCTGCTCTTTCTCCTGTATCATCTGTACTCTCAATGAGCCCCTTAAGTGCTTCTCTGTGTTTCTGAATAAAATTATACGTTCCGTCTGGACTACCAAGTACCTCTTTCAAGCCTTCTGCATCTGCCCTTCCATCTTTCAAATAGGAGAGTATCTCATCTTTTAAGTATACGCGTGGGCTAAAAGATTTTCTTCGTGCTTTAAGTTCTCTACTGGGGAGCAAAACTTTGTTTTCTTGATGGCGCAGCTCATGATCTAAAATGGCATCTTTCTCGTCATTTTGTGTAAGCTCTCTACCTACGACTACAGCGTGTTTTAGCTGATAGATCTCTGAGTGTTCTAATAAGCATGCGATTATTGGGTAATTTCCTTCCTGAGAGTGACTTTCTGATCGCCCATGCCGAACAGCATAGAACGCTTCTTCAGATTCAATATCAAAGACCAAAGCCCCCCTCAATCGTTCCATTGTGATGTTTCCACTAAGTGCATCTCCCTCTAAGCCAGTTATTAATGCGAGTAATGCTTTAGGGTCGTTTTTATATTTTTCAAAATAAAGACGGGCGGCCAAACGCATTGATAGATATTGATTTATGCGCAGCAGGACTTCTTTTTGTTGTTTCTTTGACAGGTGATTTACACCCTCACCAACGACTGCTTCGTATACTTCAAGTGGATCAGGATTAGGATGGTTTCCTAGATAATTGCGAACCTTATCAGGTAGCTCCGACAAAAAACATGTTTGTGTTTCTTGTCGTTGACGGAAAGCACGAATGGCCTCCGTGCGTTGCATCTTAGGTAGAGCTTTAATCTTTTGAAGTTCCATCTCGGGTTCAAAGTCTCCATCCGCATCATCAGCTGCAATATCAGGAAAAATACTTTGACCAGCTTTTCTGCATGCAAGCAAAAGAGCATATAATTCAGGATCTCGATCTGGTGTGACATGTACATATTCAATTTGCCTTTCAGATGGACAGTGATAACTTATGGAAATATCGCCGTTTTCGCTAAAAAACATAGTGCAAGTCCCATGCTTAGTTTCTCCATAGACAACATAGGGTCTCTGAACGTTAGGCACATTCATCTCCGTTATGACAATAGTCTCTCCGTCTTGGTTATTTAAGCGAAGCTCCTGCCTCTGTTCAATCAACTTCAAAAGCTCTTCTGAAAAAATGCGTCTTAGCTGGCGTGTGCTTTCTTGAACAACAGCCCAGTCTAAGGCATTACGAACATTTGCTTGAACGCCCATGATTTGCGCACCTTGGACTTTATGGGCAAAATTTCCCTCACCAACCCCTTCAATATCATTTTGTGCAGTTTCCATTTTATTATTATAGCACAAATCAACTAGTAAAATCTACTGTTACACCTGCCCACAAAACAGTTTTCGGAAACAAATTGAACTCGCTATGATGCTCCCATATTGCGGTTCTAACGTCGTCCACAACTCTCCGCCATCGAAGACGAAGTGAGTCCAAAGCAGCACTTCCACCGCTTTGGCATGCCATTGCATAGTTTTGAGCTGCGTAGGTAATGAAGCTGAAGGTTGCTTCGGTTAGCTCAAGCCAGTTTTCAACTCTTAGCTCCGTATCATCCCATCACACGAGGCACGAAAGCGAGTACAAGCAAGACTATAAATCGCAAAGGAGACAGCCAAGAGCGGGTGCCGATTGTTAGGAGTGAAGCACCCGCTAACCAGATAACGATATCCTCCATCTGTCAACTCGCCTTCTTCATCTAGTATTGTGAAATTCCATTCCTCATATTTTTGTGTAGTAGCTGCACCATCCTTAAAGCGAATATCAAGAGGCTTACCGCTCTCCAAACCATCTGCCATAGCAGTAGTCCATGAACTACGGTCAGTCCCACGCATACCTGCCTTCTCCCATTCTGCTCTGTACTTGGCAAGTCGGTCTTCAATAGCAAGAGTGATATCATCCCATGGTTCAGTACCGATTATTTGTTCTGATTGGTAGAAATCCCACTTCCACACAATGCCTGAACCCTGACTGATTCTTGTAGACATGTGCTGTCTAGCTTTAGACCAGATTTTCAAACCCTGCTGTGATTCTCCGTGCTGACCGTCTAGCAGCTTTTCTACAAGATCAAGTCTAGAGCTTGGACCAACAGCTTTGACCTGCAAGGTGAATGGTGAACGCCCTTCTTGCATCATAAACTCAACTTGTTTTCGAGTGAGTCCTTCTAGGGCTGACTTCAAAACAGCTTCTTTTTCGGGGAATGCAGGAACACCCTCTACTGTAAGAAGAGGAGCATTCACTACTTTTGAACGTTCGTATCCAGCTTCAATATGCTCTCTAACCCATTCAGCTTGTGCGGGTTCTAGTTCAGTCTCATAAGTTTCAACGGCTTCAGTAGTCACTTCTGATGCTCGAACAAGTACATTTCTAATTACGGTTGAAAATCCAAGCACGGGGGGTTTTTCGTCCTCCTTAAACAATTGAGTGAGTGCTGTACAGTCTACCTGCGCAACTCCTACCACCTGAGCAGGTTCTGTTACTTGCGCTGTACATACTTCAGAAGGTTTAGATGATGGCATAAAGGTCAAATTTATTATTAAGAGGGGATAGTAAGTCTTTTTGCATGTTTTCTCAACCCAAGCGCGCTAATTTCTTTGCAAGGAGCAAAGTAACAACTTGAACCACCACAAAAACATTGTTTAGCCTGTAAAAAGTCCTAATATGCCCGAGTCAAAATACAGCGCAAAACAAAAACCCCACTTACGCGGGGCTCTTGCAGACAAGTATCTTAGAAAAACTGATTATTCAGCGTCTTCTTCAACAACTTCTTCTTCCATAGCTTCTTCCATAGCTTCTTCTTCCATCATTTCTTCTTCTTCTTCCATCATTTCTCCATCTTCGTCAGCTGAGTTACAACCAGCAAAAGAGAGAGCGAGAATTCCGAAAGTAGCAAGTAAGATTTGCATGAACTTTTTCATAACAGGAAATGTTTAAAAAATAAATTTCTGGAATGAGTGTAGTCAAGGCTACTGAACCTGTAAACAGATTAGCATTGCCTATTGTTAAGAATTGACGGCTCGTAGTCCTGTAGCCTATGCTACGCCCATGCAAAAATTAATCCTAAAGAACAAGAAAGCTAGGTTCAACTACGAGGTCTTGAGTACCTTTGAAGCCGGTGCTGTTCTTGAAGGACATGAAGTAAAATCACTCAAAACGGGGGGAGGAAATTTCACAGGAAGCTTCATAAGCCTAATAAATGGTGAACTTTGGATCAAAGGTTTCCACATTCGACAATACGACAAAAGTCATTTTGAGAGCTACGAGCCTGAACGTCCAAGAAAACTTTTGCTTCGTAAAGCGGAAATTCAAAAAATGACTAGTGCATTAAGCACACAAGGGACTACGATTATACCGCTAGCTTGTGGGATAAACCGTGGTCGCATCAAATTTGAAATCGCCCTCTGTCGAGGTAAGAAAAAACACGACAAAAGGAACGACATGAAGAATCGTGATCAAGATCGCCGCATCAAAGCTGCATTAAAGAATTATTGATCTACCCCAAAATGAAACCAATCACATCAATGCTCATTCAAGAGCTACATGCTTACGCAAAAAATCACCAAATTCAAAAAGCCGTAATTGGCCTTTCTGGAGGTTTAGATAGTGCCGTTGCTTTATGGATCGCCACTCGAGCTTTCGGACCAAAAAACGTCACCGCACTCATACTCCCTGAAACAAAAATCACTCCCGCTATAGACATTGAGCATGCAAAAGCACTCGCTAAACATTTTGGAGCGACCATGCATTATCACGCAATCAATAGCCATTTAGTGGATTTCAACTTCATGACTTGGGAAGAAACTGCTGAATCAAACCAAGAACTCAAAGCTCAAATTCGTGCCATGCTTCTTCGTTATTACGCAAAAGCACACAACGCATTATGGATTTCGTCCGTAAATAAAAGTGACCTTTCCCTCGGCCTCGGAACTATAGAAGGAGAACTAGCGGGAGACCTTCACCTACTTGGTGATCTCTATAAATCAGACATCATTGAAATTGCTAAACACATTGGACTTCCTGAAGAGCTCGTTTCAAAGGAACCTTCTCGAAACCTCAAATTAGGACAAACTGACCTCGAAGACATTGGAACCGCATGGCCTCAAGTGGACGACGTGCTCCGTAAGCTCAACAGCAAAGTAGACCCTGAAGTTCTGATTGAAAAAGGAATGGATTCACTCGTGGTACACAAAATTGCCCGAATGGTTCAGAGCCAAAATGCTCGTCCAAAATTCACCCACATCATTCCAGTGGGAGACATCAAAGCTGCGATCAAAAAAGCCCAAGCCGCTGAAGCGTCGAGTCTTTAGGTAACCAAGGAGCTAGAAAGGAAATTTGCATTTTCAACATCTGCAAACTCCGTTCCCATCTTGCCAGGTTTATAAGCTGTATAATGAAGATGTGCGCCACGTGATCGCCCTGTATTTCCCACCCTACCAAGAGAGTCTCCAGGTTTAATTTTGGTCCCCTTAGCAACACCAGGATTTTTAAGATGTAAAAAATAATGAGTGTGTCCATCAGGCGTTCTCATTGCGACATAATTCCCATTAGTAGGGCTATAGTCAGACTTAATAATCTCCCCTTCTACCGTTGAATGAATCACTGTGCCCTCTGGGACACCCGCAACATCAACACCATCATGACTTTTTGTTTCACCATTGTGAGTACGCTCCCCCTGACCCGAAGAAATACGAGGACTCACACCAACTCCAGAAGCAAACGAAAAAATCGGCGCAGATGGGTCAACCAAGTCATTCAATTCAGACGATTCAAGACTATCTTCACCCCCCTCTCCAGGACTCATCGCATCCCCCAAAGCCGTCATACCCAAGGCCCCACTTACATATTTTTTCAAATACTCCCAAAGTTCCGTTAAGCTTTCTTTGAGGTCTTCCATTTTTCCACCGCCTTCCAAAGTATCAATAACTTCTTTAGCTTTTGCATCTAAATCATCCGTTCCTTCTGAGTCTTCTGTCTCATCTGAATCTGCAGTATCTTCTGAGTCTTCTGTCTCCTCTGACTCATCTGGATCTTCTACAAGTGCCGCTTGATTTCCATCAAATGCTTCTTCAAGGTACACAGCCGCAGTTGCCTCCGAATCTGATTTTTCAGCATTACCAGCCTCTCTCACTTCTGCAGCTACTACTTGAGCTGCTTCACGTTCAGCTTCTTTCTCAGCAACTTCTTCAGACGTTAAATCAACCGCATCAACTGATGCAGTGTTGTCATCTCCTTCTACACTTTCATTAAGCTTTGACATATTTAAACGTTAGGAGCAGAATTCCATCCTGGCCGAGAAATCACAGCAATATCGTCTTCCGTGAAGTGCTTCCATCGTAATGCTCGTCTGTTTAATGTTTCCTGTGAAGCCACAAGCACTCCCTTTACAGGGTCAACATCAACCACAATTTGATCATGATACGGGCTTGACCTTGCGATCACCATATCTCCTGGACGAAGCCCAGACTCTTCAAAAGAAGTATTATTTCTTGAACGATTAAACCACCCTCGGTATGCCGAGTGGTTTGGATTCACATATGAATTTTGTGAATTATTATAACGTTCAAATCCAACTTTATCCGCAATAGTTTCTACCCAACCAGAACAATGATTTTCGCCCCTATCCTTACATTTTTGATTCATAGCAACTCCAAGCATAGCCGCCGCAGCAACTCTATCCCCTGGATCACTAATCATTTCATTAATCTCAGCATAACTGTTGTATTTCAGATCTACCTTTTCTCCATTCATAGTGTATAAACTTTCACCCGCTTTATATAAAGGAGCTTCTCCATTACCTGGTTTATTAACCATTTGTCTATCTCCTTCCGCTCCACTTTCAACGCCTCCACCAAAACCACCAATCAAGTTTTTAATCCACTGCACGGCATAAGCAATTCCAGAACTAGCTGCTGCGATCCAATCACCTTCATCAATCGCCGTTCTCATTTTTTTCAAAGCATCTGCTTCCGCTTCCTCTCGAGTCAAAGACCCATCAAAACGAGTGGCACCATTAGGTAAAGTTCCATCGGCTAGAATCCCTTCTTCAGTCAGTATTCCTTCAAGTTCCTCTCTTAAAGTTTCATCTCTTGCTACAAATTCAGCATTGTCTTCTTGCGAAAGTCTCAAATTCATAAGATCTTGAGCCGCTCCATCAGCAGAAGTATTAAGCTCTGTTGGCTTTACAGTTAATCCAAGATCAGCAAGTCCAACTTGCACTGAATTTTGATATTTCTCCCACTCAGGACTACTAGGTCCAGCAGGATCAAACTCATTATCTTTCATAGAAATATCCAATCCATCCACTCCTTTCAGTACATAAAGTGAGAATCGTCCTCCAATAGACAAATCTCCTCTAGCCTTATTGCTTAAAACATCTTTCACTTCAGCTACAAACTTGCTTGGCTCTTGCAGATTATTGTCTGCCAAAAAGGCAGTCATCTCTGCATTTTCCAAAACTTCCAAGTCTTCAAAAGAAATAATTTTATAGTTTTCATCAGCTCCCTCATCTGCCCAATAATAACCTTCAGGAGGGGTAACCCCACCTGTAAGCTCTTTCAATTCTCCTTCTGTCCAAACCTCCTGTGCT
>JBLIGW010000052.1:0-7368 GCA_047635955.1 Oceanicoccus sp.
TGTTACCGTTGGCATCTTTCCACCACCAAATACAAAACTAGCTGCGCCTCTCCAACCCTTGAACTGAACGGCTGAAGCCGTATTGTCTACCATTATTTCTTTAGCTCCTTTTGCTGCGATTGCTCCTAATCCCAAGAGACCCGTTGTTTTCGAAACTGAAATTCTGTCACTAAGTTTGTTATTACCTGGTGTAGAAATCACACCGGCTTCTTGTAGGATTTTAAGACCGCCTTCTCCAAGTTCAGCAATGGCTCTTTGAACCGCTTCACCTGGGTCAGTAATCTCTGCGATTTCACGCATTGCTTCTTCGCTCACTTTTCCATCAACTGCCGCCAAAATAGCGGGCACTTCCATTGGTTCATCAGAAACTTTCTCTGATAAGCCGATTCCAAGTGCCTCCTTTCCTGCCTGAAAACTTCCGCCAAATGCTCCTTTCACACCTCCGGCTGCACCGGTCATGCTTCCAGCAAATCCTCGAGCTGTTTGACGTGCTCGATACCAAGCTGAACTTCCCATTTTCTTATACCAAGGTGAATCTTCAGGAAGAACGTATCGTTCTGTTGGTGAAACATGATCCCACCCTGATTTCATTCCTGAACCAGCACCTTGAAATGGTGCTGCCATTACATTGATTCCTGTTTCAGCGAGCCCTTTAGTGAGGTCCCATCCTGTTGAAATAGTGGATCCAATACCTCGGATTGCCCATTCTGTTCCAACCACTGTGCCTGCAGCCATTGCTAGTGCGACTTTCCACTTTAGTTTCCCATCTTTATTTTTTGACCACTCTTTGAGACGATCTAATCGTCCTTTTGTACCATCACCACCTCCACCGGTAGATTCATTGCCACCGTTTCCTCCACCATTTCCTCCTGTTGGAGGTTCATTGTTTCCACCACCGCCTCCAGAACTATTAGGATTGCTCGGACTACTTGGATTCGAAGAACCACCATTACCTGCCTCACTTGTAGCCTTTCCAAAGAAAGACATGTATTGAGAGCCTGATGGTGTTTTTTTCTTAATTGCTTCTAGAATTCTATAGTTGAATTTTCGATCTTTAAAGATTTGTTCTTTACCTGCCTTCAAAACATCATTTGCTTTTCTTCCAAATTTTTTCGTCCAATCTAAAATAACTTCACCATTAGATCTTTCCACACCTGCCTCATCTGAGTCAGTAGCTTGAGAAGGTTCATTTGAATCTTTTTCCGTCTTATCTGAATCTTTTTCCGTCTTACTAGAATTTGAATGATCTGCTGGCTTCATTACTTCTGAAGTCATTTTTGACTTCAAATCATCTGGAGCAAGTACAAACATAGCTTTCTTCAAAGCTTCTTGCATAAGTGCAACTCCAGGTCTGTCTCCTCGTTTACTCGCCATTTGTAGACCATAAGACAAAGATCGCATTCTCTTAAACGCTTCTTCTGGCCCTGGCGCTGATTTGTAACCCAAGAGAGCTAAAATTGTTTTTTGAACTCGTGGATCTCCAGGAGTTTTTCGTGCTTTCACTGGGTCTGAAATATCTACAGAGAGCAAAGGTTCTAAAAGAACCTTTACCTCATTCTCCGTCTTACTCTCAAAATCATTTCTGATTTCTGATTTATGTTTAGTCCAGTGTGATCCCATGATTTTTTCAATCATGGCTCTTAGTTTTTCTAGATTGTCTAACTTCAGAGCTTCTACATTCTCTGAAGCTAATAGCTCCACTAAATCTTTTTCAAAACTTGCTAGCCCTTCAGCAGTAATCCTTTCAGCAGCTTCACTTGAAACTGTTTTTTCAGGTTCTTTAGTTTCAACACCATCACCAGGCCCTTCTGAATTAACGGGACCTCCTTCTTTATATTCATCATTGTCACTAGTATCAACAGTTCCATCTGAGTCACCAGGCCCATTTGAATCAGTAGCTTGAAATTTCTCAACTGGTTTAGCCTTCGGTTTAGGCGACTCACCGTAGTGGTCACTATTGTTTGCGCCTTTGCCTTGCAAAAGAACTGATGTTGGCTCTGGTTTTACTGTTTCAGCAGGTTTAGGCTCTGGTTTTACTTCTAGCTTTTCCCCCTCTGTTTTAGATGAAGCTTTAGGATCTGGCCCCTTGTCTGAAGGCCCATACATTGCGGCATACTGATCCTTATCAAATTTAATCTCATCCATGATTGGACCAAGGTCTTCAAGTAATTCATACCCCAGGTTTCCTGATGAATGTGTGAGAATGCCTTTGAAATCAATCCATGCTGAAGCCAATGCTTTCTGATGGGCTTCAGAAGGCACATTATTAAATGATACGATTCCACTCATACCTTTCAAAAGTTGTCGTAATACAGCCAAGTGATGAACAGTCATCTTCTCTTTTCCAGAGAAAACAGGCTTAAAACTAGTGAATAGTTTTTTCACTTCGTTAATGTTTTTCTCACCGTCATCATTCCCGTAATCCAAATATTCACCGATATATGCCTCTAGATTCACTGAATTTGACTTCATTTCTGCCAAATTCAAAACAAAGCGGCTTGCACCAAAACTTTGTGGAATTTCTGAGTTTTTCTCTTGTTCGCTCATATCTATAAATTACCGTTACATCATCTTAACGTTTTATTGCCATTTTGTCAATGGTCTGACGTGGACTTCCACCTCACTTGGGATTAACCTGTAAGCCATGACCACAAAAACTGCGCGAAAACTCGACCAACTCTGGCTCTATTTTGCCCCTCTCACTGGAGGGCTAATTGTGGCGGATCAAATCACTAAAGTTTTGGCTTACAAGAACCTCAAACGAGGTGATTATGTCGATTTTGGTTGGCAACTTGTCTACAACGACGGAATCGTGTTTGGGATTGACCTCCCTATCTGGTTTATTTTTGGAATGACCATAGCCATTTTGGCACTGGGAACTTATCTAGTGATTGAAGAAAAACTTTGGCAAGACAAATGGCATTTAACAGGTTTGGCACTGATACTCTCAGGTGCGATTGGAAATATTATTGATCGAGTTCGACTTGGCTATGTAATCGATTTCATCAAAGTCTATTGGTGGCCCAACTTTAACTTAGCCGATGTCTTTATCGTCTGTGGTGTACTGCTCTTTGCGTGGGAATTTCTAATTCGAGAAGAAAAGATCTCTGAGATCTAAACTAGAACCTCATGTACCAACTCATGCATTTGCTCTGAGCTGATTTCTTGACCCGTAATGTGACGGAGCAAAGAGTTCATTTGATGTGCTGCCCAATCTTCCCCACGGATAATGTGATCCACGTTCATCGCCTTGGCTTCTTCCAAGAAAAGACTGGTCGATTGACACACTGACTCCATGGCTAGTTCAACCTGATCCCAGAGTTGATATGGAAGTAGACTGCGCTGTCTATCCTGACTAGACACTCGAGTAGCATTCACAATTATATGAGGTGAGTCTGCCAGACTGTCAACGTGTTCCACCCAGTCCATTCCGGCTTCTTCTGCAAATTTCTTCGCCTTCTCAGGGCTACGATTCCAAATCGTAACTTTGGCTCCTTCTTTTAACCCATAATAAGCCACGGCTCGCCCCGCACCTCCAGCTCCGAGCACAAGTATGTGTTTACCTGAAAGGTCCGGCAGAGCGGATTTAATCGCCCTCAGTGCACCTTCCCAATCCAGGTTGTAAGCCACGAGCTTACCTTCTTCCATTTGCATGTAGTTCACCGCACCAATGGCACGAATTTCATCAGAAACCACGTCACAAAGATCCACACTTGGTCCTTTATGAGGAGTGAATACAGAAAGACCACTCAGCTCACCTGATCGCACCTTATTCACCACGTCCTCAAGTCCTTCCGTAGGAATATCAAAAGAGTCATATTCCCCATCATAATCTAGCTTTTGAAAAGCAGCATTAATGATAGGTTCAGTGACTCTATATGTGAGCGGATGGGTAACTACCCAATAAGCTTTAGACATAAATGATTATTTGTTCTTTGGTCCCATAGAGGCGATTGCGTCCATGATTTCAATAGGTACCATCCAAATGGTTGTATTTGATTGATCAGAAGAAAGATCATTGATCGATTGAAGTGTTCGGATGTGAAGTGCACCTGGAGCTTTCGCTAGTAATTCTGCTGCTTCTTTAAGATTTGAAGCCGCTTCAATTTCTCCTTTAGCTTTAATCACCATTGCTCGCCTCTCACGTTCAGCTTCTGCTTCTTTACCAATAGTTCGTTTCATTCCATCTGGGATGAGAACATCCTTAAGTTCAACATTAACCACTTTGATTCCCCACTCATCCGTTAATTTATCAACGGTAAGTCGAATTCGTTCTGAAATTTCTTCACGATTTGAAAGTAGTCCATCAAGTAGCTCTTCCCCCACTGCATTCCGCATAGTGGTTTGAGCCAATTGAGTCGTAGCGTAGTAAAAATTTTCAACATTGATGATCGCTTTATTAGCGTCACGAACCTGGAAGTAAAGTACTGCATTTACTCCTACAGATATATTGTCCTTAGTAAGCGTTTCTTGAGTAGGAACGTCTACCGTTCGCACACGCAAATCAACCTTCTTCATTGATTGGAAAACTGGAATAACAATACGCCAACCTGGCTCAAGTGTTTTTGAATATTTACCAAGGGTGAAAAGAACTCCACGTTGGTACTCATTGATTTGACGAATACTTATTACTAAAAGTATTCCAATAAAAATGATAACTGGCATAGCTAGTAGGATTAGGGCGGCTAAAATATCCATAAGATGGGTTTAATTTGGCCTTATTCTATCAGCGTATTCCAGTTTCGCCAAAACACTTTTTCTTGAATAGAAGAAGAAAGCTTCAAGCCTATGTAGTTGGCCTCCGAAAGGGTATAAGTCGATTCATAATGCGTGTTATAAATTAAGCAATGAAACTACATCCATTTTCAATCTTTGGGCCGGAAATTTTTGCTGGCGTGATACAAGATAATATCTGTGAAACTTTCCCGTTCCCTGCTCAGCTGGTCAATCAAGTGCATGGGGTGGAGATCCTTGACGTAAGTGAGTACGTCCAAGCCTCCGAGGGATACGATGCCATGATTTCTTGTTTTCCAGATTTGAAACTAATGATAAAAACCGCTGACTGCATTCCACTCATGCTTGCGGATGAAGAAGCGGGAGTGATTGCGGCGGTTCATGCTGGCTGGAGAAGTCTGGTGGCGGACATAATCCCCAAAACCATTGCCGCTATGATTAAAAAAGGAGCTAGCCCCTCCGCCATTAAAGTAGGAATGGGCCCTTCCCTTGGAACCTGTTGCAGCGAATTTTCTGATCCAAAAAATGAAATTCCCGAGGCCTACCATTGGGCCATTTTGGAAAACAATCATGTGGACCTACTAAACATTGCCCACCGACAACTTGAAGACGCCGGCATAACTTTAGACAGAGTCGAACGTTTTGCTATATGCACCGCCTGCAACCCAGAGTGGTTTTCATGGCGGCGCGATCATTCAAAAGAACGATTGGGGACTTTTATTGAGAGGCTCGCTTGAAGACGAAGCGTTCCAACTCTACTAGATCATCCATTCCTCTGGTTCACTGGACTCTAATCTGTCACAATACTTCCAATGAATAAAATTGTCCCAAAGATTGATTTCGCTGTTGGAGGCCAAGCCGTGATTGAAGGCGTGATGATGCGTTCACCCAATTTCTATACGGTGGCCGTTCGTGATGAGAAAGGAAAGATTCACACTCAAGTGAAAAAGTTCAAAAGTATCACGGAGAAATTCCGCCTCTTGAAACTTCCTCTCGTCCGAGGAGTCGTTCACTTGATCGAGTCCATGATGATTGGGTTCAAAGCGCTCGACTACTCAAATGACATATTCCTTGGAGAACATGAGAAAGAAGAAAAAGAACGTGGACTCTTTATGAAAATGCTATTTGGACTCTTTGGAATTCTTTATGTTCTCGGGACTCTTACTTTCACCATTTTCCTACTGAAATTCACTCCCCTGTGGATTGCTGGGAAAGCGGCTGAACTGTGGCCCCTTGTTGAAGAAAATTACCTACTTTTCAATCTGATTGATGGAGGAGCTAAGATTGGAATTTTCCTTGGATACATACTATTGATTAGTCTGCTCAAAGACATTCGTCGAGTTTTCCAATATCACGGCGCTGAACACATGTCGATTTGGACATATGAACAAGGTCTCGACCTCACGGTAGCTAATGCAAAAAAACAAACTCGTTTTCACCCTCGCTGTGGAACTAGCTTTATTTTCATTGTGATTTTGATGAGCATCGTGATCTATACCGTTGTACCTCCTGCAGATGGATTCTGGATGATGCTTGGACAACGATTGCTCGTGATTCCACTTATTGCAGGAGTCAGTTATGAACTGCTGAAAGTCAGTGCCAAATGGCAAAACAATCCAATCATGAAAGCTTTTGTTCTTCCTGGCCTGCTAATCCAAAGGCTCACCACTAAAGTTCCTGATGACGAGCAACTTGAAGTTGCCTTACACTCTTTGAAGCTGTCTTTAGACTCTGAAAAATAGCAATGGAAATACGCCAAATTAAACAACGCAAAGTCCGTGTGGCTATACTCATAGACACGTGGTTCCCGGTGCATGGGAGCGCTCAAGCTCATGTAGCTAATTTGGCGACCGCACTTTCTGAAGAATATGGCTACGAAGTGGACATACTGACCAGACACATGAAAGGCCACCTCACTCGTGACGAAAAAGCCGTTGAAGGTTTACCAGGTGTTCACGTTCATAGGCTTACGACCTGGCGATTCCTCTTTTCAATTGTCTCTTTCTTTTGGCTGCTTTTCTCGGGTAAACGTTACCACGTCTATCATGCTCATGGAGCCCTGACCGCCCTCCCAATGAAACTCGCTTGTTGGCTTACTAAGGTTCCAACTCTACTCACGATTCACTCTCACAGTATCTTCCAAAGTCGATGGAGTCTGAAAAAGGTCGTTGACCGTGTGATGCTACTTGAAACTAAATATTCCAGACAAATCAGTGTGACGGAACGATTCCTCAAAGCTAAAAATGTGAATGACCAGGTGCTTGTCATCCCCAATGGGATTGATACTGAGCCTTATGATGCCGTAAAAAATGGCACCTCAAATGAACGATTCGAAGCTCTTTTTGTTGGACCTCTGACTTATCAGAAAGGAGTAGATGTTTTGCTGCGTGCGGTTAAACAAGTGATTGATTCCACTGAATTTATTCAAAGCCGAAAAGACTTTGTCCTCCACATTGTTGGACAAGGCCCCGAACTCAACCTACTAAGAAAACTAGCTGAAGACTTGGAAATCACGAAATACCTTCGCTTCTACTCAAAACTCAGTGAAGAAGCGCTCATTGATAGATACAAAAGTAGTCACCTTTTTGTACTACCTTCTCGATGGGATGGTTTACCACTGCCACTGCTTCAAGC
>JBLIGW010000053.1:0-7332 GCA_047635955.1 Oceanicoccus sp.
CTTTTTAGCATTGGTAGCTACAGAAAGCCAAGCTAATTGCATCTTGGTCTTTAGTTTCTCTGTAACTTCCTCTTCTGTCCAGTAGTAGTTCATTTTGTTTTGTACCAGTTCAAAGTAACTCACAGTTACTCCTCCTGCATTGGCAAGAATGTCTGGGATTACATCAATGTTCTTTTCAGCAAGTATCCGATCAGCTTCAGGAGTGATAGGTCCATTAGCTAGTTCGAGAATAAGCCCTGCTTTTACATTCGCTGCATTGTCTTTAGTTATCTGATTCTCCATGGCTGAAAGAACTAAAACATCACATTCTAGTTCCAATAGCTCAGCATTGGTGATCATTTTACATTCATCTCCAGCTAGGAAGCATTCCCCTACTTTCCCTGATTCAACTTTACAAGTGAGTGCGTCCGTTGGATTGAGTCCATCTTTGCAATGAAGTGCTCCTTTTGAATCTGAGACAGCAATAACTTTGAAACCGGCTTCGTCTAGTAGACGAGCGGCATTAGATCCTGCATTACCAAAACCTTGAACCACTACTGTGGCATCACAAGGCTCTTTCCCATGTTCTTTCATATATTCTTCCAAAATGTAGACACCTCCTTGGCTAGTGGCCGTTCCTCGTCCGAGTGAACCTCCGCTACAAAGGGGTTTTCCTGTAACAACTCCAAGTACATTTTTACCTTGAATCTTAGAGTATTCATCAGCAATCCAGGCCATTATTTGAGGGGTGGTGTAGACGTCCGGTGCAGGTATGTCCAGGTCTGGCCCAATAAAAGGCGCTAAGTTTCTAGTGAACTCTCGTGTCATTAGCTCAAGTTCTCGAGGCGAAAGGGTTTTTGGGTCAACAGCGACTCCTCCTTTCCCTCCTCCAAGAGGAATGTCTACTACGGCACATTTCATGGTCATCCAGGTGGCCAAAGCTTTTACTTCGTCTAAATCTACATCAGGGTGGTAACGAATACCTCCTTTGTAAGGTCCTCTAATACTGTTGTGCTGAACTCGTAATCCACGAAAAACTCTCAGTGAACCATTGTCCATTTTGACAGGGATGCTTACTTCAATTATACGTTCCGGGTTACGTAGAATTTCTTCTACGTTTAAGTCAAGCTTCATCAACTTCGAAGCTATGTCGATTTGTTGAAGTGTGTTCTCGTACAGGGACATACTAGGGGTGGCTAGGAGGTAAGGTAGTCACGAATGACCTTAGCAGCAGTCTTTGTTTTGACAGAATCGTAATTAAGCAGGCAAGCTCGAACCATATTTTGGTGAGCTTCGGACTCAGGATTCTCCTTTGAAAAGAACAAATTTGCTGGATGCAGAATAACACCTAGCTTCGCCAATTCAACAGTCTTTTCTTCAGCTGAGATGTCTTTCTTACTATTTCCTTCGATTAAATTAAGGTCAAACATAATGTAAGCCCGGTTACCTTCGTGAGGAAGGCTGAGTGTTTCCGTGAAGGCGAGATTATTTTCAGCGATTGTTTTTCTTTGAGTCTCAGAGTCTTCTTCTCCCAGCAGGAGTTGAGCTAGATTCAAAACTTGTATCGGATTGAATTTGAGGGCAGGTTTTTCTTCAATTACGTCAATAAACGCCTTTTTAAAGTCTAATCCTATTGGGAGCAAGTTTCTCATTAGATTTCTAGTGAGGTAGTCGTTACATTCTTGTGTAATTAGCAAATTGCCAATGTTGCTTCCGCTGTAGCTCAATGTCCGTTTAGGCTGGATGTCTACCATGGAGGAGCTTTCTTGAAAGTAAGTGTTCAGGCTTTCATCACAAAGAATCAATGCGTCATGTTTCTCTGCTAGGTCTCCAAGATATTTCAATGTGTGCTCACTCATAGCGAAACCAGTGGACTCGCTAGGGTTGATAAGCGCAATAAGTTTAATATTTTTAGTCTTTTTCAGTAAATCTAGGCTTTTTGCCTCAATTTCCCCCGTCATTGGCTTGATTGATATGTTCACGGCCTCTAGTCCATGTTTTTCAATTATTCTTCTAAGATCGCTTGTTGTTGGTGAGGTGACGAGCACTTTGTCACCTGGGCTTAGAAATTGAATGCCTTCTTGTCCTAAAAGTTTAAAAAGAGAACTTCTCACATGGTCGGATAAAACTAAATCATTCTCATTGAACAAATGTCCGATTGTTTTTTTTCTGTGCCACGTGGCTACCAATCTAGAAATCAACTCACCTTCTTTGGCAGGAGACCACATGGACTTTTTGAACAGAGCTTTCATCACCTCATAAGGGGTCCAGTCAAAACCTTGCTTCTTTGCGATTGAAACTGCTCTTTGGATGAATTCACTTAGGTCCTTCAAATAGCGTTCTGCCACAGCAGGAACGTAGGTGCTTCGTGTCCATGAGGCAATTTCTTCTAAAAAGGCATTAGCTGGAATAGAGGTGGAGTTGATAAACCCACGCTTCTCTTTATTATATTTTGTGTCGAGAAAGCCAAGATAGGAGGCAAATTCCCGAGCTCTAACTGAGTACAGGGCTTTCCCCTGAGATAGGTCGATAATCTCTTTTTCGTCATTATGTTCGAGGGCAATTGCTTGTAGCATTGGCTTGGGTAAGGGAAAATTAGGGCAATTCTAGTGTTTGTGACTTAGCCAGTCAAAGAAATAAGCTATAAAGCTTTTCGGTCGTCTACGTTCTCGGTCTAATTCTGATTGAAGTTTTTCTATAACTCTAAATAATAATACGTTTTCTTTGTGATGCCGGTCTAAGACCTTAATCAGCTCATTACTGTCAATGGGTGGGATTGTGGCTTTATTAATAGGCTCTTCACTGTTTTGACTAGTCGGAATTAGGTTTTGATTAGTCAGGGTCTCTTTTGCCTCAATGCTATCAGCTTGAATGGGCTTTTCCACAGTGGTTTTATGCAATATTTTTTTCGGTGTAGTTTTACTTGGTGAACTTCTTTTGATGAATCCATTCATCGTTACGTCATCACGTGCAATCACATAGTGAAAGCCTTGAGGAGTATTGATTCGCTTCGCTTCCAAGTCACCTCGTTTGATCATTCGACGAATAGTCTGGGATGATTTCCCTAAATATTCTGCTGCTTCTTGAATTGTTACAAAGTCTTTTGCCATTTGAAGTGCTATTAGACCACATTGTGCCGCCTTATCACAAGTGTATAGGCCAATTATGGCTTATTGTAAAGGAAAACAGCTCTTGATTAGTCAAAAACTTAGACCACATTGTATAGGCCAATGTTGACTAGTCAACACTCCAGATGCCGACTAGTCAAAACTTACTTTCAACCTGTTAAAGGCGACTAGTCAAAGTCCATTTGGCTGACTACTTGACGTAATTCCGACTAGTCAGCCCTTATTAGACTTCTGTCCATTATGGGGCTTGGTCTCTTTGATTAAATTTGATACGATTCGGCCAGTTCTTTTACGCCTAATTGTGGACGACATTCGCTTATCATGGGACTTACTTATTCTAGTTTTCTTTGCTGTAGTGATGGCTTATAGCTTCATTATCGGTGAAAATACTGAGATTAAAGTGATCATTTCTGCCTATATGGCCGTTCTTACGGCAGATGGTATGGGTAGTTTAATCGAGAACTACATGTTTCCTTCTGCACCTTCTCTACAAGGAGCCGCAGGAGACGAGACGCTCATTCTTCTGAAGATGTTCTTATTTGTTCTAGTTATTGTTCTTTTGGTGATCAAGGGTGGCTATAGGGTCGATTTGCTTCCCAAGAGGTCCTTGTTAACTCGTTTGCTGACGAATCTGACTTTCGGTTTCCTCTGTGCAGGCCTGTTGGTGAGTACCCTTTTGGTTTATTTAACAGGCGGTTCATTCGCAACAGGGACTATTACCGCCGCAATTGAAACAAATTTATACCAGGAGTCGCTACTAGTTCAGCTTCTGATAGATAATTACAGTGTGTGGTTTGCGCTTCCCGCAATTGCCATCGTTGTTGTGAGCTTTTTTGAGCCAAGAGAGGCTTAGAATAAATCTCTTGCATCCAGACCAAGTCATCCCTAAAATGCCCCCTGTGGGTCAGTAGCTCAGTGGTAGAGCAACAGCCTTTTAAGCTGATGGTCGTGGGTTCAATCCCCACCTGACCCACCATACCTTTTACACAGGACACGACAAAAGCCTTTGTCCAGATGGACGCAGGCTTTTTTTGATTTTACAGGTTTGTCCTCGACAGAACTTTCCTATCAAGGTTTTGCACATTTCGTTGTGTAAAACTAGAATATCCCTCCTGTTTCTTTGATGTCCACGCCTCCATCGTCAGCAAGTTGTTGATATTGCTTCTTTTCTTTTTTACTAAGTTTCTTAGGAACATCTACTGCAATTGTGATCAGGTGGTCCCCTAGCTTTTCAGATCTTAGTGTTGTAGACCCTTTCCCTTTGATTTTAAAGGTAGTCCCGTTCTGAGTCCCTGCAGGCACTTTAAGCTCTTCTTTACCGTGAATGGTGTCAACCTTCATGGTTGCCCCCAAAACAGCCTGTAGGACATGAATATGCTCTTGTGAGTAGATTGTGTGTCCTTCGCGAGAGAACTTAGGGTGTTCTGCTACATCAACATAGAGATAGAGGTCTCCATGTGGTCCGCCAAATATTCCAGCAGAACCTTTTCCTTGCATACGTACCCGAGATCCGCTTTCGATCCCGGCAGGTATCTTAACGCTGACTTCGGTTTTCTGAGAAGTTCTCATCTGCCCCTTGCAGCCAGTACACGTTTTCTCTGGTGTTTCTCCTCGTCCATGACATTTTGGACAGGCATGCACGCTACTAATGTTTCCGAGTATGGTTTGTCTTGTAGTTCTAACCTGTCCAGCACCATTACAGTCACTACATTTTACTACTTGATATCCTGGTTCTGCGCCAGTCCCTTTACAGTCGGTGCAGGTCTCAGGCTTGGTAATCTCTAAGTGTTTTGTTGTCCCAAATACGGCTTCTTCAAATTTAATTTCAATCTCAGTTTCAATGTCTCCTCCCCTCATAGGGCCTGCTTTCTTTGGTGATTGTCTTCCGTGTCCGCCGCCTCCGCCCCCAAAGAAGCTTTCGAATATGTCTGCAAATCCACCAAACTGGCTAGAGTCAAATCCAGCAGCACTACCTCCTCCGTAGCCAGGAAACCCATTACTGCCACCTGTTGACCCAAATTGATCGTATTGGCCTCGTTTCTGTTTGTCTGAAAGTACTTCATAGGCTTCTTGAACTTCTTTGAATTTTGATTCAGCAGTTGTGTCGCCAGGGTTTTTGTCTGGGTGGTACTTTTGAACTAGTTTTCGGTATGCTTTTTTGATTTCAGCGTCATCTGCGCTTTTTTCCACACCAAGTGTTGAGTATAGGTTGGCCATATCTGTTGTTAATTGCATGCATACTCTATAGATTTCTGCCAATTTCGCAAGAAGTATCAAACAATATTAGCTCAGAATAGCAAGTTGAAAGGTAGAAAGTTTTGCACAGTCCTTATTTCCTTAGTCCTTAGCCATTTTTTGGGTGTTGATTAGTCGGAAATATTTTGTTGACTAGGCAACAGTTCTGATTAGTCAAAACCATTGTGCAAAACTCAAATTAAACCTGTTAATTGCCTGATAGTAGACTTGGGTATGGACATGTTTAAACACATGTTCACTCTAACTAAAATTCGAGTTAAATAATAATTGCCAATACGGCAATAGCTTCAAAAGCCCTTTCAGATGCGGGTAAATCAACTTTGACTAGTCGAAAATAGTGTGGTCAACTAGTCAAGAACTGGTGTATGTATTCATTTACTGTGTCAAGTTTGATACGGGTGACCATTGAAAAAGCTTGAATCTGTAGACAATCTTGTTAAGATCTCCGAAGTTCATTTAAAAGGGCTTCAACTCCAATTTTAACCTGAAGTTTGTAAGGTCATGGTTGAATCTATTGTCAACGAAAACTCTGAAACAAAGCGACTGGTCTAGACGTTATAATAGACAGTTAGCACACAAAGCTACTTACGAAACTTAAATACTTCGTTCCTTGAAAACTCGGCACATGGCAGTTTGTCTGCCAATACGTACAAATAAAGAGTCAAAACAAACTCTTTTATATATATACTCACGAAATACTGCTCTGATAGGTCGAAGCGGTATGAGAAAACAAAGACCTTGCTTATTCTAAATTCTGCATATTCTGTACTTTTATTCTGTTGTACAGAAAACTTATTTTAATTATATATCCTATATTATGGACATCTCTTTCGTACTTCGAAAGTTCCGAAAGTCTATTTCTGGATTCACGATACTTGCACTCCTTGCTACTTTTGTTAGCTTTGTAGGAGTTGCTCAAGCATCGACCTTCCCTGATACGGATGGTCACTGGGGAGAAGCTTATATTGAAGCTCTCGCTGATGCTGGTGTTGTGTCTGGAAATGACGACGGTACTTTCAACCCTGATGGAACACTTTTACGAGCTGAACTAGCTAAAATGCTAGTTGAAGCTTACACGGAAGGACTCGTCGAAGACGCGTCTAACCCTTACAGCGACGTTGCTGATTCAGATTGGTACGTAGACTACGCAGCTTCTGCTTATTCTTACGGAATCATGACTGGTGAAGCTAGTGGCGAATTCAATGGAGCTGGTACGGTAAACCGTGCAACTCTAATGCAAGCCGTTTACAACGCTGCTGGTCTCTCTCCTGCTGGTCAAGACCTTCCATTTAACGATGTGATGGATTCAGACTGGTTCTACGACGCTGTTGACGCCGGTTACTGGTGGTCAATCGTTGACGGAGAAGACGAAGATACATTCAATCCTGCTGGATTGGCTTCTCGTGCTGCTGCATCAAAAGTTATTTATAACGGATGGTACCCAGTAGAACGTGAAGGTGAAGAAGAAGAAGAAGGTGAAGAAGAAGAAGAATCTACTACTTCAGAAGGAACACTTATGATGAGTGTTGCTTCTGATACACCTGATTCAGCTACACTTCCAAGTGGAGCTACTTCTGTAGAACTTTTCGCAGTTGATATGACTGCTGAAGATGACGATGTTAATCTCGACGAGGTTACATTCAATCACTACGGAGTTTCTTCACTTTCTTCTACTCACTCAGTTTACGTTTACTACGAAATGGACGGTGCACAAGTACGTGCTAGTTCAGGACAAAGCGTAAGCACATCAACTCATGATGTTACTTTCAACAATCTTGATATCGAGATTGAAGAAGATGAAACAGTTCGAATCTCAATTCGACTTGATGTTGGTACTGTTACTGCAACTGGAGAAGTTGGATTCCAAATCGAATCTGCTGACATGGTTGACGCTGACGGTGCAGATGTAAGCGGAGACTTTGCCCTTCAAGGTAATCTCTTCGACCTTTCAACTACAGCCGCTGGTACT
>JBLIGW010000054.1:0-7243 GCA_047635955.1 Oceanicoccus sp.
GAGGAAGATCCGATTGAAGAAGATCCGATTGATGACTACGAATCACCTGATGAAGATGATGACGAAGACCCTGAAGACCTAAGTGACGACTACGAAGACCCAAAAATCATTGGCGAAAAGGAAGAAGTTATCGAAGACACTCCTCCCGTTGTTATTGAGGAAGATGAAGATGAAGCTGAAGAAGTTGAGGAAGTTGAGGAAGAGGATGAAGTAACGGAAATCCCAGAGAAAACTGCCCAAGAGCTTATTGCCTATAAGGCACTATTATTAGAAACAGGTGGTTGGAATCTTGATGACTTGTCAGATTCAGCTACTAGTTTCTCAAAGAACCCTGATCTTGAACTTGAGATGAGTGATTTTGACTATGATTTCAATGGAACGCACAATAATGAACGAGCTGCTCGTTTAGAATTCTTAGGACTTCTAGATAGAAAATGTGCGGAGGAAGATGTACCACCACCATTTTCTCTTACTGAATTACCTTCATTTTTAGAAAAAAATGCAAATATTGAATTTGGAGCAGACGACTTAAACGATGCGAGCAATCCAATTGTTATGGAGATAGAAGATTATATTCAAGCCATGAAGTCTAAAATAGAGGGCCGAGAGGTTTATGCCAGATATAAAAATGACACCCCAAATGGAGTAGTAGATTCAGATACATTTTCTACCGCAATCGCAGCAATGGGACCAGACCAAGTAACTCAAACAGACTACTCACCAACGGATAATCGATCAGAAAACTTTTCAGTTTATAAGTTTAAAATTAAGCAATCTGTAGAGACAGGATATTCCAATTATGAGGATGGCGCTCCAATAGGAGCTACGGCAGTTTCTTCCGGAGACCAAGTGGCTATCTATTTGGATTATATGACCGAAGAATATCCATTAATCACTTTGACGAAGGAAAATAAATTTGAAATAGTCAGTGCTTACACTAGAGAACCGGAAGATTTAGAGATTAGTGACCTTTTGAGAGATGGCGCAGGTCGAATTAGCCTTCTAAACAATGACTACCCTTCCCATGAGGTAGACTATTTCAATGTAGACGAGATTGCTGTGGATGGTCATTTTGACATAAATCATTATGATCACCCCACCAGCCCTCCTTTATTGATCAGCACTCAGCCAGATGAAGCATTAGCAGAAATCCTTGCCAGTACAATGGCGTGGGACCTAAGCCCTTCAAAAATATTGTATTTTGCCACTAGGTTGAAAATAATGGGACCTGAACTTTTTCTTAAAACAGATGGTGAAGTGATGTTTGATAAAGCTAAAGCTAAACTCATTGAATCTGTGGAAGATAAAGAAAGGTTAAAAGGTGCCATTGCACATGGAATCGCTAGTATTGACGCATTACCTGAAGACTTTGCAGATGCCACACTTGTGGACCATGACGTATATTCCTACTTTCCTAAGCAAGTATTCACTAATCCTGAATACGAAACTGGATGGAATCCTGTACAAAAATTCTGTTACCGAAGGGAAAATCATATTCCTGGTTTCTCTGAATGGTTTAGAGGTCAATTGGTTGACTACCAAGCAGAGCTAAATGCGGAATAAACTCCTATCACAGGCTAGCTTATGTTAAGCTTCAGCCATGATATGCCCTAAATGTAAGCAAAAAAACACCCGCGTGGTGGATTCTAGAGACGCCCACGAAGGCCGAAGTATCCGCAGACGTCGTGAATGTGAAGACTGTAAACACCGTTTCACTACTTTTGAGAAAACCGAAACGGCTAATTTTATTGTGATTAAACGAGATGACTCTCGCGAGAGTTATGATCGAGAAAAAGTTGAAAAAGGAGTGTGGCGAGCGTGCGAAAAGCGGCCTGTGACAGAAGAACAAATTCGAAATATGCTCGATAGTCTCGAGGAAGTATGGAGTACCAGTGGTAAAGAAGTGAAAGGTTCTATTATTGGACGAGACGTGATGCACGCGCTCAAAACTATAGATGATGTTTCCTATATACGCTTTGCCTCTGTCTACCGGCAGTTCAAAGATCTTGAGAGTTTTGTGGAAGAATTACAAAAGATGTTGGATAGCTAGTCCCTTGCTTCATTTAAGCTCACCTTCTTGATAGTTGGGCTTTTTTATGTTATAATGATTAGATTAACAAAAATAAAAAATGATCCGGCGACCCATTCTGACGATAGCAATTTCGTCCTTTCTCATCAGTTTAACTCTCTTCGTAAGTATTGTGACTAACGATAACATCCAAGCCAATTTCTTTGGTGGATCTGTTCCCGTTGCTCAAGGATTCATTCTTCCTGCTACCACAAGAGTAGTAGACACTACTGAAGGCGTTGAACTCGCTGAAAACGCAATTGCTGCTAAATCAGGAGATTGGACTTACTGTGATTATGAAATGCCAGAAGTGCCAGAGTATCAAATTGATATGGTTACTTCAGGAATCGATGAAAACATTCAAGGAGGCGACACTTTCTATGTTAATTACACTTATATCAATAATGGTAATTCACGGATTTTCGCTGCAGACAGTCAATGTGATGACGCTCCAATTTTGAACCTTGGTACTCAAATGTCACAAGATAGAGTTAGTTTATTTGGAGACGATGATCATGCCGTTTCAGGTTGGATCAACCCTAGTCGGATTAAAATGGCTGATAAATATGCAGACCCAGGTGAAAAATTCCAAATTAGTTTTCAAAGTATTGCTCCAGAAGGAGACAATATTTACCGTGAGTTCTTCCAACCCCTCATTGAAGATTATGGATGGATTGATGGAATCTTTATTGAAGACATTGTCGTTGGGAATCCAAGCGAACAGATGCATGACGACATTCAATTTGTACTTTCTACCTCACTGGACGCAGCTAGCTTAACTGGATTGGTTCGAAATGTGGAAATCAATCTTACAGAACAAATGATGTACGCAAATTTTGGTGATATTGCCGCTTGGGGAATGCCAACTTCATCAGGTGCTTGGGACACTCCAACACCTACGGGAACTTTCACAATTTTCCAAAAACAAGAACTCCGCGTGGGTGGAGCTGCTCCTCACTACCGAATGCCATGGTGGCAATTCTTTAGATCAGATGGCTATGGACTTCATGGAATGCCATATCTTGGAGGTGATGCAGAAGACAGTGCTTTCTGGGTAGAAGCCAATGATCATATTGGAACTCCTGTGAGTCATGGTTGTGTGCGTAGTCTCACCAAAGATGCTGAAACACTTTATAAGTTCACCAGCATTGGAACTGAACTGAACATCCATTACTAGGACGTACGCTTCCTCATTTGTCTCGCCTCTACTTTGAGAATAGTATCTCGATAGAGATGCATGACCTTAAATGACCAATTCCCAATTGTAATACGTTGACCCTTTTTAGGCAGTCGACCTAGTTCTTCAATGATAATAAAACTGAGGGTCTTGTACTCAGGGAAATCAAATTCCAGACCTGTTACCTTGTGTAATTCGTCTAACTCTACTCGTCCAGACATTGCGTAAAGTCCAGGTTTAATCTCTTTAACTCGAGTCGTTTCTTCGTGATCTTCTTCGTCTAGAATATCTCCTACAATTTCCTCGATGAGATCTTCCATAGTTACCAAACCTGCCGTTCTTCCATCTTTGTCAGTCACAATGGCGATGTGAGTTCGCTTCTTTTTGAATTTCTTAAATAGATCTTGAACCTTCATGGTTCTCACTACTCGCAAAGGAGGTCGAAGCTGAATGTTTCGCAGGGTTACTTCGTCATGCTCTTCCTCACTCAAATCGTGACGCTCCGTTAATAGATCTTTTACTGAACATATTCCTACAATATTATTTAAAGTTTCTCGATAAACGGGAATACGACTGTGAGTGTGATGCACAATAAAATTAGCGGCTTCGTCTAGATCATAATTTTCCGGCATCGCGTCAATGTGGACACGCGGTGTCATGATTTCTTCCACATGGATGTCATTAAATTCAAGCACGTTTTCAATCAATTCACGTTCGTGTGCGTCCAAAGAACCTTCTTCTTCACCAATTGAAGCCATTGCTATCAACTCTTCATCCGTCACCAATTGTTTTTGATCTCCACCTGTTAATTTCAAAAGGGACTTAACCAAAAGGTCCAAAATCAAAATCAGTGGCATCAAAATAATACCCATAATGTAGAGGGGCGGCGCCAGAATTAGAGACATCCGTTCTGCGTAAGTTGTGGCAAAAGATTTTGGGAGTATTTCTCCAAAAACTAAGACAACCATAGTCAAAATTCCCGTGGCCATTCCCACTGCTGAGGATCCAAATGTTTCCGTAAATAGAACGGTTGTCAGAGAAGCGGCTGCAATATTCACAAAATTATTCCCCACCAAAATAGTAATCAAGGTGCGGTGATGCTCATGCTTCAACTTCGCTAGATACTTTGATCCTTTTCTTCGTCCTTCAACTAAAGTTCTCACTTTGGCAGGACTTAAACTCATGAGTGCGGTTTCGCTCGCAGAAAATACCCCTGACAAGATCAGGAGAATCATAATGGTTATCAGTATTTGTGGATCAGAATCCAATGTGACGTGGGTGTTTAACAACAAGAATGATTATAGCCTGCTCATCAGGCTTGAAGTCAAGAGAAGCCTGCTTTACACTCATTGTATGAAAGTACTCTCACATCAATTGAAGCCACTCTTTGTTGAGGCTTGTCACAGCGCCTTCCCTGAAATTGCGGAAGGAGATCTATTGGAGCTTGTGACTATTGGTGAACCTAGAGACAAAGCTCATGGTGACTTTTCTACTCCCGTGGCTTTTCAACTCAGCAAGAAATTAGGAAAGAATCCTAAAGACGTTGGCGAAGCTATTGTAGAAAATTTCCCCAAAGACTATCGGATTGGAAGTGTTGAATTTGTTTCTCCTGGATTTGTGAACCTACGATTGGATCAGAAATTTCTTGAAGAAGAACTTAAATTATTAGAAAAAGGATTCAGCCTCGAAGATAGTGTGGATCACAAACGACCGATTATTGTTGAGTACCCAAGCACCAATGCGGCTAAGCCAATGGGGGTGCATCATATTTTGACCACTATTATTGGAGACAGCTTGGCTAATCTTTACGACTACATGGGGTATGAAGTTCTGAGAATCAACCATTTGGGAGATTGGGGGACGAACTTTGGAAAAATCATTTACGCGGTAGAAACGTGGGGAGATGAACAAGTGATCCATGCAGATCCAAACAAAGAACTGTCTAGACTTTATGTGAAATTCAATGAAGAAGCGGAAAAGAATCCTGAATTGGAAGACGAAGCGCGAAAGATATTTGCCTCTCTCGAGAAAGGAGATGAACTACGGACCACCGTTTGGGAGTGGATTGTTCATGAAAGTACTGAAGATTTGAAACGACTACTCACTCGAATGGGTGTTGAAATTGACTACACCATGGGTGAAAGTTTTTATCGAAATATGACTGACGATGTTATTAATTTGGGAATTGAGAAAAAACTGTTTTTTGAAGGAGAACGAGGAGCTCTTATTTTTGACATGGGTGAGGATCAAGTTCCTGCCATGGTTCGGAAAGGGGATGGGGCCACGCTTTATCTCACTCGAGATCTAGCCACTATTAAGTATCGCGTCGACACTTGGCACCCTGAAGCTATTTTCTACATTGTGGATCATGCTCAATCCCTACATTTCAGACAAAACTTTACGGTAGCTGCAGCGCTTGGTTACAAAGAAGACACCCACCTAGAACACATTTCATTTGGACGAATGAGCTTCAAAGGAAGTGGGATGTCTAGCCGAAAGGGGAATGTGGTTAAATTGGAAGATCTATTGGATGAAGCGGCTAAACGAGCCGGCGAAATGGCGGCAGAAAAAGGAACTGAATTGACCCGAGAAGAATACGCTCGGCTTGCTGAGATTTTAGGAACGGGAAGTGTGAAATACGCGATACTTTCTCAAGACCGAAACAAAGACATCCATTTTGACTGGGAAAAGATCATCACGCTCGAAGGAAATTCAGCACCGTATCTGCTTTATACCGCGGCTCGTGCCTACAGTATTTTAAGAAAAGTAGGAGCCCTTCCATTAAATGGACTGCCAGTGCTTACCGACGACAGCGAAATTGCACTGATCCGTCAGATGATTAAGTTCCCTGAAGTACTTGAACGAACGGTGCAGGAACGGAAAGTACATCTGATTTGTACTTACCTCTATGAGTTGTCTAGTCTCTTCAATCGATTTTACGGAACCGTTCACGTTTCTAATGCTGAAACTGTAGAGCAACAACGAACTCGTGTTGGATTGATTCATGCCTTCCTTCATCAAATGAAAGCTGGCCTATCGATTCTAGGAATTCCACTGGTTGAAAGAATGTGAAATCCACCTTGCCGAACTGGAGGTGAATCCTTATATTACTGGGGCTGCCACGGCAGCAGACAAACTGGACATGGAGAGATGGCTGAGTGGTTGAAAGCGGCACCCTGCTAAGGTGTTAGCCTGTGCAAACGGGCTCGAGGGTTCGAATCCCTCTCTCTCCGCCATCGTAGACGTATAGAGTCCAAAGCAGCACTTTTACCGCTTTGGCATGCCCTTTCTGCTGGTTCTAAGCAAAGGTATTCTTTTTCAAGCTCTTTGTAGCCTTCCTCAATCAGTACGAGCCACTCTTGAGGCTGCATTTTTAGCTTTCTGTCGCGGATTGCGAAGATTGAGCCAAAGCCATTCAGTATGGTTCTACGCCCTTAAACAATCAGCTCATGCACTTTCCAATCCAGCCACTTTTGCAGTTTTGGACTACCATGTTTGGCAATCACTCCGTGGTAGCTGGGAATGTTTTTCAAGTTCAAGCGAGCATCAATGCGGATCATGTTACGTTTCGAGAGTCTCCTGCCCGAAGACCAAAGCTGTACACCGAGAAACTTCAGCCCATGACGTGCTTTTACAAGCACATTGTTCTTGGAGTGAAGAGTGAGTCTCAACTCATCTGAAAGGAAGGCTGTTACGGCTTTTTTCATATCCTCTAATTTTTCCAAATCCATTTCAAACAAAAGAAAATCGTCACCATATCGAAGGTATGCCTTAGGCTGAAGCGTGTGCTTCACAAAGAGGTCCAGCTCATTGAGGTAGATGTTGGAGAAAATTTGACTGGTGAGGTTGCCAATCGGCATTCCCACGCCTTCTCGATAGGATTGGTGGCTTTTAAGAACTTCACGGATGAGAATCATGGCTTTGCGGTCCTTTACACGCCTCTTGAGAAGTTCAAACAAGACCCGTTGGTCAACATTGTCGAAAAACTTCTGTACATC
>JBLIGW010000055.1:0-6977 GCA_047635955.1 Oceanicoccus sp.
TGGGAATATCCATTCACTTCGTGAATGTTTTACCGTGGGCGTCACTCGGTCATGTGAAAGTAAACTTTCCCGCGACTCTCGTTCCTTCACAGCATACTGTGTTTACGCATCCTTGCTTCGGTTATGCCAGTGCAAGCACTGCCGCAACTCTCAGCTTCGTTGCGCATCGAACCTTACGGTTCTCGTTTCGCTAACGCGAAATACCATGACTAAAACAGGGACAAGCCCCGTTTTCATCATGGTACCCGAGGTAGGAATCGAACCTACGGCCAATAGCTTAGAAGGCTACTGCTCTATCCACTGAGCTACTCGGGCATAGTTACCAGACGCATCATAGCGTCAAAGTATTATATATCAAACCTGTAATAAGATCCAGCTCCTCTAGCAATTCAGGGTGACTGGCCACGTAAAGACTCACTCCAAAAGCAACGGCATTATTGATCATATGCACCCCTATTGAAGCCCAAACAGATTGGGTTCTTTGATAAACCCAATTCAGGAATAGTCCAACGATAAAGAGAGGTACAAAGCTTGAAAACTGAAAGTGCACAAAGGCGAAAACGGCGGCCGTCATAATGCTTCCTATCCAGACTGGCCATTCTTTTGTAAACACTCGGTAAACAAACCCACGGAAGTACAATTCTTCAACAAAAGGTGCAACAAAGACCACAAAGAAAATCCCCACCATTAGTCCAAGAGAGTCATCACCGAACAGAGGTACGTAAGAATCTTGCTGCCCATAACCTGGGATTTCCAGGCCTAAAAATTGAATCAATATGCCAAAGGCTAATGCAAAGAGAAGATAAGCTCCGTAAACAAGAAATACGTTTTTAAGAAGCTTCCCCGTCCCAATTTTAGTAAATCCAAAATCACTTAAATTAGCGTTGTACTTATCTACAACAAAAAGCCAGAGTGGGAAGAACAGAATTGCAAACTGAACCACGTAAGCCAGTATAAAAGAGAGGCTGGGGTGGATTCCGTTCATAAACGTTCCTGCACCAGGAAAGGCGCTAAAAAGTCCTAGAAAAAGGGCTGTTAAACCTATAGAAAGCCCGAAGACTTTGGTGAAATCCTTAAATGTAAAGCGCGTAGTATTCAATATTTTTGGCGTAATAACTCGTGCATTCTACTGAAGATTTTGATAGATTCAAAGAACTAACCCCTCCCCCTTGATTGAGAAGAATCCAGATCTTTCAACGCCTGCCAAAGGACAAAGCCCAAAAGCAAGTCAAGAAGATAAGCCTAATGAGAACCTACTTCGGCCTAAAGCGCTGGACGATTACATTGGGCAAAATGAAATCAAAGCGAACTTAAATGTGTTTTTGAAAGCCGCGAAAATCCGTGGTGAAGCCATGGAGCATGTTCTTTTACATGGACCTCCGGGTCTTGGTAAAACGACGCTTGCCCTTATTCTTGCTCGTGAAATGGGTGTAAATATTAAAACAACGAGTGGGCCTGCCATTGAACGGCCTGGTGACCTTGCCGCTATACTTACGAATCTAAAGGAGAATGACGTTCTCTTTATTGATGAGATTCATAGGCTTAGACCAACGGTTGAAGAAATCCTATATAGCGCGATGGAAGACTTTTGTTTGGACCTAGTGGTTGGTAAAGGTCCTTCTGCTAGAAGCATGAGACTCAGCCTTCCTCCTTTCACCTTGATTGGAGCCACAACTAAACTCTCCAACCTTTCCTCACCTTTAAGAGATCGATTTGGTAACCTATTGAAGCTCAGCTTCTACAATAAAGATGATGTTCAATCTATTATATTAAGAAGTTCTGGGATTTTGAGTATTGGTATTGATGACGATGCCGCTATGCGACTGGCACAAAGTGCACGCCGAACCCCTCGTATTGCCAATCGTCTATTAAGACGTGCTCGTGACTACAGTAACGTTCAAGGTCAGAAACAAATTGACCTGAAAGCGGTAGAAGCCACTCTAAAACTACTAGGTATTGATTCTCTTGGCTTGGACTCCACGGACAGGCAGCTACTCACTATTATGGCTGAGCAATTTCAAGGAGGTCCTGTTGGACTTTCCACTTTGGCAGCCGCCAGTCATGAAGAGCAAGCAACCATTGAAGACATCTATGAACCATTCCTTTTACAACTTGGATTTTTAAAGCGCACGCCACGGGGTAGACTGCTTACTGAAAAGGTGTATAATCACCTCGGATTTGATAAAACTAACCTGCAAATATGAAACTTCGAAGACTTTTTGTTGCGAGCTTAACGGCTCTAACACTATTGTTGGCAAGTTGTGGAGGCTCACAGTTGGAAGAGCCCCTCACTCAAGAATATGAAACCATTGTTGGTGAATTCCTTTCTCTAGGAAGTATCACCGTGGATAGCAGCATCACTCACCTCTTTGAAGATGAAGAGGGAAACATCTACTACGCTTATTCGGATCGTTATGATCTTGATGATGAATTGAGTGGACGATTAGAAGTGGCTGGACTGGTAATGGACTATGAATCGCTGGATAAACCGGCCCTCAACGTGACTCGAATCACTGAAGCGCCTGAGGAAATTGTGAATGACACCGAGGTCACAATGGTGAACTACACAGACACCGACCTTGGCTTCATCATGAACTACCCTGACAACTGGACTTTTGAATCCTTCAGAGATTCAATCAAACTTAGCTCTCCTGAAATTGAACCTGAAGAGGAAGATGATGAGGCAATCGAGATAGATATCGTTGTTGTTGCCATTCTGGAGGCTACATTACGAACCACTTCAGATGATGAAATGGAAGCAAGAGCTACGGACGTCCGAACTCAGGTTTCTATTATCTATTCTGATCTTGGGAATACAGACTCTCAAGTCACCATGATTGGCGTGGATCAACAATTCGCACTTCGATACAAAACAGAATCAGGAAATGTCAGCTACTTTATCCCTCAGGGGTCTGGGCTTATGGAGCTCTCCTTCTATCAAGGTTCTGAGCTAAGTCCTATTGAAAACAGCAATATCTTCTCTGAACTAGTGACTAGCTTTAGATTGCTGCCTACTGGAGATAACGGCGAATTCATTAAAGATGAAGAGGAAACTAAGGAAGTTGATGGAACTGAAGAAGTAGAAGAAGAAGCTATTGTTGAAGAGGTTGAAAAAACTGAAGAGGAAATCAAGGAAGTTGAGGAGAACGACCCCAACCAAGTTACTGTGAGTGGTTTTCGAGAGTTTGAAAGCAACCCCTATCAGTTTAAGATGTCTTACCCTGGAAGCTGGTACTACAGTGGTGAGAGCCAAGGTTACAACTTTGCAACCGATCCTATCGAGGATGACACGGCGTCACTCATTCGAATGGACATCAACTCAGCTAGCAACACTGGCGTTGTAAGAACTAATGCTGACGTCCAAATTACCGTTGAGGTAAGCGGTCAATTCTATACGCTCATTGGTCCAAAAGAATATGAACATGTAATGCAAGAAATGGCAGAATCAATTGAGGCGGTAGAAACCAAAGAAGTATAGTAAAAAAGTTTGACCTTACAGGCTGAGCATTATAAAATTTAGGGTGCTTATTCACTTAATGATATTTCAGGCCATTCTTTACTCAGTGCAAGCTGTAAAGGGTGAAAAGTAGCTCCAAATTTGCTACTATTAAATGAACACTTAACTCCACTCCACACCATGGACAACTCCGAACAATTCAACAAGTTCACAAAAGAAGCTAAGCAGGCTTTGATTGTGGCGCAAGAGGTAGCCAAAAAAACGGGCACCAGTTACGTAGGAACAGAGCACTTACTCATTGGGATTCTCTCCCAAAAGAGTTCATTAGGGGCAACTATTCTCCAAAACTTTGGTGTGACTTTGGAGAATGTAAACCTAGTGCTTAAGACTGTAGGCCGAACTCAGGCTGTCCAAAGAAACGGGAAAGCACCCGGTGGGCTTTCTGGTTTTGCAAAAAAAGTAATTGAAGATGCGATTCGAAATGCTCACGAAAGCTCACATATGTTTGTGGGAACAGAGCACCTTCTCTTTTCTTTAGTTGCGCAAGACAATACAGCGGCAACTGTGATCCTTGAGAATATGAAGATCACTCCTGCTGACATTCGACAAGAAATCCTCACTACCTTTGAAAGGATGAAACAAGGTGGAGGAGCTGGAACCACTGGAGCTGGAACGGGAACAATTCCTAATCCAAACTCAGGAGGTCAATCTGGAAACCCATTGGAGTTTTTCCTCAATGGACTGCAAGGTGCCCTTCAGAATGCAGACCAAAAACCTACAAATGATTTTGAAACTAAAAAGAAGGAAGGGAAATCTGGAACGCCAGCCTTGGACTACTTCACACATGACATGGTCAAGGAAGCCAGTGAAAAGAAGCTCGACCCTGTTATTGGGCGAGAAAAAGAAGTGGAACGGTGTATTGCCATTCTGCTCAGAAAAACAAAAAACAATCCTGTACTTATTGGTGAACCAGGAGTTGGTAAAACCGCTGTAGTAGAGGGTCTAGCTCAACTAATTGCCAAAGAGGAAGTTCCTGACGCTATGCTTGATCGACGAATTCTTAGCCTTTCTATGGCTGGAATCGTAGCTGGGACTAAATACCGAGGTGAATTTGAAGAACGAATCAAACAAATTCTTGAAGAAGCTGCTAGCCAACCTAATGTAATCCTCTTTATTGATGAGTTACATACCGTTATTGGAGCTGGAAGCGCAGAAGGAAGCCTAGACGCCGCTAACATACTCAAGCCTGCCCTCTCACGAGGAAAGGTTCAAGTTTTAGGAGCAACTACGACTTCTGAATACCGAAAGCATATTGAAGAGGATTCAGCTCTTGAACGACGTTTTCAATCAGTGATGGTAGACGAACCTTCTGAAGAAGACACCGTTGCTATTCTCAGAGGACTCAAGGAAAGCTTTGAAGAACATCACAATCTAATTATTCATGATGACGCTATTGATGCAGCTGTTAAGCTCTCGAAACGTTACGTAACTGACCGATTTCTACCTGACAAGGCTATTGATCTTATTGATGAAGCAGCCGCACTCAAAGGAATGCACTCAAAACCAGACAATGAAAAAGTTAAACAACTTCAAAAAAAGTTCAAAACTATTGTTAAAAAGAAAGAACAATCCGTTATTGATCAGAATTACGAACTTGCCGCGGATCTTCGTCAGCAAGAGCTTCAGCTAATGGAACAAATTGAGGCTGAAAAGCGAATTAAAATCCCTCGTGAAATGAGAGGAAGTATTGATTCTGAAGATGTAGCTCAAGTGATTGCACGTATGACTGGTATTCCTGCCACTAAACTAGTGGAAGAAGACATTGAAAGACTACGAAACCTTGAGAAGATACTTCAAAAACACGTTGTTGGACAAGACGAAGCTCTCTCACGAGTTTCAACAGCCATTCGACGATCACGAACCGGTATCTCAACATCTAAGCGGCCTATTGCCTCTTTCATCTTCCTAGGGCCAACAGGGGTTGGTAAAACAGAACTTGTGAAAACAATTGCTCGTGAAGTTTATAATGACGATGACGCGCTCATCAAAATTGACATGAGTGAATTCATGGAACGCCATAATACGTCCCGTCTAACAGGTACAACAGCGGGTTATGTTGGATACGAAGAAGGAGGACAGCTCACTGAAAAAGTGCGTCGAAAACCTTACTCTGTGATTCTATTTGATGAAATTGAAAAAGCCCATCCAGATACGTTTAATCTTCTTCTTCAAATTCTTGAAGATGGAGTTCTAACTGATGGTAAAGGGCGAAAAGTAGACTTCACAAATACGATCATCATCATGACTTCCAACCTTGGTGCGGCCAAGTTAACTGAAAGTGCGGCCCCTATTGGGTTCAAACTCAGTAACGAAGAAATGGATACGGCCCTCAGTACTTTTGATCATAAAAAAGAAGAAGTAATGAAAGACCTCAAGGCTCACTTCAAACCTGAGTTCTTGAACCGTATTGATAATACTATTGTGTTCAAGCCACTCACCCATGACAGCATCAAAACCATTGTGCAGCTTCATGTTGATCAACTTGATAAACGAATAACTGACAAGAACTTCCGTATTGAGATCACGACTTCTGGTCTAGATCTCTTTGCCACACTAAGTACAGATCCTGAATATGGAGCACGACCAGTACGACGAAAGATCCAAGAACTGGTTGAGGACCCACTTTCACAAGGAATTCTTGATGGAAACTTTGCTGAAGGAGACACTATACAAATTTTCAAAGATGGCGATAAGATCGCCCTTCGAAAAAAAACAGCACAATCTAAGTCTGAAAAAGGCTTAAAAAACAAAGAAAAAAAGGCGGTTAAGAAGTCTAGCAAAAAATAGCTTTACAAACCCGTTAATCACACTTAAAATCTTCAGGCTGGTTCGTTTAGTTTTAAAAGTCACACCGAGGCTAAACAACCCAGTCTGTATTTTTTTATCTCGTGTGTGCACCTTATAAATATGTCTAATTCTACGTTCGTAGATATGGATCAACTAATGCAAGACTCACCCGTCTTGACTCTTCCCGAACCTGGTGATTTGGTTAAGGGTAATGTTGTTTCCATTGATAAAAGCTCAATCATCGTCGACCTTGATGGAGTTTTAACTGGTATCGTTGCAGGTCGTGAAATGAAAGACGCCATGAATTCAGCTTCAGAGCTGTCTGAAGGTGACGAAATTGTTACTTGTGTACTTGAAACTGAAAATGATGACGGTCTCGTTATCCTTTCTCTTCGACGTGCTAGCCAAGAAAAAACTTGGGAACGGTTCCTCAATGCTTACGAAAATGACGAAGCTATTGAAGTTATACCTAAAGAAGCGAATAAAGGAGGACTTCTTCTTAACGCTGATGGGATCAAAGGATTTATTCCAGTATCTCAACTTGCACCACTCAACTACCCACGTGTTAACGGAGCTGATTCAGCTAAGATTCTTGCTCGACTTGGTAAACTCGTTGATAGAAAGTTCCTTGTTAAAATTATTAGTATCGACAAAGAAAACGGGAAACTTATTC
>JBLIGW010000056.1:0-6961 GCA_047635955.1 Oceanicoccus sp.
TTAAGTGAATTACACCACACCCTTCATGGTGAAAACCACAATGCCCTTCAGGAAGCAATTCCCAAATTAGACAATGATCCTGAAAAATATTTCAGCACTATTCAACGAGACCTTGAATACTTAAAACCTCTACTTGAAAATAAAGAAATTTGGGAAATCCTGAAAACTCATATAGCAATAACTATACAAGATTTAATTCAAATGATGAAAAAGCATGAAAGTGTTTTCCAAACTCCAGAAGATCTTGAAAAACTAAAAATCATTGTTCAACATAATCACGCTCAAGGTAGAAAAACACTAGAGAGTGACTTGAGTTTTCTCAAGCAACTGGAAGGTGACGGTGATTTCTTAAGATGGCTATTGAACTTACAGATGGATGAAGCTGTCCAATTCAATGCACTCAATCATATTGTAATACATAGGTATCAAGACTCTCAGATAGCAAGATTGAAAAATTGGTATAATGATCCAGACTTATTCGAGAAGGCAAAATCATGGGGCTTGTTTGATCCAAAAGAAGATCACAGAAAAGACCAATACTCCTCCCTCTTGTTTCACTATCACCCGATTAATCACTTAAAAGCAGATCCTGAATTACTTGAATTTTTAATAGACTCTCAGTGTCTAAACTTCTATTTACGTGGGAACACAAATGACACCACATTCAGAAAAAAACGAGAGGGGCTATATGCATGGAAAGAAAGTAGAGAGACTTATAAACGAGTCAAAGCCATTAATTTTTTCACGCATCAATCAGAAGCAATCTTCGAAGCCAAATGGATTCCTGTTTTTAAAGAAGCATCAGATGAAGCCATGAAAGAGTTGAATCTACGGCTACAAGCAAACCCAACTCTTTCAAAACACATAGGACCATTACTTAAATTTGATGTAGAAAAATGGGACTCATTCTTTGAGATCATTGAAGAAATTGACAACTCACCTGTTCAAGAAATTCAAAGATTAAAAGAACAACTAATACCTCTCATCCTTGCCGATGAAAACCCTTTAGAGGCTTATAGAGCAGTTGAAGCTATTTTTATTAAGAACAACCTTCCTCTTGTTGCAAAAATATTTGAAATATTTAAGATACTCTACCCTGAAAATAAAATTTCAGAGATATTAAGGAACCAAAATTTAAGCCCTTACTTAAGAAAGTTAAGCGCAGAAAATCGTGGAAATACGATTTATTACGTTATATATGGCGATTTGCTAAAAATCCATATTCAATCTGGGAATCGTAGCCTTCGTGACTTCGTGGACGTTTTAATTGAGGGAGAGGACCTTCTGAATAAATATGAATCTGCCCCCTCTGGCCTAAGTGAAGCAGAAAATGAAATGCTCAAGTACTATCTATCAAAGTTGGAGGCTATTTCTTTTTTTACAAAAGAAATTGAAAGTATAGAAAATTCAGAGATCTCAATTGATTCCGAACTTCATAAAAAAGTTCAACGACTTAGATCTCAATTAAATGTTCACAAAAGTGAGTCTATTCAGGAAGCCATTGGGAAAAAGTTTCTTAAACTCGTAGGACTAAAAAGTCTTACAGAACTACGTGAATCAATGAAAGAAAGTAAAAGAACCGCTCACCAAAGAGGAGTTAATTTGGCACAAGAAATTGAATCTGGAAAACCACCAGTAAGAACAGGAGATTTCCTAAAAGGGATCGACCACAATTTTCTTGCTGAAGCATTACAAAATGGCGTGGTTTCAAAAGAATACTTAAGCGGAATGATGGATTCAGACTATACCCCTTTCGATACGGATTTAAGTCAAATTCAAGAAGGGCAGACTTCAAGCATAGAAGCCGCTGTTTCAAGTTCGCTAGCGGGTGGATATGGATCACTAATCCTTTACGTCTCTAACGGAACACAATTTAAGACAACAACAAAAATGGGAATTGACTCTCAAGAACTCACGAGTTCACAATTCCCTCAATCAGAAAACACAGATCTCAACCTAGAAATGGAAGGGTTTGAATTGTTTTGCACAGGGAAACGTAGTAAACAACATTATGGAATACGAACGGGCTTCCCTAGCACAAACATAGATTACATCCTCGTCAAAGACAGCTTACTTAAAGATAAGAAAGCTTTTAGAAAAATTTGTTTTGAAATTGCAAAAAACAATATTTACATTCCTCTAGTAGCAATGGATGGCAGATTAATATACAGCCCAAGTCAATTTGAGAAAGATCGGCAATCTTTTATAGGTTTAAAAAGATATGATGGTGTGGAATTTGAACATAAAGCCACAAACGGAAACTCATCTATTCAAGGTGAAGTCTCAAAAATCAAAAATCAATTAGAAAGAAGCAAGGAGTCTGCAGCTCAAACTTATGAAGCTATAAAAACAATCTTAGCTGAAGAGCTCAATGGTCTTGGCCTAGATCTAAAGATAGAGTCAAAAGACAGCCTAGTAGGTAGTGAGCTTTATCGCACAGGTTCAACAGCCAGAGCAACCCATGACCCCAATGGCGAGCCTGATTTTGACCTTATCCTTCAACTTGATTCAAATA
The DNA here is from genome assembly GCA_047635955.1 of Oceanicoccus sp. Lineage (GTDB taxonomy): Bacteria > Patescibacteriota > Gracilibacteria > UBA1369 > 2-02-FULL-48-14 > WFTC01. The sequence goes on from JBLIGW010000056.1 coordinate 2,516, forward strand.
AAATGGATAAACTTCAAGAGCTTGTTCAACGCCTAAAATCAAAGTTCCGACATACGAGCGACCAATCACATGACATCAATGGAGTATCCAATGGGAAGTCGGGTTACCAAATTAGATTAACTGGAGTAACTGGCCTTGCTCAACAAGCAATTGACCTAGACATAGGAATAATCAATAAAGCTCAGCCTATCTACATTTCAACAGATGAAGCCATTGAAGCTAAATTCAAAAACATAGAGGCTGATTTAGGAGTAGAAACTTTAAACAAGGTTAGAGCAAATATTATTTACGCCAAACGGCTATTCAAAAAAGCTGGTGTATATAAACGTCAAGAAGGGGGACTCTGTGGTGTAGGAATTGAAAACTGGATACTGAGATTCAATGGGAATGTAATAGAGGCCTTCAAAGCATTTCAAAAAGCATCTGCCAATGGGCAAAAACCATTGAATCAATTTAAAGAAGATTTCCCTTTAACAGACCCTGGTAAAGACTTAATGCATCAAACGCATGACAACTTCGTACAACACCTTACAGAGGAGAGTTACAAAAGAATGTCTCAAATCATAGAATCAACACTCAGGTTAAACTCATAGCTCCTCCACCTCTCCCCCAATATAATCAGGATGAAGAAGCCACACATCCAGTACTGCTTTATAGAGTGCTAATATCTCACGAAATTCATAGTCATCCTGATAAACATAGTCCTGTCGACTCGCAGAAAGCCCCGTAGACTCAATACCAAAAGACTCACAAAGATAAATCGCTCGTGGTAAATGGTAGCCCTGAGAAATCAACAGGGCTTTTTCAATATTCCAAATTTCATTAGCACGGGCGCACGTGTCGTAAGTACGACGACCCGCATAATCAGCCGTCACATCTTCTTCAGCAACCCCCCAAGCAATCAAATAATCCCGCATTACATCAGGCTCATTATAAATTTCCTCTGAATTATCTCCCGAAACTAAAACATGCTCTAGCCTCCCCAATTGATATAAATCCAAGGCAGTATCCAACCTGTCACGCAAGGCATCAGAAGGCTGCCCTGAAGCAGTAACCCCAGCTCCAAAGACAATTGCTACTTCATAATTGGCCACCGCCTCCAGATCAGAATAAATAAGATCTGTGCCTTTTTGATAAATCAACCAAGGTGAAATCACAAAAAACAGACAAGCCAGGCTTGTGAAAAGAATCAAATCAACAATAAGAGCTTTTCGAATGTTCATCTTTCCTAGTCAAGCAACAGAAAACCCCATAGTCAAGGCAACCGATTATTGCCCCCTTGTCATCCAAGGAGAAGAAAGTATAATTGCGAGGATTTTTTCTCTATCCCTAGCCAATAACGACTATTATGAAAAAGACAAAAAAGCTTAAAAAATTCTTAGCCGCTCAAGTATTAATCATACTTCTAGCAGCCGGAGGACTCGGTTACGCCGATAGTGTAATGGACCTAAAACTGGGTCTAGACCTTAAGGGAGGAACTCAACTCGACTACCAAATGGACCTCAGCGCTGTACCTGAAGCAGATCAGGAAGCCATTATTGAAGGAGTTCAAGAAGTAATCCGAAAACGAGTGGATAGTCTTGGAGTCTCTGAACCAAATATTTACACTTCAAACATTGCTAGTGAATTTCACGTGATCGTTGAACTAGCTGGAATCGATAATATTGAGGAAGCTCGAGATATCGTTGGTAAAACTATTCAACTTGAATTTAAAGAAGAAAACTTGAATCCAAGCACGGACCAAGTAGAAATAGCAAAAACTCTATCTAATGAGTTTTACAGTGCCGTTCTTTCTGGAACTGATTTTGACACTCTCGCTAGAGAGAAAATGGAAGAACTAAATGGAGAAGTGGTTTACGTAAGCACTGAGCTTGTCGCAATCAACTCTCACAGTGAAGAACTACAAGCTGCACTTAAAGGCTGGGCCGTAGGCGCAACCATTGCCCCTGTAGAACTTAGCGAAGGCTACGTACTTGATGCTGACGACACCGTTCGTGAAGCAAATGGACTAACTGTAATTCAAATCACAGACAAGAGCACAGACACTATTGAAACTGAAGTTGAAGGAAGCGTGTCAGCTCGACACATACTTCTTGCTTGGAATGACACCGATACAAATGTAGAACGAACTCAAGAAGAAGCACTCACACTTGCTGAAGAACTACTTGGACGAATCAAAGCAGGTGAATCTCTAGGAACACTCGCGCTTGAATTCTCTGACGATCTTGGAAGTGGCGCTAAAGAAGGAGATCTTGGCCCTTTCGGACGAGACAAGATGGTAGAACCATTTGAAGATGCTGCCTTTGCTCTAGCAATTGGTGGAATCTCTGAAATCGTAGAATCTGACTTTGGTTATCACCTAATCGAGGTTTACGACAAGATTGAAGCGGAAACAATCACAGAAACAGTTGATACCATTGCAATCAACAAACTCACTTTCAACACTCTTCCTAGCCCCTGGGCAGACGAAGCAGTACTAACTGGTGAACATTTTGAGCGCGCAGACGTTTACCTTAACGACGCGTACCAACCTTACGTAAGCATCTCATTTACTAACGAAGGAGGTGAACTATTTGAAACTTTGACTGAAGCGAATGTAGGACGACGAATTGCTATTTTCGTAGGAGGTGAGCTCATCTCTTCTCCGAATGTGAACCAAAAGATTTCTGGAGGAGAAGCTCAAATTACTGGAACTTTCACACTTGAAGAAGCTCAAGAACTAGCTCGAGATCTTAATACTGGTGCAATTCCTGCACCAATTGAACTGGCTGGACAATACACAATCAGCGCCTCACTCGGAGCTGAAGCTCTAGACCAAAGTCTCTTTGCGGGATTGATTGGTTTAACTCTTCTTGGACTCTACATGTTCTTCTACTACCGTCTGCCTGGTCTATTGGCCAATGCAGCACTAGTAATCTACTCAGCGATCGTTCTATTCATGATCAAAGCCTCACTCCCTGTGTGGGCATCTCTGCTCATCAGTATTGCTGTATTTGTATATATTGTTCATCTACTCCTTAAGAATGACGATTCAGGAGGAGATCAATTTGTAACCTTCCTACTTGCCTGTGTCGTTCTCTTCTTCTTAGCCTTTGTGCTTTCAAGTCCAATTACAATGACTCTAGCCGGTGTGGCAGGAGTGATCCTTTCTATTGGTATGGCCGTTGATGCCAACGTACTTATCTTTGAACGAATGCGTGAAGAACTACGTGCAGGAGAAAACCTTGAAACAGCAATCGAACAAGGATTTGCTCGAGCTTGGGATTCAATTCGAGATTCAAACTTCTCGTCTCTTATCACTTGTGCGATTCTTTTCTACTTCGGTAGCTCAATCATTCGAGGATTCGCACTCAACTTGGCACTTGGTATCTTGGTATCAATGTTCTCAGCGATTATGTTGACTCGAACATTCCTACTCTTAGCTGCTAAAACTAAAGCTGGAAAGAATCTAGCTCTCTTTGGAAAGCCAAAAGGAAAACATCGACAATTTGCAATCATTAAGAATACAAAAATCTGGGCTTCACTTTCAGGTGTAGTTCTCGTTATCGCGATTCTTTCTACCGCAATTTTCGGACTCAATCTTGGACTCGACTTCACTGGTGGAGCCATGATGGAACTTGATATTGAAACAGAAGAAGTAATCAGCATTGAAGACATTCAAGCCAGTCTTTCTGACATTGAATTTGAAGAAGAACTAGGAAACGTAACCGTGGTTAAAACAGATCAAGGGTCTTTCCTTCTTCGAACTCGTCACCTCAGTGAAACTGAACACGACGGAATCATTGCTGAGCTCAGTACTGAAATCGGAACAACTGAAGAAATTCGATTCACAACCGTTGGACCAACTATTGGTAAAACTCTGAGAAACAAAGCACTCATCGCTCTTGGAATCACACTAGTAATGATTGTTTTCTACATTGCTTTCGCCTTTAGAAAAATTCCTAAGGAAGTAAGCCCATGGCGATTCGGTATGTCAGCCATTGGAGCCCTAGTACACGATATTCTTATCGTAGTTGGAGCCTTTGCTCTACTTGGTCAGTTTGCTGGCGTAGAAGTGGATGCACTCTTCATTACTGCCCTACTAACCATTATGGGGTTCTCAGTACATGACACGATCGTAGTATTTGACCGAGTACGTGAAAATCTTCACTACCGAAAGTCAGAAGACACTTTGGCCGATAGCGCAAACAATGCCTTGAACCAAACTATGGCTCGATCAATGAACACTTCAATCTCAACATTGATCATGATCTTGGCCCTTCTCATCTGGGGAGCTCCAAGTATCTTCTGGTTTGTTCTCGCTCTTGCCATTGGTATTATTGCTGGAACTTACTCATCAATCTTTGTGGCTAGCCCACTACTCGTTTGGTGGAATGACCGAGCAAACAAATAAGAAACCTATTTAGGAAAAGCCCCTCAGCAATGAGGGGCTTTTTTTGATCAAGA
>JBLIGW010000057.1:0-6795 GCA_047635955.1 Oceanicoccus sp.
TAGACACAGGCTTCACAAACACCTGAAATTCTCACAAGAGAAATGGCAATCCACGCCAGACAGACTGTGTGAATATGCAAAGTTTCGCATTCCAGTTAGGGTGGGCGATTTTGGAGGTGTTCGTAATCTGAAAATAAGCTTGGCTCCCCATACTAGACGAAGTTCGAACTGTTTATGAGGGAGAATATAGATTGTGCTTTAAATCTTTTTTGATACTGTGGTATAACTTTATCAGTCTTATTATTATGATTTTTCCTGGATTTATTGTCGGTTTCCGTGAGGGGCTTGAAACTTTTCTTTTGCTCGCATTAGCGTTCAACTATTTGAAAAGTTTAGGAGCTAAGGACCTATGTGTGTATTTATGGTTTGGTGTAGGAATTGGAGTTGTTACTTCCGTGATATCAGGTTTTTTGTTGAATTCTTTAGTCAGTGACCTTTCTCGTAGTGCTAAGATTTGGGAAAGTTTATTTAGTTTTTTGGCGGTGATGTTAATCACTACATTGATTTTTTGGATGATTCGCCATTCTAAAGACATGAAATCTTATGTGAAAAATAAATTGGATGGCTCAATGACTAAGTTGGGTGTGACTCTTTTTGCAATTCTCATTGTGATTAGGGAGGGTGCTGAGATTGTCTTGTTTTCTTTTGCTGGAAATTACTCTTTGCAGAGTATATTGATTGGAATTTTTTCAGCTTTTCTTCTTTCCTTGTTTATTTATTTCTCTTTAGTGAGGGTAAAGTTAAGTGTTCTTTTCAATTTAACTCTAGTGTATTTGATTCTACAGGCAGCCTATTTGCTTGGTTATAGTGTTCATGAAGGACTTTCTGCCATGAAGGGAGTCAACCTATCTGAAATACATTGGCTTTACGCAAAGCCTTTTGATTTATCCTCGGGAATTTTAAACCATAAGGATGGGATTCTTGGTTTACCCTTGAATCTGATTTTAGGGTGGTATTCTAAGCCAGAATGGCTAGCCTTTATTTTACATTATACTTATATAATTATCGTTTTTTCCTTTTGGAAAAAAGCCAAGACTTGATCGCCAAAAAGTATGGCTCCCCAAGTTGCATACAATTAGAACTGCATTGATAGAGTAGCAAGCTGTTCGGTGTTAGAGCTGGTTTTATTGAAGAAACTGATCAAAACTATCCCACCCGTAAAACTCTTCAGTAAGTGTCTGATTGCCAATGCTGATTTCCTCACTTTTGAACCATTCAGCACCATATTTGGTATAGAAAGTCTTAGATTCATTATCTTCTAAAACTCCTACATACATATTATATATTTTGTTCTTTTTAAGAGTTGTGCAAAGCTCCTTTACCAGTAGAAAACCCAGTCGATTTTTCTGGTGCTTCTTTAGCAGATAAATACAGTATAGTTCGCCTTCGTAAGGCTCTTCTGCTGTTTCTCTGGCTTTTCCTGCTGAAGCGAATCCCACGATCTCGCCTTCTGCGCTTTTTGCTACAAGTGTCCAACTCTGGTTTTTCTTATCGCTTAGTATCTCATTCCATTTATTCTTGTGTTTCTCTACGCTCAAGTTGTCCAAATACTTTTTATCTACAGTTCCACTGTATGTTTCACGCCAAGATGTAACGTGAACCTGAGCGATTCCTACAGCATCTTTCCTCACTGCTAATCGTATTTTGTAATTCATGACTGAAGTATAACAAAGTTTAGCATTCCAGTTAGGGGTATGCGATTTTGTTGGCGACTCTAACCTGAAAAAGAAGTTGGCCCCCTAATTGACTCTATCCGATTTGGGGAAGTGCACAATGTGCATGAAGTTCATTGGTCTTGCCCCAGGTGTTACAAAAGTGTTACACTTGATCCATCTTAACTCAATTGATTATGGCCACTACAAAAAAAAGGCGGATGGTGAGTCTCCCTGATGATGTCGATTCTGCATTGGAGCATTTGGCCGCTCGAGATGGTATTCCGCCTGCTACTAAGGCTGCATCCCTCATTCAACTTGCTATTGAAATTGATGAAGACATGGTTTGGGATAGAATTGCCTCAGAGAGAGACAATGAAAAAACTAAATTTGTATCCCATGATGAAGCATGGGCATGACTTTTCTTATACAGTATGCAGATGAAGTACTTAAGGAGGATATTCCTAATTTGTCTAGCGACGTCAAAACACGGATTAGGAGTGCTATTGAGAAAAAGCTAACAAATGAGCCAGAGCATTTCGGGAAACCCTTAAGAAAGTCTTTGAAAGGCTATAGAAAGCTACGTGTCGGAGACTACCGGGTGATTTTTAGAATAGAGAATACCGTTGTGAAAGTTTTTGCTATTGGACATCGATCTGAGATTTATCGTGATACTCGGAAAAGACTAAGTTAAAATGGCTCCCCATACTAGACGAAGTTCGAACTGTTTGTGATAATATGAGTTTACTGTGTTAGGCAGACCATTGATGTTTTTGAAATCACCACTAAATGTCCAAATCCTTCTATTCTTTTGAATCTAAATCTCCGTCGAGACTTAGTGTTATCGGTGGGAAAGCGCATGCGCTTACTGAGGCTAGGAAGGAAGGATTTCCTGTGCCTTTGGGTTTTGTTCTTAGCGTAGAATTTTTTAAACCGTGGATGTCTGAAGTAGAAAAAAGTAAGAGCTGGAAATCTTTTCTTAAATCTTCTGAGGTTGATTTGAAAAAAAACTGTGATGCGGTGAAGAAGGAATGCAAAGCTTTAAGCTTTAATACTAAGCAAAGAACTGAGCTAGAGAGGGCCTTACAGATTTTCTCAGGGGAAACTTTGTTTGCGGTACGTTCCTCTTCGCCTGAAGAAGACCTTGAAGGGACTTCTTTTGCGGGTGCTTATGAGACCAGTTTGGGAGTGACAGAGAACAAGCTTGAAAAAGCCATCCTTCACTCTTTTGTTTCCGTATTTGATGAACGAATTGTTAAATATAAAATGCAACATGACATGAAGACGAATCAGCCTCGCATTGCTGTGATCGTTCAAGAGCAAATTGATTCAAAGGTGAGTGGAGTGGCTTTCTCTTTGAACCCTCAAAATAATTGTTATGACGAAGCTGTGATCAACGCCAGCTTTGGCTTGGGAGAAAGCATTGTTGCCGGTCAAGTTACGCCTGATTCATACATTGTTGATAAAGTGAAGAAAATCATCATAGAAAAACGGATCTCCAAGAAGGAACAGGCTATTTGGCTGAAAGAAAAAGGTGGGACTGAAACAAATGACAATCTCAAACCTGAAAAGGCTTCTTTGACCGATGAACAAGCTTTGGAACTCACAAACTTGCTTATAAAGGTAGAAGATTTTTTTGAAAAACCTATCGATATTGAATGGGCTTACGGAGAGAAGAAACTTCACCTTCTTCAAGCAAGACCCATTACAGCTTATCTACCGTTGCCTCCTGAAATGATCACAAAACCGGGAGAGCCGAAATTGCTTTATCAAGATGCACTTTTGATGGAGCAGGGGATTCAAGAGCCCATGTCTATCATGGGAAGCGATATTTACAACGATATGATTGAGATCATGATTGGACCCCAAATGGCGACCATTGCTTCTGACCCTAGGCAAGGAATTTTCATGAGTATTCATGGGAAGGGTTATCTCAATGCTTCAAACACAATTAAAGCCTTTGGTAAGCGTGGTCTCAACAGCATGATGGCTAGTTTTGATGCTCCCACAGGAAAAATCATGGATGGTATCGACTACGATGAATATTTGCCAAAGAAAACTCCAAAAAAACTTCGAGGCATCGCTCTAAAAATGTTGCCTTTGATGTTCAAAATGAGTTTTGGTTTCTTGAGAGTTTACGTTTCACCCGAAAAGGTTCTGAAGAAATACAAAGCTTGCTATGAAACTGATCTCAAACGAATCGATTCTATTCAAATTGAAGGGAGGGCTTTTGAGTCCGTCTATAAAGAGGTCTTAGAAATCTTAATAGATCACATGCTCAACATCTTTGATATGCTTCTTGGCCCACTCTATTCAGCTTGGAGACTGAAGAAGATTTTCAAGGACCAAGCTATCAATGACTTAATCGTTAAATTACACATGAATCTTTCTGGTAATCCTACGGCAGGAATGGGGAGACATATGTATGAACTGGCAAAATTTTCAGATATACAAAATTGTAAAGATGCAAAAACTTTTGCAAAAAAACTGAAGGCGAATGAGTTTTCCAAAGAATTTGTTGATGCTTATGAAAGTTTTATGAGCGAATTTGGATTTCGTTGTATTCGGGAAATTGATCCTGCTACACCTCGTCCCTATGAAAATCCTGAGCAGTTCTTTCAACAGCTTTCACTTATACATATTTATGATGAATCGGAAGAGAATCTGTTAGTTAAAGCGCGAAAAGAACAAGTGTCTGCTGAGAAAAAATTAAGAAAGATCGCCAAAAAATTGGGTAAAGAACGTAAACTCAACTATCACGTGAATATGATTAGAGGACTTGCGGGTTATAGGGAAGTCCCTAAATATTTAATGGTGAAAATCATTGATGTAATTAGGAGAAAATGTTTGGACCTAGGTGAACAATTTGTAAAGGAAGGTCGTTTAATACAAGCAGAAGATATTTTTTCTCTTAAAGCAAATGAAATTATCCGAGCTGAAAAGAATTCAAAAATGGACCTCATCATCTTAGTAGATAAAAACACTCGTTATACTCGTCGTGTGGCACATCAGAAAGATTGGCCCCGAGTTGTTGATTCAAGAGGGAAAATCTTTAGAGCACCACGTCAGAATCTTAAAGATGGAATTCAAGGGGATGCCATTTCTCCTGGAAAATACATAGGTAAGGTCAAAGTTCTCAGTAACCCTTACGACAAGCCTTTGGAAAAGGGGGAAATTCTAGTAACACGAGCGACTGATCCTGGTTGGACACCACTATTTATGAATGCAGGTGCGGTGATCTTAGAGGTTGGGGGTTCCTTGCAGCATGGAGCCGTTATCGCGCGAGAATATGGCCTTCCTTGTGTGTCCGGAGTGGAAGGTGCTGCGACGCGCTTCAAAGACGGTCAGATAGTTGAGGTGGATGGTTCGAATGGGGTCGTCAGAATTGTTGACTAAGCTGAAAAAGAAGTTGGCTCCCTAAGTTGGACGCAATTAGAACTGTTTGTGAGAAAAGACCTGTGGCTTACTTGAGCACCCATCTAAATGAGCGTTTTAACTCTTTCACTCCGTCACGTTCATACCAACGTCCATGGGAAAGAACTACCCGCTCTGGCTGCCAGGCAATCATTTTCTCCACAGCACTTTGTAATTCTTTCTTTCCTTTGTAAAATGTTAATCGCATATCTATAGGTGCTTTTCCGTCAGGATCTAAAACCCCTGCTAACCAAGCAAAAGGCCGAAACCAAAAGGGGATTTTTGACGATTCAAAATTCTCAATGAGATCAGTCAAAATTAAAGTTTTTGATCTTTTATGAAAGAATACTACTTCCTTATGAATAGAGTGTCCTTGAACAATCATTTGTTCAATATCATTAGCCCATTCCTTTTCTGCAGTTTTACCAAGATTGCGTTCAAACATTGCTGATGATTTGAACTTTTTAACCCTGTTTTGAACACCAGGGGATGCCCATGCAATCGTATCTGAAAAAGCTTTCGCCCACTGTGGTATGTATTCGTAATGTATCCAGTTTGGTGAAACTAAATGTCGAACTGTTCCTAGTTGCGCCACTTTCTTTTTTAAGTCCTTGGTTAGGCTAATAGGAGAATGTATGAATAAATCACCGTTTTGTAGCTTAATGATTGTCATCCGTGTGGTATACGGTAGGCCATAAAAACTAATGGCTGGGCCATCTACAATCCAGATATTGTCGGCGACTTTTTTCGGTGTATTCAAGGGTTCATACCCAGTTGGTGTCTCTTGGTGCATTTTGAGTTTTGTTATGCGTTGAGTATAGCAAAGTCTCGCACTCCAGTTAGAGGTAGGCGATTTTGGAGGTGTTTGTAACCTGTAAAAAAGTTTGGCTCCCGATACTAGACGAAGTTCGAACTGTTTGTGAGGAGACTGAGTTTGGAGTGGAGCTAAAAACACTTTTTAACAGCCCATCTTTGTCCTTCAAAGAATAGATGTTCTAATGCTTCATCAAAAGTGATCCATTTAAGCTCATGATCTAGTTCAATTGGGGGTGCGACTTTTTCAAGTAATTTAGCTTTATAGAAGTGACTGGATTTTGAGTAGTACACATTGCCTTCTGACACATGAGAGTCATGATCAGCAGCTTCTCCTATTTTCTCTATCACTTGTACGCTCATGCCAATTTCCTCAAGAGCTTCACGTTCTAATGCAGTAATTGGGTCTTCTTCACCATCGATTCCACCACCAACCAGAAAACAACCTTTGGGATTTTCTACAATTCCAATCAATCCTTCTTCGTTAATCAAAACTGCATAGGCACATGGTCTGTATATATAGGTTTCACCATCAAGTTTTGTTCCGAATTCAATCATAGCGAAAGTATAGCAGAGCTTGTATGATTGCTTTATGAAACTTGAAGGAGAAAAAATTGTATTACGTACTTCAAGAATAGGTGAAGTAGAAGCTTTCACCCGTTGGATGAATGATCCAAAAGTGACTCGTCATCTTGGTCCTATTCATGGGAAGAACATCACCTTGGAAGAGGAGAAGAAGTGGCTTCTTGGTGTATTGGCCGATTCTGATGAACTTATTTTCAGTATGTATAAGGTGGAAGGAGATAAATTGATTGGAAACTGTGGTATTCACTTTAATGCTAAAAGGGAAGATGATTATGCAGGAAACACCTTTCTTGGTTTAGCTATTGGTGAAAGGGGTGAGTGGGGGAAAGGG
>JBLIGW010000058.1:0-6617 GCA_047635955.1 Oceanicoccus sp.
CTCTTCCTCTAGAGCCTCCAAGCGATCCTTTGCCTCCTTAAATTCCTCTTTTGCCATTTCTTGAATCTCTGGATCACTGTCTTTGAGCATCTCCTCTGACTCTTCAATGGCTGCATCACATTTTTTGATTTCACGATAAAGATCCACCGCCGCTTCAAGCTCACGACGACGAGCCAAAAGAACCTGATACTTTTTTTGATCAGCAATCACCTCAGGGATAGCCATCTCGGCATTGAGCTCAACGAACTCTTCTTCTAGTTTTTTTAATTTGTCTCTCATTTGCCGGCATTGTAACAGAGAACAAAGACTCTATCGAGACCTTCGTGATCCTGAAGCAGTTCAAAGCTATAATCTGGAAGTTTCTCTTTAGCTAACTTCTTCATATCTTCTCCTTGAGAGAATCCAATTTCTCCAATAATCCACTTAAAGTTCCACGTTTTTGACTGCTCTAGTAGGTCTGAATACAAACGAAGCCCATCATGCCCCCCAAATAGAGCCACATGCGGTTCATGAGTCTCCACGTTATCAGAGATGTAATGATGCTCCACCTCACCGATGTAAGGCAAATTAGCCACTAAAACCTCATAATCATCCTTAGGAACAGACTGCAGCAAATCAGACTCAATAAAAGTTACTTCAGCTTTCAATGTTTTTGCATTTTTCTTAGCCACCTCAAGAGCCCCCGCACTCACCTCTCCTGCTGTCACTTTTAGATCAGGACGGACACGCTTGAGTGAAACTGAAATCGCGCCACTACCGGTTCCAATTTCAAGAACTTTTGCATCAATAGAGGCCTTAGCCTTCACCAATTCCACCAATCTTTCTGTAGCCCCTCGAGGGACTAAAACATTTTCATCCACATAAAAGTCTAAACCATAAAATTCTTTAGTCTTTGTCAGATAAGCCACTGGTTTACCCTGTTGAATCTGCCCCCACCCAATCTGAAGTTCAGCCAGTTTTTCAACAGGCACCTCTTTTTCAGGGTAAGCAATCAAGTCCAAACGATCACACCCTAAAAGATAAGACAAAAAAACCTCCATCTCTGTTCGGAGATGAAGGACTTGAGCTTTTTTGATTAGATCTGAGATCGTCACTATGAGTAGAACTTGTTTCGTTCTCGTTGTGTTCGGTATTTTTCTCGGACAACTGCAGATTCACGTTGTTGACGTCGACTGAGTTTTTTTCGTCGGTAACGACGAGTCTTCACCATGTTCCCAACACGAGAACGGTTGTACCACTGTTTGAACCGGGAAACTCGCTTTTCAGGAGATTCCTTAGGAAGTGGGTCTACGAAGAAATTAATTGAAGGCATATGTAAAATTTGCATTAAGCCCGCAGAGAATAAGCGATGACTTTCTGATTGTCAAACTATTTTATAACGTTGGATCACCGAACTCAGTAACGTAACGTTTATATGCTCCCATAATCAAATCATGTACCGCCGGAGTGAAGGCATAAACCTTATCTCCATGACGTTCCACCACACCAACCTCAGCATTATCTAAAGACTTATCATCTTCAATAAAAAGGTAATAATTTGGCTTAGCTTTCATCTTTTCAAAACGAAATTCTACACTTTCCCAAGCTCCATTTAACATCTTCACCAGATGCTTCAAATCAGAGAAATCACCAACCAACAAACCAAGGTCCGTTTCTTGATGTAATTGCACTGTGAGATCCATGACTTTTGCGTTTTAATATCTTGTAATTATAACACAAAGTAAGCTCTTACTCAAGAAGTCAATAATAGAAATCTCTAACCGTGCTTATACCGTAATTGTAAAATTCTACGGTCGATGATCCGTCAGGGTTCACCTCTGCAGAGAACACCATTGAAACTCCTGAACACTTAGCATTATTTTTCACAAGATAAGCCTCTAAAGTAATCACCTCACCAGGTAAACAGTCCGTATCAAAAACGGAACTCACAAGTAAGAACTCATTGTCTCCTCCAAGCACAGGCCCCTCATAAACTTCAGCCAAAGCAGAACCATAAATCGCTCCCTGCTCCTCATCATCACATTTGTACATACCCACAAAAGCATGCTCACCAGCATCTGCCTTTCTCAAGTCACCAATATTCACCTGAGCTATAAGCGCCCCACTCACTCGATGAATAGCCTCACACAATTCAGGATCAGACGTATACTCAGCCAATTCAGATTGAGTTCCATAACAAATCAGGTCAGCATCCTCAACCACTGTAGGCAAAGAATTTGAGTTGAAATCAAGCAACTCAGAAAGACACTCCTCTGGATCAGCTGGCAATTCACCCGCGCAAGCACTGAGCAATGCTAACGGTAAAGCACATCGTACTAATTTCATAATTCCACGATTAAGAGCGTGCATTATACAAGGTCAAGACGTGGTCGTCAAGCTCCCAATTAGATGTCCAGATTCTTCACCTTTTTAGCATGAGTTTGAATAAACTTCTTACGTGGAGCAACTTCGCTACCCATGAGGGTTTGGAAGATATGATCCGCACGTTCAGCATCATTAATAGTAACTCGAAGCATGGTCCGTCGCGCAGGGTCCATGGTAGTTTCCCATAGTTGTTCAGGATTCATTTCCCCGAGACCTTTATAACGCTGCAAGGAAGGCTTGCTATCTCCAAATTCAGCAATAAATTTATCTCGCTGTGCATCGGTAAAGGCATATCTCACCTTTTTACCTCTCCATATTTTGTAAAGCGGTGGTTGAGCAATAAACAGATACCCTCCATCAATCACTTCACGGAAGTAACGGAAGAATAAAGTTAGAATCAAAGTTCGAATATGAGCTCCATCTACATCGGCATCGGTCATGATTACGATTCGATGGTATCGAAGTCTTTCAAGATTGAAAGTTTCACCAATACCAGTACCCAAAGCAATCACTAAGTTTTTTACTTCATTGTTAGTCAGCATTCGATCCAATCGAGCTTGCTCCACATTCAAGATTTTACCTCTCAATGGAAGGATCGCTTGGAATTCACGATTACGTCCTTGTTTAGCAGAACCTCCGGCTGAATCTCCCTCAACAATATAAATTTCAGATTGAGAAGGGTCTTTACTAGAGCAATCTGCCAGCTTCCCTGGAAGTGTCATTCCTTCAAGTGCTCCTTTTCGAATCACAGTATCACGAGCCGCACGAGCCGCAAGACGCGCCCGTTGAGCCAATGAACACTTACCAATAATGGCACGCGCATCCGCTGGGTTTTCATTTAAGTATTGCTCCAAAGCATCAGAGAAAACTGAATCCACTGCCGTTCTCATTTCTTTATTACCAAGTTTTGACTTAGTTTGTCCTTCAAACTGAGGGTCACCCAATTTAACTGAGATCACTACGGTCAAACCTTCTCGCACATCATCCGATGAAAAGTTCTTTTCTTTTTCCTTAATGAGGTCGTTTTTACGACCAAAACTATTAATCACTCGAGTTAAGGCCGTTTTAAACCCAGTCAAATGCATTCCTCCTTCTGGAGTATGAATGTTATTTGCGAAGCTAAACACCGTTTCCTGATACGCCGTTGTGTATTGAAGCGCAATTTCCACGTAACCATCGTCCGTATCTTGTTCAACATAAATCACATTTCCAAGTCGATCTCGCTCTCGATTCAAGTGTTGAACGTAAGATTTAATCCCACCTTCAAAGTAGAACATTGTCTTTTTACCACTGCGGTGATCAACCACTCGGATAGTCACCCCCTTAGTAAGGTAAGCTTGTTGTCGAATACGATTCACTACCGTTTCAAAATCAAAGTCAATAATATCGAAAATCTCTTTATCTGGGAAGAAGGTTATCTTTGTTCCCGCTTCGTCTGCCTCTCCAATAACCTTAATCTCCTCTTGCGAAGCACCTTGACGATACTCTTGGAAATAATGTTTTCCATCACGCTTAACTTCAGCCTGTAAAACAGCAGAAAGGGCGTTTACAACGGATACCCCTACCCCATGTAGACCTCCAGAAACCTTATATCCACCTCCTCCAAACTTACCTCCGGCATGAAGCACCGTAAGTACTGTTTCCAACGCTGACAAACCTGTTTTTTTATGTTTCCCAACTGGAATCCCTCGTCCATTATCTTCAACGCTACACGAACCATCTTCATTCAATTCAATAAGAATTGTGTCACAGTAACCAGCCATCGCTTCATCAATAGAATTATCTACAATTTCCCAAATAAGGTGATGAAGTCCTTTTACGTCTGTTGTACCAATGTACATACCCGGACGTTTACGAACGGCACTAAGCCCTTCAAGAACTTGAATTTGATCTGCTGAGTAATCTTCTGTGTCTTTAGCCATAAAAAGGACGTGCTTAAAATTTCGATCGGAGTCTACCAGAAAGACCACATCAAAAAAAGAGACCTTCACTAAGTCACGTCTAAGAAGTCAAAGCTTCATACACCGCTTGCACCGCACTTTCCACCTGTGAAAGATCCATCTCAGGCAAAGACTGTGAATCCTCATCTAAAGTCCAAATAACATTTAAAAGCTGATTGTCACCCAATGTGTATTCACCTGAAATAGGTAAAGAGTAACGAGTGATCGTACCTTCGAACGAAAAGGTATTGGTTTCCAAATCAAGCACTTCGAAGCTAAAATCTTCAGAATCCAAATCCGCTGATTCAAAAGCCTCTTTTACTTGATGAATAGCCAAGTCTTCCGTCAAAGAAGTTTCACTAGCTACCTCCTCATTAATTTCTTCATCCAGAGGAGTGGAAAGCAAGGCTTGCTCAATAACCTCACCTAGGTCTTCAAGTAAAATCCCGGTTGAGAATCTAATTTGCCCTTCAATCACTAAGTCATAAAGTAATCCACCCTCACGGTCATAACTTGCTTCAAAAGCATAAGCATCAATTTTCCCATCAATGATCTGAAATAGTCGATAACCTGAATCTCCATGAGACTCAGCCGTTACATAAGAGATTGCATTGTAAGTGAACGCCTGTCGCACTTCCTCCAATGCTTCGTCTAAAGACATATCAACCTCCAAACCCTCACCATTCCCATCACGAATTTGCTGAATGTAGGCTTGAAGATCATCAAGGTCTTTTAGTTTTAGCTCATAAGCCTTAAGCCCTTCATCAAAGTCAGAATAAGAATAGAACTCTGGTGAACCTATAAACGCAATCGCAAGATCCGCTTTTTCAAGTTCACTCATGTACCAATCTCGCACCGCGACATCAGTTGGAATTAAAATCATGTAACCCTCTGCTGCAAACAAAAGCTCATTAGCTAAATCCGTAGCATCATCTACAGAAACACGTCGGTCCACTACAAATTCAAAGAGTTTAGTTAAAAACTGAATCTTACTAAGTACAAAAGCTTGTCGCTCTTCAGCAAGATCAGTATCACCCCCAGCTAAAGATAAAATCTTATCCTCCATCTGAGTTAAGAGTTCCACATAGTGAACATTGTAAAAGTTAGAATTCTCACGAAGTAAACGTTCCACCAAAAGGTACTCACGACTCAATTCGTCCAGAAGTTCTGGGTCATCAAACACCCCTGAATCAAGAGCAGCTGACAAACTAAGCTGATACTCAGCAAGTGAGTTTTGAGCATTCAGAGATTCTCCACGAGCAAGCAAGCTTTCAACTTCAAGAAATTGACGTCGTAAAGAAGAAAAAGTCGCTTCTTGATCAAAAGTAAGCTGAACCACCGAAGCTTTAACCGAATAAAGTTCATCCCCAGGTAGAACAAAGAATAAATCTGAATACAAAGATTCAAGATCTTCAAGTTCATGATTTTCCTTTTCCCACTCTTTCACCCAAAGTTCACCAAGCGAAGACTCTCCAAACAGGAGATTACTCATCGCATAAGTTAATAGATTCTGTTTATTGGTTTCAATCAAACGGTCTTGTGCCGAAGGAGTCACTGTAGCAAATTCTCGAAAGCCATCATAAAGGCCAAGGACCACTGATCCCAAACCAGACTGAACCGGTCCAAACTGAGGGTCAGACTGAAGCGATTGAGCGTAAGCCACCGACTGCTCGGTGTATCTCAAGTTCACTGCCATCCAGGCAGAAGTCACTTCATCAGAAAAGTCACCACCTTCCCAATCAGAAGCTCTAAATTCTTTTGATAATTTTGTAAGTCGTAATCTAGCCAAAGTACTTGTCACTTTTGATTCAGCAACTTCGATCATCATTCCACTTGGAACAAATAAAGCATTTAAATCAGTCTCGTCCTCCACAAAGCTTAAAAGACTAGGGTGCATCAATCCATAAACTGACACCTTCCCTTCATTCAAAGCCACATAAGCCAGACTCTCTTGAGATTCAACCCTCACACTTGAAGTGTGAACGCTAACTGAGAAATCATTGGCTTGAGTCCCAAACAGAACCCCTCCTTCAGAAAGGAAAACATCCACATGTTTCTCGTCTTCACTCCAATTTAACTCAGCCTTAGCTCCTGGCAATAAAACAATAGAGTCTCTATTGTTTCGTATTGCTGTCATTTCTTGCTCGGCATTCACCTCAAGATCAAAGCTAAGCCCTCCCTCGTAGACCCATTCTTGACTTGAATAAGCCACTTCAGCAGGATTGGATACAAAAGACCACGCAGCCAAGGCTGTTGCCGCGACCACAATGACCAATGAATTGATGAGTTGACCGATCTTCATTTCAGGTGTTT
>JBLIGW010000059.1:0-6434 GCA_047635955.1 Oceanicoccus sp.
CTGTACTGACAGTAATTTCACAGAAATGAATGAAGGTGACTCAGTTTCATTTACAACTGAAGACTCTCCAAAAGGACCTCGAGCTGTAAACGTACAACTTGCAGGTGCAGGTGAAGAAGCTTAATTTTCTTCAATCAAAAAAACACTCTTGGGAAACCGAGGGTGTTTTTTTATTACTAAACTTTGGGTCACAAGGCCCCCACTAATAGATAGTGGAGGCAACTTTATGAGTAAATTACTTATTTAGAAGTCACCTTGTACTGATCACAACCTTTCTTCAATCCTTGAGAGAGAAGTGCTGCATTGATTGCGTCTTTAGATTTTTCAAAGATGTGATCTTCTCCGATCAACTTAAGTAATCCTGTTTTCTTAAATATTTTCTTTGTTTTTTCATCAATTCCAGAAAGATAGATTCGGTGTCGAACTGAATGCATGTCTAGAATTTCTTTCAAAGCTTGTAGCCCCGTTGCATCTAATCCTGAAAGATTAGTGAGCCGAAGAATGATTGCTTTGGTTGGCGCCACCCTCGTAAGCGAACGCACAATGCTTCGTGCTGTTCCAAAGAATAAAGGAACATCAATCGTATAGATTCCGATGTGTTCACATTTGATTTTTTCATTCGTCGCAAGAAGTTTCTTTTCTCCCTCTACCTCCCTCAATACTGTTTTACTTACTGTTGAATCACTCATTTTTTTAAGGAAAACAAGTGACGCGATACTCATCCCAACGGCAATCCCCATAGTTAATCCAACAAAAATAGTGAGTAAGAAAGTACTCATGAGAAGCAAGAAGTCAGTCCAATCGTGATCTCGTAAAAGTTGGTAACCCACCTCAACGTCAATCATTTTCACTGAGAGAAGAACAAGCAATCCAGCCAAGGCAGCCAAAGGAATATGATTCACTAATGGTGCCAGAAGCATCATCATTCCAAATAGGAAAATGGCATTGAACATGGCGGCTACACGAGTTCGTGAACCAGATTTTGCGTTTAAAGTTGTTCGTGCAATTGCTCCTGAAACAGGAATCGCTCCGAAGAGTGGCCCTACCATATTTGCAATCGCGATCCCCACCAATTCAAAGCTTGAATTGTGAGTAGTGTTTTTCATCGAGTCTGAAGCCAAAGCAGAAAGTAGCGTTTCAATAGAAGCTAATGCCGCAATGGTGAAAGCCATTGGAAGTAAATTAATCA
The DNA here is from genome assembly GCA_047635955.1 of Oceanicoccus sp. Lineage (GTDB taxonomy): Bacteria > Patescibacteriota > Gracilibacteria > UBA1369 > 2-02-FULL-48-14 > WFTC01. Next base: position 1,190 of record JBLIGW010000059.1, read on the forward strand.
CCTTATTAAGGGTAATTGATGGCACTTGAATACTTGGCAATGATTGTGGAATTGCACCGAATGCGTCTTCAATCGTTTTCACATCAAGGTCAAAGAAGTAAACCACCAAAGCTGCTAAAACAATCCCCACCAAAGGAGCTGGAATTCGTTTTGAGATTGCTGACACTCCCTCAATAAGAACCATTGTTAAGGCCGTTATTCCTAAAGCTGCTATCTGGTAATTTCCTAAATTACGAAAAACCTCCAGGAGGTTTTCATGAAAATGTTCATACTTAAGCAAGTCTTCCAAACCAAACATGTTTCCCAACTGAGTACTGAGAATAATAATTCCAATCCCTCCGGTGAACCCAAGAATCACAGGGTAAGGAACGTATTGAATGAAACTTCCCAATCTGAAAAGACTAGCTAAAAGAAGAATCACTCCAGAGAGCATCCCAGCAATAAGTAGGTCTTCATATCCATATTGGATCATTATCGCCCCTAGAACGGCTACAAAAGCCCCTGTTGGTCCGACAATATTAGTTTCTGAACCTCCAAATAATGCTGCTAGAAACCCTCCAATAATAGCTGAGTACAACCCCAATTCAGGCCCTAGGCCCACACTAATAGAGAAAGACATAGCCAGTGGAAGAGAGACTAGAGAAACGATCAAACCTGAAAAAACATCAGATCTTAAATCTTTAAAGTGATAATCCTTGAAGGATTTCAATAGGTTCAAGTAATACATAGTTTGGGTAAAATTTCTGAGGGATTATAGGTTTAAATCAAGGTTTGTAAAGACCCGATACAAGAGCTCGGAACAAGATTCATTTGTATCTCTCAACGTGGAGCTTGTCTATAAGAGTGTCGAAAGGAATATAAAATTGTTGCTGAAGAAACAGGTATAGAGATGCGAGTCCGTGATTCCTTTGTAATCAGTCCTAAAGACTTATTTTGTCTACCTTTTCTAGACAAGCCAGTTGAAGCCTTCCCTGTGAGTATTATTCAGATTCGCGGCAGCAAGTAGAAGGGAGCGTGTTTATTTCCCAACCCTAGCCTGTTCGGCTTTGATTTTTTTTGCCAAAGGTTTTACCCCTAAAATAGAGATCAAGGTTGTTGCAAAGGAAACCAAAACTAATACAGAAAATACATCAGCATCAATAATGCCTGCCTGTAGACCAATAGTTGCGATAATAAGCTCTACTGCACCACGGCTGTTCATTGCTAAACCTACAGTAAAGGACTCTACTTTGCTCATACCCAGCCAGTAAGCTGTAAAACCAGAGCCAAAAACTTTAGCCACCAATGCTACTAATAAAATTATAGTGAAGAAAACAGGTAAAGTGCTCAGTACAGAAAAATCCAAATGAAAAGCTAAACTAGCAAAGAAAACGGGAGCTAAAAAGCTGTAACTTAAACCAAAAGTCCTATCTTCTATCTTATTAAAGACCTCTTCTTCAAAAATTTCCTGATGCAAAAAGAGTCCCGCCAAAAACGCTCCAATTATAAAATGAAGACCGATAAGCTCAGCAATAACCGCTAATGTGAGTGCCACGATAATAGAGAATGTGAATCCTTTATTACCCTTATATACAATCTTGTAAAGATACTTGAAGTAATGGTGCCCTACATAGAAAACAATTCCAAAATAAGCTAAAAATATTAGTAGATCTAAGGCTACAGCTTTAAGCATAAATGTGCCTGTCTCATGGACGTCAAGAAGGGTGGAAAGGAAGACTAAAACAACAATTTCTGTCATCACTGCTGCTGTCATAACAGTATGTGCAACACGAGTTTTTGTTAACTTGGTGTCTTTAAATAGTCGCGCTGATATTGCTACCGCCGTTATTGAGAGACTCATCCCAATGAAAAGGGCTGTTTGGGGTGGGTAGCCAAAATAATATGCTGTGAAAAAACCACCTAAGATAGAGAGAACCACTCCCCCCAGAGCAATAAACACTGCATTTTTTGAAGCTTTGAACAGATCCTTTGGGTCTGACTCTAACCCAGAATGGAACATCAACATGAAAATCCCCAGCTCTGCTAAGGTCTTAATGGCTTCTGTTTCCTCCACCATACCAAAGACAAGAGGCCCCACTAATACACCGGCAAAGACTTCTCCAAAAAGTGGCGGTAAGCCAAAATGCTGAAAAAGTTTGCGGCCCAGCCACACAAAAACAAGCAAGATCAATAAGTCGTACAAAAACATAAAAGGGTTTTATAACATTGAGGATACTAACACAGGGCCTCCCAGACTCAGCTCTTGACTAATTGGAGTTTATATTATATATTCCGCGCAAACGTAGCCGAACACAGGTACTTCCCTCGGGTTGAATAGGAAGTAAGTGCTCAAAGCGCGATACTATCCTAAACAACATATACAATGACTGAAGAAACAATTCAGCGTTTTGATACGATGGGCCTTAGCCCAGAGATTCTAAAAGCGCTAACAGATCTCAACTTTGAGATCCCTACCCCAATTCAAGTTGAATCGATTCCTTTTCTCTTGAACAACAAGAATGATCTACTTGGTTGTGCCCAAACAGGTACAGGTAAAACGGCGGCATTCAGCCTCCCTATCGTAGAACAAGTGGACTCAAGTAAGAAGATCGTTCAAGCGATTATTCTTTGTCCTACTCGTGAACTTTGTATGCAGATCACACGAGACATCACTCACTTTGCAAAATACAAGACTGGAACTAAAGCGGTTGCCATTTATGGTGGGAGCAGCATGTACGATCAAGTTAAAAAGATCAACGCAGGTGCTCAAATCGTTGTTGGTACTCCAGGACGAGTTAAAGATCTCGTGAATCGAGGGAAACTTCGGCTTAACGAAGTTCAATGGCTAGTTCTTGATGAAGCTGATGACATGCTTGATAAAGGATTTAAAGATGATCTTGATGCAATTCTTGATGAGACTCCAAAAGACAAGCAAACGCTTCTCTTTTCAGCGACCATGTCACCATGGATTCGAAAAGTAGCTCAACAACGAATGCATGATCCTAAGGAAATTAGAGTAGCCAAAGAAAACGAAGGTGCAGACACGGTTCAACATCAATTTGTAACGGTTCACTCACGTGATCGTTACGCGGCGCTTCGACGTTTGCTTGATGTTAACCCAGGAGTTTACGGAATCGTATTCTGTAGAACTCGACGAGACACTAAACAAGTGGCTGACAAGTTGATTGCTCATAACTATTCAGCAGAAGCGATTCATGGAGACATCTCTCAAGATGATCGTATCCATGCAATGGCACGATTCCGAGAAAAACATATTCAAATTCTAGTTGCGACTGATGTTGCGGCTCGTGGGATTGATGTTAATGACCTTACACACGTAATCAATTACGAACTTCCAGACAGCCCTGAAACTTACGTTCACCGTAGTGGACGAACAGGACGAGCTGGACGCGAAGGTATCTCAATCACGATCATTAACATGAGAGAACGTGGAAAACTTCGACGAATTGAAAGCATCATGAGAAAGAAATTCGCAGAAGTAGACGTACCAACTGGTAAAGCTATTTGTGAAGCTCAATTGATGGAACTGGTTAAAAAAGTTAAATCAATTAATGTTGATCATGAAAACCTAGCGGTTTACCTGCCTGCTATCTATGAAGAACTAAAAGGACTCACTTACGAAGAACTCATACACCACTTTGTATCAGTTGAATTCAACCGATTCCTAAAACACTACTCAAACACAAAAGACATTTCTACTCAAACTAGCAGCCACGGTGATCGTGGTGGTAGCCGAGGTGGATATGGAGGAGACCGAGGTGGTCGTGGCGGTAGTCGTGGCGGTAGCCGTGGAGGTAGTCGCGAACGAGGCTCCCGTGGTCGTGATGACCGTGGTGGTAGTCGTGGACGAGATGACCGTGGCGGTAGTCGTGGAGGTAGTCGCGAACGAGGTCGTGATGACCGAGAAAACATGAGCATGAAATCTTACAAAGTTGGACTCGGACGAAATGACCGATTCAACCCGAAAGAACTCTTCACTCTAATCAACAACAATCAAAGCCTGAAAGGGATTCAAATTGGTGACATTCATGTAAAAGATGGACATACAGAATTTGAAGCTGATGCTAGATACCATGACAAAACACTTCGTGTTCTTGGACAAGCTAACTACAAAGGAAAAGCAGTAAGAATTGATGCTCTCTAATGATGAGCTGATCCAATTGCCTCTTGGAAGGATTCAAATCCTTCCTCGCTAAGGCGTTTCACTAGGCCCTGGTTGATCTCACCGATCAGCTGGGGCCCTTGAAAAATCATTCCCGTAATGAGCTGCACTAAGCTGGCACCTTTACGTATTTTTTGCCACGCATCTTCAACAGTAAACACTCCGCCTACTCCAATAATAATAAGTTTATCACCATACGCTTTATAAGTTTTTGAGATTAAAGCATCACAAAGTTTTTGCGTGGGCTTCCCACTAATCCCACCTTTAATATTCATTTTGTGATCTTTATTTAAATTTCCAATAACGACTCCTGTGATTTTGAAATCAATAGCAATATCCAAAAGGGATTTGAATTCTTTCCATGAACTATTTATTGGCATTTTGATAAAAATTGGCTTTTTGATTTTTAGTTTAGAAATTGCTGTTAATAATTTTTTCAAACGAGCTGCATCAGTGAATGGTTCTCCACCAAAAGTATTTGGACAAGAAATATTGATAGTATAAAAGTCAGCTAAGTTTGTTTTTTCGAGCGCTTTCAAACTAGTCACATAATCTTTAATTCCTTCTTCAGTATTTGCCGTTGCGTCACAGTTTGTTTTTGCAATTGAGAAACTATAAGGGAATCGTTTTTCTTTAGTTTTCAATCTAGCGATCACCGCTTTTACTCCCTCATTTTTTAATCCATAATAAACTACAATTCCTTTAGACTTTTTCAAACGTGTCAGCCGTGGCTTTGGATCCCCCTCATAGGCATCTCCTGTAACTGAACCGATTTGCATAAAACCAAATCCTACATCAGGCAGGATCTGTGTAAAGTGACCGTCCTTATCAAAACCAGCAGAAAACCCCACTGAGTTTTCGAACTTAACACCTGCAATTGTTTGTGAAAGAATTGGGTTTCCATAATAGAAAGTTTTTCTAGTCAGCCATTTTACAAACTTACTTTTCCCCGCCAAAGAAGATGCTCTGGTGAAAGAGTCGTGAACTTTTTCAGGATCTTGAAGGAAGAATATCCGTTTAAAAAACTGACGGTAAATTCTTCCAACAAATATCTATTTAAAATTACTCAAGATGCTAATTTTT
>JBLIGW010000060.1:0-6250 GCA_047635955.1 Oceanicoccus sp.
CGTGGAGAAGACAGTTTTGGAATGATTTGTGCTGGAGAAGAGATTGGTCTCGCAGAAATGCAAGCTCATCAAAGTGATGACTCACATGCTATTTTGGACCTCAATCACATTGAAGCAGCTGCAGGAAGCCCTCTTGCTAAAGCACTCGGAATTAAAGGTCTCATTGTAGACATCGACAATAAATCACTCACCCACCGACCTGATCTTTGGGGACACTATGGATTTGCTCGTGAATGCAGCGCAATATGGGGAAACCCACTCACACTGCTAGACGAATTCCTTTATGAAGGTCCAGAAGGAAGTGACTCGGACATTAAAGTTAAGATTGAACGTGATGATGTTTGTCCACGGTTTTCAGCATGTCTTGTAACTGGAATCAAAATAGAACCCTCTCCTCAATGGATGCAGTCTCGTTTAGAATTTGCTGGTATGAATCCAATCAATAACATTGTAGACATCACCAATTATGTGATGCTCGAACTCGGACAACCGATGCACGCTTATGACCGTCAACAGGTTGGAAGCGACGAATTAATCGTTGGCGTTGGAAAAACTGGCGTAAACTTAGTAACGCTAGACGAAGCTGAACAAGAACTACACGAAGAAGATCCTGTTATTTATAACGCCGCCGGTGAACCACTGATTCTTGCGGGAATCAAAGGAGGAATCAAATCTGGAATTCAAGAAAGCACTAGCGAAATTATTTTAGAAGCCGCCAATTGGGACGCGGTAATGATTCGAAAATCTAGTGTAAGACATCAACTACGAACCGACGCCTCTCAACGTTTTGAAAAACGACTCGATCCAGGAATGACAGAAGTAGCACTTCGTCGTGCTCTCAAATTAATCATGAAAATTTGTCCTGAAGCAAAACTTGTCAGCCCTATTTCAACGGTAGGAACTTGGACAGAACCAAATCTAGAAATAAAAGTACGACCGGACTCAGTTCGTTCAAAAATTGGTGTAAATATTTCAACAGATGAAATGATACACATACTCACCTCACTTGATTTTGGAGTAACGGGTGACGACAAAGGTCTCACAGTTAGGGTTCCTAATCATCGTGCAACTAGTGACGTAGACATTGAAGAAGACATTGTTGAAGAGATCGCGCGGATCCATGGTTACGATAAAATCCCAGCCATACTTGCTGAACTCCCAGCTGGCCTTCCAACTCCTAATGACGAACGACATTACAAACATCAAACTCGAAACATTTTAGCCAACTACTTAGGGTTCACGGAGATGCTCACCTACTCATTTTATGGAGCAGACCGAATGGAAAACTGCGAACTCAATGAAGATGAACACATTAAAGTGATTAACTATCTTTCTGAAGATCAAACTCACATGCGAACCACACTCACTCCAAATATTTTGGCGGTGATTGAAAAAAACCAAAAAGAATTTTCAGACATGCGTATTTTTGAAATTGGACGAACTTATAAAGAAGTTGGTGACTACATGCCACTGGAAGAAAAGGGCCTCATTTTTGCTATCGCCATTAAAGACGAAGCTTTCTATGAAGCCAAAGGTGCACTTGAAGACTACCTAGAATCATTCCGACTCAAAGGTGCCAAATTTCAAGCGAGCAAAACACCACCAAGCTACGCTCACCCAAAGAAGTGTCTGGACATCATGGTTAAAGGTCAAAACGTTGGGAACCTATTCACCGTTCACCCAGGAGTGCTTGCGGCTTATGAAATCAATATGAACGTTGCCATTGTTGAAATTAAATTCAGCAAACTAGTGGAACGCGGACTCGACAAACTAAGCTTCACTGACCCACCAAAATTCCCAGGAATGAGTTTTGACGTTTCCATTCTTGCAAATGAACAAATGGAAGTTGGAAAACTTAAAACTGCCATTCAAAAAGCAAGCAAGCTCATTGAATCTGTAGAACTATTTGATATCTACCGAGGAAAAGGAATTGCCGAAGACAAAAAGTCACTCAGTTACAAAATCGACCTTCGTCACAAGGACCGAACTCTCACCGATGAAGAATTCAAAGTAGCTCAATCTGCAGTGCATGATGCCCTTGCAGAATCAGGAGCTGAACTACGAGCTTAACTTGCATTCACCCCTGGGGATGCTAGAATCTTTAGGATGAAAAACCGTTTTAAAAAAGGGTGGCACAAACGTGCAATCAAGAAGAGTTGGAAACGACTACGGCCTCAGCCGCATATGTCTCGTTTTAATCGAAACATTCGTTACGCATTAATCGCAGCAACCAGCGGTGCATTAGCACTCGGTGCGCTTACTTTTGTTTATGCCTTTTATCTTATTTTTGCATTACCAAACCCTGGTGATCTCAGGAATCTAAATCTGACGGAGTCCACTCTTATTATGGATAGAGAGGGGAATCTTCTTTACGCCATTCATGGTGAAGAGAATCGAAAATCTTTGGATTCACTCGGCGTTGTTTCGCCTTGGCTCATTGACGCAACCATCGCAATTGAAGATGATCAATTCTACAATCACATTGGAATCGATATTCCTGGGCTAGTAAAAGCCGTACTTTCTGAGTTTGGAGTTGGAACACCTCGTGGAGGATCAACCATCACTCAGCAATTTGTTAAAAACACATTCTTAAGCTCGGAGCGCAGTTACAAACGTAAGTTCCAAGAGATAATCATGTCTCTGATGGTAGAGTTCAAATTCTCAAAAGACGAGATCATGCTTATGTACCTCAATGCCATTCCTTATGGAAGTAATGCTTATGGAATAGAACTTGCTGCTGAACGTTATTTTGAAATTGAAGCAGAAGAACTATCACTCGCACAATCAGCTATTTTAGCGGGAATACCTAAAGCGCCAACTCGATATTCTCCTTATGGAAACTACCGCTACGTAACTTTACACTTTGAACTCACGGAAGAGTATCTAGGTGATCGAGTTATCACTAGTGATGCAGACCTTGAATATGGTGAATTTACACGTGGTTTGATCGGAAAAGAATTCACAAATCCTGATGGAACTACTTTCTATATTAAAGGACGAAGTGATCTAGTTTTAGATCGGATGCTTGAACTCGAGTTTGTAAGTCAGACACAATACGATGAAGCCCTACAAGACATTCAAATCCTTGAATTTGTTCCTTACAAAGACACAATTAAAGCTCCTCACTTTGTATTAATGGTAAAACAAATGTTGGAAGAAAAGTATGGAACTGCCGTTGTAGAACAAGGAGGTTTAAAAGTTTACACCACTCTTGATCCTGACTTCCAAGAAGCGGCTGAAACAGCTGTTTCAGATCACAAAGAAAGCAATACCACTAATTACGACGCAGGAAACAGTGCCCTTGTATCCATCCATCCTGACACAGGTCAAATTCTAGCAATGGTAGGTTCTGCTGATTATTTTGATGACGAAATAGATGGGCAGGTAAATATGGTTACCAGTAACAGACAACCAGGCTCGTCATTTAAACCTTTTGTTTATGCACTCACTTTCTTAAATCAATTCTATCCAGCAACCGTGCTTTATGACGTTCCAACTAGCTTTGGGACAGACAAGCCAAGTAACTACGATGGCGACTTCTTGGGACCATTAAGTATACGAGAAGCCTTAGCTCAATCACGAAATATTCCTGCCGCTAAAGCTTACTTTATGGCCGGACAAGAAGATGAAATTGTTCCTTTTGTTCAAAGCTTTGGAATGGACTCGGTAAATGAAAATGGTAACTATGGTTGGCCACTTGCATTAGGAACCGCGGAAGTAACGCCTCTAGAACTTGCTGAAGCTTATATGGTTTTCGCTAGTGGGGGAATTCACACAGACCCAACCCCTATATTAAAAGTTGAAAATGCTGACGGAGAAGTACTAGAGATGTGGGAAGAAAAAAATATTGAAAGAACACAAGTTCTAGATGAACAAGTTGCCTTCTTGATCAACGACATTCTTTCTGACCAAAGTGTTGGTCTAGGACCAATGGTACGTTTGGAATCCATAGACAATGCCGCCAAAACAGGAACATCAAATAAGAAATTTGAAAGCGGATTAATTCTGCCAAATAACACCTGGCTTGCGGCTTACACCCCTTCTCTAGTAACTATCACTTGGGCAGGTAATGCCGACGGTAGCGCCATGAACGGAAACGCAAGTGGGTACTCCACAGCGGCTCCTATTTGGAAAGACTTCATGAGCAACATTATCGACCGATTAGAACCTACTGAGTGGGCTAAGCCAGCAGAAATCAAGGAATACGCGGTAAGTAGAGCCAGCGGGAAACTAGCAGGTGCAAACACTCCCTCAGAGATGATCACCACTGAAGTATTTGCAAGTTTTGCCATCCCAACTGAGGTAGATGATAGCTTCGAAATTGTGAAAATTGAAAGTGTAACTGGACGACGAGCCACTGAGTACTCTCCAGAAGAGTTCGTTGAAGAACAAACTTTCCGAGTACATAGGTCCCCTCTCGCAGACACTTGGCCAGGATGGCAAGAAGACATTCAAACGTGGGCCGCTAACCTTGAGGAAGGTGACGAGTCACTCATACCACCAGCAAACTACTCTGATGACATTCACAACGCAGTAACGGCGGCTAATGCACCAGAAATTACAATCATTTCTCCACTAAGCTTGTCAGCAATTAATCCTGACGATATTCCAGAGATTGAAGTAGAGATTTTAAGCGAAGGAAACGGCCTCGATGAAGTAGTGTTCATGGTTAATGACAATATCACCTACCGAGCCACTAGTGAGCCATACAGTGGGAAAATTCGTATTCCAACAACAGCCAGCGAAGGAACCGTTCTAGACATCACTGTTAAAATTTACGATGAATTTGGATACAGCGGTAAAAGCAGCATTCAACTTAGAATTGGTAATCCAGATGAAATTCCTGAACCTGAAGAAGACCCCATCGAGGAAGAGGTGATTATTAAAGAAGAAGACGCCGCTTTACTAGAGGAGGAATAGTTTTAGACCAGCCGTGCAAGTAAGACGCCTGTTCCCACGCTCACAATCACTGTTTCCATAGTGTCACTGCTTTTCATGAATTCTATAAAGCCACCAAAGGCTCCGTCATGAGACTGAACATTATCAACAATAATCATTCCTCCTGATTTCATTCGCAGCCGAACCGCATCAAAATAAGATTGATGTTCCATCTTAGTTGCGTCAAAAAAGGCCAGATCAATCTGTTCAGGCAATTCAGCCTCCGGGTCATGAAAGACTTCCGGTGCATGATGTTTAATTTGCGTAATCCACTCTTTCACTTCAGCCTCTTCAATGTTTGCCGCTGCACGAGCAAAACGAGCCGCGTGAGACTCAATTGTCCACAAGTGGCCCTTCCCATTCTTTTTAAGTGCGGAGGCCATCCAGAGGGCGCTATAGCCCACGGAGGTGCCAATCTCCACAATAGTCTCCGGTGCATGCACCCGAACCAGCCAGTGTAAAAGCCGGCCCACTTCAGGACCGACAATCCAGACACGCTCCTGCGCATCTTCTTCTTCTATTTTAGCTAAGATTTCCTTGAGCATATTCAATAATCTCATCTGATTCGTACATCTTTGTATCTTCTACAATCAAGAAAGGCACTTGTTGCTTTCCTCCAAGCTCAACGAGCTCTTCACTTCCCTGTGTTCCACGTTCTGCGTTCACTTCTTCGTATTCAATGTCCATTTCTGTAAAAGCATCTCGTACTTTTTCACAATAAGGACAGCTTGGATAAGTAAATAATCGTACAGTCATGATTGAGTTTTTAAATAATTTAGAATTTCTGCAAAAGCTTTTCCACGATGACTCAGTTTGTTTTTTTCCTCATCAGTCATTGAGGCATAAACTTTATCATAACCATCTGGTAAGAACACACTTGAGAGTGGTATTCCAGCTTTGATCGCTGCTTTCTGCTCAGTACAAATACTTCCTGGCGTCCCTTTTGTAAAGACCTCTTCACTACAATCAGGGAAACGCAGTGCCGCCGCACATACAAAAGCGGCCTTTCTATTTGACTCACGCTCCATTCGATTCATAAAAAAATCGAGCCATTCTTCATCACTCGCCGTCTCTCCTGCCCCCCATCGACGAGTCTTCACACCTAACTCTCCCTCCAAAGCATCTACCGTCAAACCACTGTCATCAGCAACAACAATCATTTTAGCTGCACGCCTCCCATAGAAGCGAGCCTTCCCTAATGCATTTTCCTCAAAAGACTCTCCCCCTTCTTCATCAAAGTCCTCAGTAATGCCTAAATCAGCAGGCGAAAAGAACTTAGCTCCTGTTGAAGCAAGCATGTTTGAAATCTCTT
>JBLIGW010000061.1:0-5866 GCA_047635955.1 Oceanicoccus sp.
GCACCTTTTAAGTGTAGAATTCACTACCAACTAACTAAAAAAAAATGCCTAAAATTGAAGACCTCGGTAGTACTTACCCTGAAATACGTGATCTTGATCCTGATCCTGATCGAATTGACTTACTTTTTCAATCGCTACCTATAGATACCACTGATCAAGAGATTCAGGATTTAATGGATAGAGGTCTAAGAGAAACTGTCCGAGCCTTCTTCGCAAAGCATAGTTCAATAGATTCCCCTGAGGCACCTGAAGGTTCACGAGGAGTGACACATAATGAGTACTCGAAAATTGTAAATGACACAGCTGAGAGACTACCTAGAGCTTCTTGGTGTGTGGTACGAGATATTGATGAAGGTGGAACCTTAGCACTCTGGGTACTTACAGAGTAGTTTATGGCCTCGGAAAAATAGATGTGAAATCGTAGATCTTGACTCTTGAGTCTTTTTATTGTACTATGTGCACAACTTACTCCACCCGCCCATGCTTCGCCCCTCATGTGCCCTTGTATTGCTCTCTTTAAACAGTGGCTGTGCTCCTAAGCCAGCTCTAAATCTCGAACCGCGTGATTTAACTAGTATTGAAGTGACCCAAGTCAATACATCGATTCAATCTATTATTGCTGTCTGTGATGATTTACTTCCGCTTGATGAGCCAAGTTATTGGTTGACAGTTAATGCTGAGCCGAACAAAAACGTATTTGCTGGAGTTCAAATTAACAAAAATCAGTTTACTGAAGGCGGACATTTTGATGATGAAGCAGAGACAGATCGTATCGTTATATATGAAAATGCATTCTATAAAGATTCCATTGTTGACTGTAGCTATGGAGAAAATTTTACTTATGAAATGCACACCAATGCAAGTGCCTTCAATTGGCTTTTGAGTCGCCAACATCCTGACTACATTTCTGAGGTAAACGGTGATTTTGTCCTTTGTTCCGTCCGGGGAATTAATTTAAGTATGACCATGGCTCATGAGTGGAACCATGCCTTTGAGCCTCATATTGATGGCCTCGTAGAGAATTTATACTGCCTTGATGCTACAACAGAAGAGGAAGAGGGAGCATGTGCTAAAAAGGCGGGAGAATTGATGGCTATAGATCCTGTATACACCTATGCAAGTGATGTCGCTAAGGTGCTTTCTGAGAACTTTGAAGAAGCAGAAGGAGGCGAAAGGAAAGATGAGCTTAGTGAAGAAGCTGAGGCTTGGTACACTACTTGTTTCGAAGAGTATGACCAAACTTGGTACAGTGATGCACGAACTGAGCTAGCGAGTGAGTTGAATGACAATCTTGCGGATTGTAAGGAGGACCCAGATTGTGAAGAAAAAGCCTATTATGAATATGATGAAGATAAAGCTGAATTGACTGTACAACTCACTGAATTCCAAAATAGTGCCTCCCTTACTTGTCTAGAAGAGACTGGCGAAGTGCTGCTTGGCGGAGTGAATCAGTATTTTTCTACATGGAACTAGTAACAAAGTTCTTCATCAAGAATCTCTATTAAATCTTGTGCTTCTTCAGCGTATTCACCGTACTCTCTCAGAGCAGATTCCATGAATTAATATAAAGAGCCGCCACTATGGCGGCTCTTTTCTCTAAGAGCAAGTCTCAATTAGAATGCAAAGGGTGCATCTAGATCAATATCATCAACTGATTCAGCCTTTTTAACTTCAGGCTTTGGTGCAGCTTTAACTTCCTCCATCTTAGGTGCTGCTTCCTTTTTAGGGGCAGGAGCTTCCTTTTTAGGCGCTGCTCCAGGCATCGCTCCATCGTAGAATTCTTTCATAGTAAGGTTGTATCGTCCCTTACCGTCTACTTCCATGAGTCGAACTTTAACTTTGTCTCCTTCTTTAAGGATGTCAGTTACATTGTTCACTCGGAATGGTCGCATTTCAGAGATGTGAACGAGTCCATCTTTTCCTGGTACGAATTCAACGAAAGCACCGAAGTCCATAATAGTCTTCACTGTTCCATCAAACACGTCTCCAGCATTAGGAGTGTAGGTGATTTGTTCAACCCATTCCTTCGCTTTGTTTCCTGATTCTTGATCAGGTGCTGTAATAATAACGATTCCATCTTGGTCGATATCAATTTGAACTCCACATTCAGCAGTAATCTTTTGAATGGTTTCTCCTCCCTTACCAATCACGCTTCGAATTTGATCAGGATGAATAACAATATTCATGATCATTGGAGCGTTCTCGTTTAATTCAGGTCGGTGAGTTGGAAGAGCAACAAGCATTCGTTCCATGATGTAGGCACGTCCTACCTTCGCTTTTTCGAGTGCTTCTTTAAGAATTTCCATAGTGATTCCTTTCACCTTGATGTCCATTTGAAGGGCTGTAATCCCATCTTCAGTACCGGTTACTTTGAAATCCATGTCTCCAGCAAAATCTTCTTGTCCTTGGATGTCGGTAAGAATCTTGTATCCACCAGCTCCAGTTTCTTTGAATTCTTTGCTACAAACCATTCCCATAGCGATACCTGCTACTGGTTTAGCAATTGGCACTCCAGCGTCCATCAACGAAAGTGATGATCCACAGACAGAAGCCATTGAACTAGAACCATTACAACTTACGATCTCTGAAACGAGAAGCATAGTGTAAGCAAATTCTTTTCCATCAGGTAGAACTGGTAGAAGTGCACGTTCTGCGAGTGCTCCATGTCCGATTTCTCGACGTGAGGCTCCTCGTAGGAAACGAGCTTCCCCTACTGAGTAAGGTGGGAAGTTGTAATAATGAATGTATTTCTTTTCAGTATTCACATCCATAGTGTCGATCATTTGAGCATCTCCAGGACCACCAAGTGTAGCAATAGTGAGTGCTTGAGTTTCTCCACGTTGGAATAGAGCTGAACCGTGAGTCTTAGGCAGAAGCCCTACTTCACAATCCACTTGTCGAACTTGATCAAGCTTACGTCCGTCAAGACGTACCTCTTTTTCAAGAACATTTTCACGCATGTTTATTTCAAACAATTGGTGAACGGCACCCATAAGCGCACCTTCACTGTAAGTATCGTCTTCAATTTGAGCTGCAAATTGAGCTTTAACTTTGTCTTCGAGTGCACGATAAGGTTTCTTAACGTCTTTCTTAGTCACTCCAGTGATTGTGTCCAGGTCTGCCTTAGTAAGGAATCCTTTAACAGCTTCATAAGGAGCTTCGTCTACTGCCTTAAGATCAAATGTTCGCTTTTCAGGATTGATTTTAGCAACCAATTCCATTTGAAGTTCACATAATTCTTTAATTAGATCATGTGCCATTTGAAGAGCCTTAAGGTAAGTTTCTTCATCAACAATGTTTGAACCTGCTTCTACCATAGTAATGGCATCAGCGGTACCTGCAACGAGAAGATCAAGATCTCCTTCTTCTGTTTGTTCAACGGTTGGGAAAGCAATAAGCTCTCCATCAATCATTCCGATACGAACGGCACCAATTGGACCTTCGAAAGGAAGTCCTGCAATCATCATGGCTGCAGAAATTGAGTTTAGGGCTAGGATTCCAGGTTCGTTGATTAGATCAGCGGAAAGAACCGTAGCAATACCTTGAACTTCATTAGTAATACTCTTTGGGAAAAGAGGTCGAACGGGTCGATCCATAAGACGGGCCTTAAGGATTCCCATTTCTGAAGAACGTCCATCACGCTTGATGAAACGAGATCCTTTGATCTTACCAGAAGCGTAGAAACGTTCTTGGTATTCCATTGTGAGTCGGAAGAATCCAGCATTAGGATCTCCTTTCTCAGACATAACAGCCGTAGCAAGTACTACTGTTCCTCCGTGATGAATGGTCACGGCACCGTTGGCTTGATGAGCCAGTCGTCCTGTTTCAAGGGCGAACTCTTGTCCTGCGATTACTCGCGAAACTTTGATAATGTTTGACATTTAAGTGTCGGGGTTAATAATGGCCCTTATACTTAGGAAGAAATTTCAAGATATCTCTCTCGAGATCTCTTGTGATCTCCTCCTTAGTGTTCAGGCTTTGTTACTATAACAAAAGAGCCCTGCAATGCAGAGCTCTTTTTCAATTACTTACGTAGTCCAAGTTTTTCAATCAATCCTTCGTACCCTTCTCTGTTCTTGTTTTTCAAGTACTGAAGGTGTCTTCGTCGCTCTCCTACTAACTTGAGTAGTCCTCTTCGTGAATGTAAGTCTTTCTTGTGAGTCTTAAGGTGACCCGTTAGATCGTTGATTCGATTAGTTAGAATTGCAACTTGTACTTGTGCGCTTCCTGTATCTCCATCATGCTTACCGTAATTTTTAATGATTTTCTTCTTTGCGTCGCGTTTCATAATATTAAACTGTTGTTAAGTTAGAGCAGAGGTACCTTACTGATTTTGCCGATTTTTGGCAAGCCTAAATCATACAAAAGACCTCCTCCTTTTTTCAATGAACTTTGCAGCCACTTATTAGAAGAACTATCTCCTAGAGCCATCTCTTGTGTTTGAAGAAAACAAGCATGGAAGTAATCATCACTGTCATCACGCCAACCATTCCAATAAACATATATGGATTGTCCGAGAAAGGTAGGCCGATGTTCATTCCATAAAGACCCGTAAGGAAGGTCAGTGGAGAGATCACAACGGAGAAAATAGTGAGAATTTGAATCACTTCATTCGTACGATGAGAGATGATTGACTCATTGGTGTCTTGAACCGACTCAATCAATTCCTTGAGGTTTTCCAAGCTACTCCATGATTTTTCAATCTTATCCACTACGTCATCAAAGTAAATTTCTAGGCTCTCTGGAATAAATTTCTTATTCTTATGTTCAATTTGAGCTACCACTCGCCGTTGAGGTTGAATCACACGACGCATAGTAATAATGTTTTTCTTAGTATTAAGAATGTCTCTCAACATGTCTTTTTGTTGACCCCAAGAAAACACTGTTCGTTCTAAACCTGCTACGCTCTTTTCTAGTCGATCCAAAATTGGAAATGAACTTCCATACATTTGATCAATAATCTCATAAAGCAAGAATCCACTTCCAGGCCCCATGATTCGTTTCTTTTCACTAGGGCTTTTTTGACAATCTTCATACAAGTCTAAGAAAGGTTTAAAGGTTCCATTGTGAACCGTAAGCAAAAGATTATTGGATATAAAAATGTCAATTTCCTCACTTACCACTAAATTCCTACGCTTATCGTAAAACGGGAAATGAAGAATGATAAATAGATAGCTGTCGTACTCATCAATCTTTGACCGTTGATTGTCTGAAAGGCAATCCTGCACATCAAGATCATGGAAACCATGTTCATTTTTCATCTTCTCTAATAGCTTCAAGCTAGGAGCTTGTACGTCAATCCAAGTTAATTTTCCCAGATTAATCTGTCGTACTCCTTTTGTCGGCATGGGATGGCGTTAATTACTCAGAGTATAAGTAAGACAAGCACTTGGCGCAATTGCAGTTTATGGGCATAATAAGAACCGTGAACTATAGAAAAATTATTGCTGATGCGTGGCATCTCACTCAAGAGAGGAAAGACCTCTTCTGGTGGTTTGCCTTTGTACCCGCCCTACTTAGCAGTGTGGTCTCTGTTGTTTACCTCAGTTATCAGTTCTTTGCCTTTGCGAGTTCTGATTTGTTTAAAGAAAAGGCCGTTGAAACTGATGTACTCAGCACCATAGCCGCTGTTGCAAAAAGACTAGTCACGGAACAAACCGGGTTGGCTGTTTTTCTGATCATGGTTGCCGCAATAACAGGGTTGGCCTACTTAATGATGCCAGTCTTTGCCAAAGGAGCATTAATACAACTGCTCGCAAAAATCAGAGCAGGACAAAAAGTCAGTATGTTTGAAGGAGTTAGCTTTGGATTCAATCGTTTTCTTCAACTGTTTGAATACCAACTTGCTATCAAGACTTTCAGTATT
>JBLIGW010000062.1:0-5851 GCA_047635955.1 Oceanicoccus sp.
AGGAGGTGCTCACCAAGGCCAAAGACATCATTATGTACTCAGCCATTGCTGTTGGACTACTTGGATTTGGCTACGCCATTGTTTATGGAATTGCCACACTCAACTTCGACCAAGACACCAGCACTACCCTAGACGACGTATATGTTGACCCAGAAACTACTGATGAATAAAAAAGCACTCATTATCAGCATCTGTTTCGCATTCTTTGCTTTTTTCTTAGTAGCAGAGCCCGGTTTTGCAATAACGCTAGATGACACATTAAGACCAGATAATTTACCAACTTATGATTTTGACGTAGAGGAAAATTCTGAAACCGCTGCCACTCAAAAAATAATCCTATTTATTGGGAGCATTGTAAGCCAAGTCCTACTCTTTGCTGGAGCAATCTCAATCCTTTTTGTTATTTTCGCTGGAGGAACTTATATATTTGCCTTTGGTGATGACACTAAAATCGACAAGGGAAAACGTGGACTGCTTTGGTCACTCATTGGTTTAGTAATCATCATGCTCTCTTACTCAATCACACGTGGAATAATCTCTATCATTCTAAAGATAGACTCTGCTGCAACTTAAATGTATAATTCGTCCATACGCCATTCAACCTAATCAAACTATGAACCGCTTATTTGCTGCTACTATTCTCTTTTCAGTCTTTTTAACTTCTTGTGGTGGTGCCAGTAACGACCAGTCAGAAAATGCTGCTCGCGCTATGGCAGAAACCTCTTGTCTTATCTTTGATGACAGCGTTCCTTTCGAAGAAATTCCTGCACAAAGTGACGCTATTATCACTAGCTACGGATGGGAAGATTCTCTTGCCATTGATGTATACTTGAATGAAAGTAACGGAACTGAAGAACAAAATGAAATTGCCGTACTTCTTAGGCAGTACCTTGAAGAAGCTTGTGGAGAACAACTTAAAGCAGGTGGCCTAAGTGCTGCTGAACTTGCTGAAGCAATTGTTCTTGAATAGAACTATAAATTCAAAAAGGGTTGAGCTTTGTTAAAAACCTCTTCCCATTCTGAATCCAAATCTGAATCATAAACTAAGCCTCCTCCTACTTGTAGGTAGAGGCTGTTTTTTTCTTTGATCAAAGTTCGAATAACAATATTAAAATCAATATCTCCATTAGGCTCAATAATACCAATTGCCCCTGTATAAATTCCTCGCTTGTGAGGTTCCAGTTCATCAATAATCTCCATAGCTCGAATTTTTGGACAACCCGTAATTGAACCTCCAGGAAACATAGAGATTAAGGCCTCAATGGGCGTCACAGCCAATTCACCCACAATATGTGAGTAAGTGTGCCAAATAGAAGGAAAAGGCCGAGCTACCCGGTGTTCTAAGACTTTCACGCTTCCCGGCTTTGAAATCCTCCCTAAATCATTTCTCAAAAGATCCGTAATCATATTCAACTCCGCCGCCTCTTTTTCGCTATTCAATAAATTTTGTCGTTGCTGTTCATCTTCCTCAGGAGTTATACCACGAGCCACCGTTCCTTTAATTGGATAGGTATGAATCATTTCAGCTTTTGTATGAATAAACCGTTCTGGTGAGGCGCTCAAAATTTGCAAATCTTCACTCACATCCAGGTAAGCCATAAAGTTTACTGGATTTTTTTCGATCAACTTTGAAAATAAGAATTTTGAATCACCATCAAAAGGTGAACTAAAACGAAGAGTTAAGTTCATCTGATAAATATCACCCGCCACAATATAGTCTTTTACTTTTTTGAAAGCCTCATTGTAATAATCTCGACTCATCTCAGGCTGAAAGTTCAAATCTAAAGATTCTTCAGAAAGCTCTCGCGCCAAAATTACTTCAATTTCAGATGTCAGTGCATAGTCTTCTTCAAGCCAAGAATCATAAGCAAAAAAGTTTTGTTCACCTTCATATGAGATATAGCCCATAAGTGATTTTCCTTCGGGGGCTTGTTTTAAATCTGTAAATTTTGCCACGGGATTCCAAGCCAATCGACGTTTCCATCCATCTTCAGTTTTACTCCAAAAAAAACACACATGTTTTTCTTCAGGACCTAAACGTCGGAAAATTTCAATTAAATTCATAAGTTCAAAAAGTTAGCCATTAACTGGTTCCCCTCCAAAGTCATAAAAGATTCGGGATGAAACTGCACTCCATAAATAGGCAATGATTCATGCTCCATGGCCATGATTTCATCGTCATCCGTCCAAGCCGTAAGCTTGAAACCCGCAGGCAATGACTTCAGAGCCAAAGAGTGATATCGAGCCACTTTCATTCGATCAGGCAAACCTGTAAACAGGCCATCTCCACCATGATTCAGTTCTGACGTTTTGCCATGCATTATCGATTTTGCTCCCACAATTTCAACACCAAAATAGCTGCCCAAGCACTGATGCCCCAAACAGACTCCAAGTATAGGAATCCTTTTATGGAAACGATCAATAACTGGAACACAAACTCCACTGCTTTGCGGATCTTTAGGACCAGGAGAAAGAATAATTTTTTCTGGATTCATGGCTTCAATTTCCTCCAAAGTAATGCCGTCATGAGTCTTCACAACTACCCTCGCGCCTAAAGACTCAATCTGTTGGACCAGATTATAAGTAAAGGAATCGTAATTATCTATGAGTAAAATCACCCTTCAATATGAGGAAACAAAGGCTCACCAAGCACCACTTCTTCCCAACCCACTTGGTCGAGAATTTTACTAGCAGAATCAGGCAAAATAGGTTTAAGCATTTCTCCAATCGCTCGACAAGCCTGAATTAAGCTTCCTAGCACTACATTTAATCGCTCGGTCTTAGCTTCTTTCGCCAAAACCCAAGGTTCATTTTCTTGCACATAAGTATTAGCAAACCATGCTAATTCAACGATCGCTCCAATTGCTTTATTAATTTCAAAAGCTTCAAAATGCTTATGATACTTCAACTTAGCTGCTGCAATCGCTTCATCCGCTTCAGTTCCTTCCGGTACCAGGCCACCATTAAATTTAATAACCATACTAACCACTCGTCTAATCAAGTTACCAATAGTATTTGAAAGTTCATCCTGATAAAGCACTGAAAATCGTTCCCAAGAAAAATCACCATCATCATCGGAAGGGATTTCTCGTAGCAAGTAGTAACGGAAAGCTTCACGCCCCCACTTGTCCAAAACTTCCATTGGGCTAACAACATTTCCAATAGATTTACTCATTTTCTTTCCTTCGCTAGTCACAAAACCATGGACATAAATCGCTTTAGGTAAAGGCAATCCAGCCGCCAAAAGCATAGCTGGCCAATACGCTGCGTGAAAACGCACAATATCTTTTCCAATTAAATGCACATCGGCAGGCCAGTATTGAGCCACCTTTTCATCATCATCCGCGTAACCGAGAGCTGTAAGGTAATTTGAGAGCGCATCACACCACACGTACATCACTTGATCTTCTCGTCCTGGCACCTCAATCCCCCAAGGAAGTGAACTTTTAGGTCTAGAAAAACTCACATCAAGAAAACCTTCTTTAAAGAAAGAAAGAAACTCATTCTTCTTTGATTCTGGAATGATTCTCATTTCATCAGATTCCACCAATCGAATAATTTCTTCACTATAATCAGAAAGTTTGAAGAAAATATTGGTTTCTTTTAAGAGTTCTGGCGGTCGATTGTGATTAATACAGTTCCCATCCACTAAATCTTTTTCCATCACAAATAGTTCACAACCACTACAGTAAAGACCTTCATATTCTTTGTCGTAAAATTTTCCGGCGTCTTCAATTAATTTCCACAATTTTTGAGCCCCACGTTTATGTAAATCATCCGTTGTCCGAATGAACTGATCGTGAGCCAAACCTAAACCTTTCGCCAAATCATGAAAATGCTGAGCACTTTCGTCTACCAATTCTTGAGGCGTGATCCCTCGATCGCTAGCCGTCTGATTTATCTTTGTTCCATGTTCATCCATTCCAATCAGAAAACGAACATCCTTTTCTCGAGTTCTTTCATAACGCGTCAAACAATCTCCTTGAGCTAGTTCAAGAGCATGACCGATGTGAGGCGGTGCATTCCCGTAAGCAATAGCATTGGTGAGATAAAATTTATTCACACAAAGAAGTTACGGCTTAACCCTCTAGTGCGTCAAGCTTAGAAAGGCCATAAATCCAATACTCCTCCATCAGAAAGTTCAATTAAGGTCTCCTCCTCACCCTCTTCATAATCCGTATTATAAAGAACAAAATCATAAGCCGGCAGATTCTCTCCTTCTTTCATGAATGTCGTTAGCGACTGACGAGCTTCTCCAAACTCATTGCTGGCCAATCCATTTACCTCAACATAAGGACAAGCCAAAGCCTCACTCGTTTCCATTCGGTAATAAATATAAGTTTTGGAACTTTCATAAACATTGGTCAAAACCAAATAATTATATTCATGATTGTCCATAAAACTACTAATCAACATATTGGCTGTAAATCCTCCATTTGAAGTGTATTTCCCCTGACTGTATTTACTACTGGTCACATTGGTTCCCATTTCAGTTGGATTGGCGGCACTGGTCAGCTTTTCAGGGTCCAAAGGTATAAACGCAGAAATCGCCTCTGTTTTAGAACCAGAAAATCCAATAATCTTCCACCGAAGCACATCAATTTTTGGATTAATCTCATCTCCATTCTCATCACCAAGATAGAAAAAGACAGTGAAATTTTCAGCGTCACTAAGCACTTCACCTTCTTCGTCATCTTGAACAAAAAGCGGCAATTGAACCGATTCATTCTTAGAAAGACGAAGCCAGTCTTCTTCACCCTGACCTTCACAAGGAATTTCCTTACTACGCGCCATTAAATCTAAACTCGCGATCGTCACATCAAAGTAGTCTTCACTTTCTAAAATTTCATTTTCGTAACCCGGAAGATTTTCTTTCACCATATGCAAACCAATTTCACTCATTCCTTCCGCCGCATAAGTCGCCTGCATTCCTCCCACCACCGTCCGCATTGTACTCAAGTCCTGAATAACCAAGTAACTCACCCCTAAACTAACTAGAATGAGCATGCTCATCATGAAGAAAGAAAGAAGTAAGGCGCTTGAAGTATGTTTGCCACCAATGAGAGAAGTATTTGAATCAATAAGGCTAAACCTTACTTGGAAAAAAGAGAAAAGATCATGATCTTTTTTCTTTTGCTCCCGGCTTATTGGTTCAAATACTTCTTTCATACTATTGATAGAATCGGCTAGTTAAAGTGGTTTGTAAATCAAGAATAACATCATCTGAATTTGCAACGCGGCCCAAAGTCATCTTCACTTGAATATGTGCTTGAAAATGAGGGAAATCAGGATCAGATTGATTTTCAATTGAATAAGGATTGTCATCTGGGAAAATTCTAAAACTCATAAAATCTACAGAGGTGCCTAGCGCATTTAATTGAATCGGATCTTCTCCATCAAGTTCATAAAACAAATTTCCTTCATCCTCATCTTCCTCAGATTCTTCCCAATAAACATGCACCACCTCTTCTTCATCTAAGCTAATCAAAACAAGATCCTGCACCTCCAAAGTATAAGAAGCGTCCGTTCCAAACTCAGATTCAGTATTGTAATATTCAAAATTAATTTTATGATCGTCCATTAGGTCACCAAGTCTATTAAAGATTGCTTCTCCTTCAAGGAGCATACTTCGAGTCGCTGCCACTTGAGTTTGTGAACGATGAAAAGTCAGGTAAGCCGCCATCACGAAACCAATAAAGATCACAAAAACCGTGATCGCAATGACCATTTCAATAAGTGTGAATGCTTCTCTTTTTTGCTTCATTGCCAGTTGGTTAATATCGTTGAAAGTTCTACTTCATAATCGCCACCTCTATCTTCCCATGAAACCAAGGCCGTCACTTTCACAGCA
>JBLIGW010000063.1:0-5823 GCA_047635955.1 Oceanicoccus sp.
CGAGAAATTCACCTCCATCTTCCCCGTTAAATCAATACTTATCCAAATCTTAAAATCCTCTTCACTTTGTGGAATGGCCTCCAAACCTAAAGCCACCACGTCCGGAATTTGACCTTCAAAACCAATTTTCTTCAAAGACCGCGCCCACCGAGCCTGATGCTCTGGCTGCAAAGCCACCTTTCCCGCATAAGTGCGGAAGCTTTCATAGATAGAGTCAGGAACTTGCATAACTAATACAATTATTGTATAGTGAGGGCCAATTATACGTATAGACCCCTAAAAATGCCAGAGAATAACGACAGAGAATTAGATAAACTGTCTATCTTCATACTAGAAGACAGACAGTTATTAAGAAAAGGTCTTAGTAGAATACTACAAAAAATAAGCTCAGAGATTATAGCGCCAGAAACTCCTGCTAAATTAGAGACCATTCTTCAAACAGTTTCTAAACAAGTTCAACTAGCAATATTAGACGTAAACTTAGATCGAGATGGATGGGAAGGCGTTGGACTCAGTGCTCAATTCGTTAAAAGCATAAGAACTAGTTTTCCAAAGGCAAAAATTGTCTTACTAACGTCAGCCAGTGAAGCAGACTTAAGTCAAGCAGCGTATAACGGTTTACCTATATTAGAAAAGCCCATTACGGACATCAGTGCCTTTCATAATAAGCTTTTACAAATATGTTCAGAAGAAGCCTAAGCGTCCATTTCTTCTCGTTCTTCGTCATTGTAAACATGTTCCCACTCACTTTTTGAGTAGTCGAATATTTGGTCTGGATTGAAGAATCGAGCCACTTCTTTAACTGCGTTTTCAACAGTGTCTGAAGCGTGAATCACATTACAAGAGATACTCATTGCAAGGTCACCACGAATGGTACCTGCATCAGCTTCTCGAGCGTTTGTGATCCCTGTAATAAGTCGCACTGCGTCTACCGCCTTGTACCCTTCCCAACACATTGCTACCACTGGTGAGCTCTTCATGAATTGAGCCACTCCAGGAAAGAATGGTTTGTCCGCAATATGTGCGTAGTGTTCTCGGAGAACCGCTTCGTCAAGACCCATCATTTTGAGTCCAACAAGCTTAAGTCCTTTCTTTTCAAATCGTGTAGTAATATCTCCCACAAGACCACGTTGAATCGCGTCAGGTTTGAGAAGTACTAATGTTCGTTCCATTGCCATGTTGCTGTTTGTTAAATAATGCGCCCGTAAAGTGCATTATTAGGCTTGGAATGTCAAATAAGCAAATCTATTGAATGCCACACACCGCAGTTTAAATCTTTGCTTTGAGGGTATTACGGAGCTTGTCTGGGCTTGGTTTGCCAAAGGCAAGCAGACAAGCGAGGTATAGTAACCTGAGCCGCTGGAGCGAAGGGCACGTGCCAAAAAAGTAAACGCCTAAACTAATCCCCTTTTATCACCTTTTCAAAGTGAGCTTCATCCTCGTAAGGACCAATTACTGAAAGGTGAAGATTTTCAGGAACAAAAAGTTCATTAGCTACTCTCTTAATATCCTCAGAAGTCACCGCATCAATTCCTTTAGCAATGTCTGCATAAGTTTCAACATTGTCATAAAGTAATTCATTTCGAGCTAGCATCATCGCAACTCGTTCTGAATCTTCTAAAGTAAGTGCTAGCGTTCCCTTAAGGTAGTCTTTTCCTTTTTTAAGTTCGTCTTCTGGAACCTCAACGTAACGAAGTTTTTCGTACTCTTCCATGATCGCACGGACAGCATCGTCAATTCGAGTCACGTCCACTCCCGCTCGAGTGTAAACCGTTCCCGTATCAAGATAATCTTCTGTTGAAGTTGAAATATA
This sequence comes from Oceanicoccus sp., assembly GCA_047635955.1. Lineage (GTDB taxonomy): Bacteria > Patescibacteriota > Gracilibacteria > UBA1369 > 2-02-FULL-48-14 > WFTC01. The sequence continues at coordinate 1,814 of JBLIGW010000063.1, forward strand.
GTAAGCCAGACCTTTAGCTTCACGAACCGCAAGGAACATACGTGAACTCATGTTCCCACCCAAAATGGTAGATAAAACTTGTAAAACGTAATGATCAGGATGTTCGTTAGCAATTCCTGGGTAACCACAAACCAAATGAGCTTGTTCTGTCTTTTTAGACTGCAAACTAACTTGTTTCATTGAGTCCACTTTAGGTTCAAAAGCTTTATGCTCTCGAGTCGCTTTTACTGCTTCCATTGGGAAGTATTTTTCCGCCATAGTCACCGCATCTTCATGTTTAATGTCCCCTGCCAAAACCAAAATCATATTTTCTGGTGTGTAGAGCGACTCTTTATAAGAAACAAAATCTTCACGCGTTAGTCGTCGAATAATGTCTTTTTCTCCAATTTCATCCCAACCAAGCGGTTGGTCACCAAACATAGCTCGTTCAAAATTCCAAGCCACCTGATACATTGGCGTGTCTTGATACATATTGAATTCTTCCAAAATAACTCCCCGTTCTTTTTTAATTTCTTCTTCATCGAATCGAGCGTTTAGCATCATGTCAGAAAGTACGTCCATGGCCAGCTCTTTTTTCTCAGAGACCAATTTTACGTAGTATCCCGCGTACTCTTTACCTGTGAAAGCATTGAACTGCCCTCCTACTGAATCGATAGCTCCGGAAACTTCTTTAGCATTTTTGAAACGTTCTGCTCCTTTGAAGAACATATGTTCCAAGAAATGCGAGATTCCATTGATATCTTTATCTTCGGAGCGAGATCCAGCCTTCACTAATACTAGGGCTGTCACTGACTTAACTCCTTCTAGGCTTTGAGTAAGAACTCTAAGGCCGCTTGTTAGCGTGGTTTTTCTATGCATATGTAAAATAAGGAAATGCGATTGTGGAAAGAGGGTAGCAAAAGCTAGAATAGGAGTCCAGTTTGCCTATGAACCGACGACAAAAACCATTTCAACGTATTAATGTGATTTTCCTTGGAATTTTCGCACTAGCAATGCTAATTATTGTGCGTCTTTTCTGGTTACAAGTGATTCAACATAGTTATTACGAAGCCATTGCCCAAGCAGAACAACAGGGTTACACCACCCTTCCTTCTCGTCGGGGTGAAATTATTATTCAAGATTATCATTCCGGTGAAGGTTATAAATTAGCCACCAACACCACGCTAAATATGATCTACGCTGATCCAACTTTAGTGGATGCACCCGATTTAGTAGCTGAAACTTTGGCTCCTTTCCTTTTCGATTTAGAGATCGAACAAGAAATAGATGACCAACGTTTTGAAGAAGAGTACGAAATTATCATGATGATTGAGAATGAAGAGCTACGAAATGAAGCAATCGAAAAAGTAGATCATAAAGATGAAGAAGAACTATTTAAGTTTTTCCAAGAAAACCTTGAAGAGACTTTAGCCCAGCGAACCAAAGACTTTATTCTCTATACAACGGATCTGGATGTAGAAACTCAAGACTCTATACTCGCTCTCAACTTAAGTGGAGTTGAAATCACTGAAAACGGAAATCTATATTTCTACCTGGATGAGATGAGTGACAAAAACAAAGTAGCTTCCGAGCTCGCTGAAGTCTTTAACATCAAGGCCAGTGCCCTTGAGCAAACCTTACTTGGACTGAATCGTTATGTGATTTTACTACATAAATTAGAACCTGAAATTTCTGATCAAATTGAAGAAATTTTGGACAATGATCGTCTCACTGAAGAACCTCAATTTTTAGGAATCCGCCTAACAGAAGAATATTTCCGATTCTATCCCGAGCAAGAATTGGCCGCTCAAATCCTCGGTTATGTTAATTCAGCAGGTTCAGGACAATACGGAGTGGAAGGAACTTTTGATGAAGTGCTTCAAGGTCAGGATGGAATTTTTACTTCTCAAATTGATGCCTACGGAAATCAAATCACCGTGGGTGAATCCGTAATTGAAGACGCCGTTGATGGCGCCGATGTCATGCTCACAATTGATAGAGCCATTCAGCTTCAAGTTGAAAAAGCGCTCAGTGCGGGGGTTGAAGCCTACAATGCAGACAGTGGACAAGTGATTGTTTTGAATCCATCTACTGGTGAAGTTTTAGCTATGGCTCAATACCCAACTTTCAATCCAAATGTTTATGGAGAAGTGTTCAATTTAGTAGAATTTGAAGTTACAGAAGATAAAAAAGAATTCCTCTACATCACTGGTGAGGACACAGAGGATCCAAAATATTGGTACTACAAACAAGTTGATCCAGATGTTCGTATTGAACTCTTCCCTAGCGAAGATGAACCTGGCGTTTATTACGCTTACGAAAACGATGTGGGACCGGAAGTTTATAAGAACAAGATGATCCAAGAAATCTATGAACCTGGATCTATTTTCAAGCCCATTGCTATGAGTTCTGCGCTTGATTCAGGCGAGGTAACGCCGAACACCACCTTTGTTGATAGTGGGCCCTTAGACGTGGACTACAACGTCAACACGGGCGAGTATGACTTCACCATCGACAACTTCGATGGACAACATCACGGCGTACAAACCATGACTCAAGTATTGGAGAAATCTAATAATATTGGGATGGCCTTTGTCGCCCAACAACTTGGTTCGGCGCTCTACTACTCTTATCTAAAAGCTTTCGGCTTCCTTCAACGAACTGACATGGGACTCAACGATGAAGTGATTGCGAATCTTGAATATTACGACAACTGGACTGAATCTGAATTAGTAACTAAAGCCTTTGGGCAAGGTATTGCCGTGACCGCGATTCAACTAGCTCAAGCCTACACGGCACTCGCCAATGACGGAACAATGATGCGCCCTTACCTTGTGAAAGAAATTCAATATGCAGACGGGACGGTTGAAAACTTTGAACCTGAAATCATTCGCCAAGTGATTAGTGATGACGCCGCAAGCAGCATAACTGCCATGATGACAGCCACCGCTGAATCGTACATGAGCCTCAAACTAGACAAACATTACTTTGCCGGGAAATCAGGAACCGCTCAAACTTACAAATGGGGACGAGCCCTTTCTGGACCGGGAACCACCATTGCCTCTTTTGTAGGATATGGACCAGTCGAAGACCCTCAATTCCTCGTAGTAGTCAAAATCGACAGACCACGAACCGTTGAATGGGGAGCCGCCACTGCAGGACCAGTATTCAATGAAATAGCCAGCTTCCTGTTTGATTACTACAACGTTCCACCGGATAAGATCTGACCCCAAAGCTCACCCACTGCGTCCCAACTATCTGAACTCTCAATCACCAAGTCATAGACCGAGGCGTGTTCTTTACGATTATCTTCATCAGGATTATTTAAAAATCCAATTTTAAGTACGACATCATGAGGCAGTCCATCCGCCATATTTGAATCTCCTGCCATGTCTCCTACCAAAAAAACATTGGGGCGATTTTCAACCAAAGCACGATAAGGGCCCAACTCCTGCTCACATTTATTTAGGCCATGAATTACCGGGGGTGCATAAGCAATCGCTGCTCCTGCTTCGTCATACTCCATAAAGTTAGCCACAACATGAACATTGGAGCTATAAAGTCCGGCCTCCTCCAGAACAATTTCAATGATGTCTCCAAATCCAGCTGACAAAATCAAAACCGGAATTTGAAGTTCCGCAGCCTGAGTCAGAAATTCAGCAACGCCAGTTCGGAGTTTAATAAAGTTCTGACCTTTCATTAATTCAAGGTGTTCTTTCTTAAAGCCATATTGAATCATCAAATGAAACTGAGCCTCCCACCACTCATGCATCAGCTGCTCTTTCTCTTCATGAGGGATCAAAGGGTCCACTTCAAAGGGATGATAATGTTCAAAAAGCTGAATGGCTCGTACTCCATATTCTTCAGGCAAAAATCCCAAACGGCGAATCGGTGAAAACGAAGCCCCCCCCTTTCTAAAGTCCGTAAGCGTTCGATCGAAATCACAAATAATGTGAAGCTTGTCAGTTCCTGCTTGACTCAGGGCTTGAATTTTTTCTTGAAAACTCATAAAGCAATCACACCACGGTAAG
>JBLIGW010000064.1:0-5570 GCA_047635955.1 Oceanicoccus sp.
GCGATCATGAGTTTAGTGGATCAAGGGATCTTAGAAGGTTATGGCGATGGAACTTTTAAAGCTGATCAAGAGGTCACTCGAGCTGAAACTTTAAAGATTGTTTTACTTGGATCTGGCCTTGAAGTTGCTGAAGCAAGTGAACTTCATTTTAGTGATGTATCGGAAGGTGATTGGCATGTGGATTATGTTGAAGCTGCATACAATGCTGGCTTAGTTGAAGGTTATGCCGATGGAACTTACCTACCCAATCAAACCGTCACTCGAGCAGAAGCGGTTAAAATCGTACTCAGTAGTGCTGATTTAGAATATGAAACCGTGGACTCAGAAGACTGGTTTGCTCCCTACGAAACTTATGCAAAAGACTGGAACATTGAGCCTAATCAGACTGATGGCCTTTGGCACCCTTATGACGAGATGACCCGTGGGAACCTTTCTGAGATGATGTATCGCCTTCAAGAAGTACTCGCTAATGGTTCTGCTTATGACGAAACTTCAAGCTGGGAGGCCGTAGAATTTCCAACCGTAGATGTTACATTGAAAGTTCCTCAAACCTGGTACACCAAAGCAGAGGGTGTTGGTGCCGCCTGGCTTTTGGATGAAGAAAACAATCAATACAGCCTGCTCACGCCTTATGATAATGGAGGAACCCTTTTAATGACTCGATATTCAAATTCTGAAGGAGAATCTGCCGCCACACTCTTTGCAAATATTGAAACTCAAACAGAGGCAACTACCGTTCAAACCACCATCAATGGTTATGACACTCTGATCATTCATATTGATGATGAACTCTACTTTCGTGAGTGGTACGTATATCTTGAGAACAATCGCTTAGTTCATTTTGTTGCCATGCGTGGACAAGGTGACTACTCAGACGAATTGGAATACTACCTCAATGAGATGGTGGAAAGTGTGGCTTATCTTTCTACTGGTGACACTGGCCTCACTACGGACGAAATCGTTGAAGAACTCCGTGCCTCTATTTCTGCAGATGGACTTGGAATGGAAATGATTGAACTTTTATCGGACCCAGAACTAATAGAAACCGACACTATTGGTATTGGTACAGGCCCGGTTGATTATTACTATTCCCCCAGCGCCAATATCACGATAAAGTATGAGCGATCATTTGATGTTATTCTAGACATCGAAGACGGTCAGACTACGGCCTTTTAACCCAAACCAAATGAGAAAACTACTTGCTCTAACTCTTATCACATTGGCATTCGCCTCCTGTGGTGGACCTGAAACAGACGAATCTAGTGACCTACTTGATGGCATTCTAGACAGCCAAGTGGATAGCAATGGTGAAGTGATTGAAGACTATGAAGTCCCTACTTCAGAAGGTCCTACTTCTTTGCCAACTGAAGATAATGAATAATTTTGATGCTGATGCTCTTCAGCTACATAAGCAAGCTCGAGGGAAAATTGCGCTTTCCTTAAAAGTACCGCTGAAAAACAAAGCGGACCTCAGCCTTGCCTACACTCCTGGTGTGGCAGCGGTATCCAAAGCTATCGCTGAAGATGAATCTTTAATGTACGAGTACAGTCCAAAAGGAAACATGGTAGCCGTGGTTTCTGATGGAAGCGCCGTGCTAGGACTTGGGAACATTGGAGCCGCCGGTGCCTACCCCGTAATGGAAGGTAAATGCGCGCTCTTCAAACACTTTGGTGGAGTGGATGCTTTTCCTCTCGTTGTACACACTCAAGATGTTGATGAAATTGTAGAACTTGTTGTGAATATCTCTGCCGGGTTTGGTGGGATAAACTTGGAAGACATTGCCGCCCCACGTTGTTTTGAAATTGAAGCAAAACTGAAAGAACGTCTGAAAATCCCTATTTTCCATGATGACCAACACGGAACAGCCATGGTTGTTCTTGCTGGATTGATCAATGCCCTCAAAGTAACAGGGCGAGATAAGAGCTCTAAAATTGTGATCAATGGCGCAGGTGCCGCTGGTATTGCCACGGGAAAACTACTGCTTGATTATGGGTTTACCAATCTAACAATGGTAGACAGTCGTGGTTCTATTTATGAAGGACGTGAGAATCTAAATTTTGCCAAAGAAGCGATCGCCAAACGAAGTAATTTAGACAAAATTGCTGGAGGTCTTGCCGACGTACTCAAAGGAGCGGATATATTTATTGGAGTTTCTAAAGCTGATCTTGTAAGTAAAGACATGGTTCGTGATATGGCAGAAGGACCCATTGTGATTGCTATGGCTAATCCTAATCCTGAAATCACTGAAGCAGATGCTCTTGAAGCAGGTGCTGCCGTGGTTGCCACAGGGCGAAGTGACTCACAAAATCAACTTAATAATGTGCTCGTTTTCCCTGGTTTATTCCGAGGTATTCTTGATATTCGAGCAGAACAGTTCACTCATGAAATGTACGTAGCGGCGGCGGAAGCCCTCGCCGGAATGGTTGAAACTCCAAGTGCCACTAATATTATTCCTAGTCCTTTCCAGGAGGGAGTAGCAGAAATAATTGCGGAAGCGGTACGCTCAAGTTAGATTAAAGAAAAGAACTAACCCAAAATCAATATGTCCGGTCATAGTAAATGGGCTTCGATCAAACACAAGAAAGGTGCAAATGATGCTAAGCGTGGGAAAATATTCACCATGCATGCAAAGATGATTGCCATTGCTGCTAAAGCGGGAGGTGACCCGGAGATGAACCCTACCCTACGAAGTGCTATTGATCGTGCCAAAGCTGACAATGTGCCCAACAACAATATTGACCGAGCCGTTAAAAAAGGAAGCGGATCCGATAAAGATGCAACTCAATACTTGGAAATCACCTATGAAGCCATGGGGCCTGGTGGAACTGCGTTTATGATTGATGTGATTACAGACAACAAGAATCGTTCAAACACTAATGTTAAAACCATTCTGACAAAAACGGGAGGGACTCCAGGGAGTGCGGCTTGGAAATTTGATAAGATGGCTTTCTTCCTAGTAGACCTTGAAGGAAAAGATCACGATGAAGCTGAACTGGCTCTCATTGATTGTGGTGCTGATGACATGGAAGATGCCGGTGATGGTAAGTTTGGGCTCTACTCCTCACTTTCTTCTTTTAGCACGGTTAAAAAATCGATCCAAGCGGCAGGATATAAAGTTGAAAAAGACGATGTGATCTGGAAATCAAAATCTGCCACTCCTATTGATGACGCAACGGTTGCAGCAAAAATCATCAGGCTTATGGACAAGCTAGAAGAGGATGACGACGTGAACAACGTTTATACCGATGCTGACATATCTGAGTCAGTACTTTCTGAACTTGGCTGATTAATGTCATTGAGTATGTCTTCCACGGTTTTTTCTTGAGCGTCTCCGTCTTGGAAAAACTTAGTGGTCATGTCTTTAATTTTCTCTTCTTCAGGATTTTGTCGTTTTCGGAAATCTTGAAGTAACATGTCTTCTCCTCCTGGTGAAGGAACTGGAATACTTGTTTGAGGTTTCACAACGAGTCCTGGGAAAAGTTTTCCTTCCAAAGCTTCGCTTACTCCTTGTTTTTCGTTCATATACGTACGAACCGCCTCAATGGCGATCTGTTTAGCCTCTTCGAAAGATTTGTCTCTAATACGGAACCCTGCGGCCTTTTTGTGACCACCTCCGCCAATCATCCCTGCAATTTCACTTACGTCGGCCATTGACCCTGGAGCTCGAAGACTTCCACCCACAAATCCTGGTTCTTTTTCTTTCAGAAGCATTACTACTTCAGCGTCCGGTGCATTGGACATCAATTCATCGATAATACCTCCGGTGTCATCTATCGTTGCCCCTGTATCTACTACATCCTCCAAAGTCACGGTTGAATAAACTAATTTACTTTCTGGTAGATATGAAATCTTTGAAAGCACTCGTCCCCATAGTTTTAGGGTTTCTAAACTCTTAGTTTTGAAAATTTGTTTAATGATTTCTTGCTGACGCGCGCCATGTTCAAGAAGGTCGGCTGCTATTTCAAACGCCTCTGGTGAAGTATTACTATGTTGGAAACTTCCTGTGTCTGTAATGATCCCCACTAAAAGTAGAGTGGCTACATCTTCATCAACTAGCATTTCTTCAGACTCTTTTTCCCACTTAAGAATCAATGGCGTGAGCAACTGAGTTGTTGCTGCAACATTGAAGTCTAACCAGTTGTGAGAACCAAAATGCCCATTTGAAGCATGATGATCGATATTCAGAACGGTTGAGTTATCAAACATTTCCTTATTGTCTGTGTAAAAAGTTCCAAGTTGAACCAAATCACCCGTATCTACGGTAATGATCAGATCAAATTCAGCTCCTGGACTTTTGAAACTAATGTCATGTCCATTGAACTGCCCATTTTTAGGAGTCACAATAATGTTTATTTTTCCTGCTTCTACTTCATATTTAAGATGATCAACCTCAGCACCTTCTGTACTAAGTGAGATTACAAAATCTTTACTACTAGATAGTTCTGTCTCAACTTCTTCAGTAAAAGGGAGGAATTGTAGGTATTCAGGAATTTCATTTGAAGAAATCACCGTCACTTGTTTTCCCATCCGTCTCAGTACCAACATCATCGCTAAAGCACTACCAATTGAATCCCCATCAGGAGAGGAAGGAGCAATAAGAATATTGTTCGCTTTCAAGATAAGTTCTTCCGATTGATTTTGGTTAATATTTGTCATTCCTATGTTTAATCTGTTAATTTTACCATTTTCTACCATGTTTGTCTAGACACGGCAAGTCAAGCATTGTATCGCTTTCTGCTGCGCAATACAAGCTTTTGTCTAATGAAAATCAACCAGCTTAACTTGAGGCTTACGAATTCCGTTCCATTCATTGATATCTAACTGCACTACCACCTCTGTTGCTTTCTCAAATTCTTCCTCTTGTTTACCAAATCGGAAGCCAATTCCATCAATAATCGCATCTCCAAATTGAATCGTGAATTTTAAATGATCCCCCGTTGCACCCACAGGCCTAGAACTCATCACGGTCACATCCTTCATAATAAAGAGAGGAACGGGGTTCCCAATTCCATGAGGGGCAAAACCAGATAAACGATCAATGGATTCAAGAGTTAAATCTGAGTCCTTTAAATGAAGATCCACATCCAACTGCAAGACCAAAGGCTGTTTCTCAAAGTAATCACGGGCATAATCCTGCATGCTTTGAATGAATGATTCCAAGTTTTCTTTCTTCAATCTGAATCCTGCGGCTTGCTTATGACCTCCAAAGTTCTCGAGTAGATCAGCCGAAGACTGAATAGCTTCTACACAATGGAAACCAGGTAAACTCCGTGCTGAACCCACTACAAAGTCTCCACGTTCCTCCATAATAAACGAAGGTTTTCCATATTTCTCTTGGAGTCGTCCCGCAATCAAACCCACAATTCCACTTGGCCACTCTGGGTGAGATGCCATCAGCAAAGGCTGGGAATGATCCACCTTTGTTTCTGCTTCCTCTTGAATGGCCTGAGTGATCTCACGCCTTTGAAGATTAAGTTGTTCTAATTTCATTGCTTTATCCATGGCTACCAAACTTGAATCTGCCAAAAGTGCCTGCATAGCCCAATAAGGTGAATCTATTCGTCCTGAT
>JBLIGW010000065.1:0-5288 GCA_047635955.1 Oceanicoccus sp.
TGACTTAAATTGTTTTTTTTGATGGACATCGACAGAGATAAGCAGTAAAGATTATTTCATCTATGACAAAACCTTAGCCCTTAGCATTCTCAACTTTCAAAAGTCTACTTACTCTGATAGTTCAGAATTAGATCTAGCCCCGCTTTCCCCTTTAATAGATTTCACCTTAAAATATGGAGATACAAAGAATAAAAACTCGTGAGAGTATTGAATGGCCTGCGTTTGAAAGAACCGGTACGAACAAACTCCCAGCAGCACTAAAAGAAAAAAGAATTAACATCCTTTACGCTTTAATAGATCCAGCAATGAAAGCTTTATGGTTTTCCATAGAACGCTACAAGAATGATAACTCCATAACTTTTCGACTTATCAACTCTCAAGAGTCAGCAGAATTCAGTCCTGAAGCTGCTCGAAAAAGTTTAGATGACGCACTTACTCAATTAAAAGAATTTGGAATTGAGGAGTCAATAAGCTATGCAGGTGTCCAGGAAAGACCAGCCTCTGGCGTATTAGAAGCCACACGAGTTGCAATCATCAACATCAAGATCGATTAAGCTTGTCAAAGCATCTAAGTTGATTTAGAATCGCGTGCGTGTGCACCCGTGGCTCAACTGGATAGAGCATCGGTCTTCGGAACCGAGGGTTATAGGTTCGAATCCTATCGGGTGCACCATTTCAAGGAAACCCTTGCTTTTTGAGCATCAAGACTCATAATTTAATTAACTTAAATTATGAACATGAAAAAACTCAAAACAAGCGCATGGTTCTCATCTGACACCCTGGCTGCACTCGCGCTTGCTTTCTTTATGGTACTCACCCACTGGGGGTTCTGGGACAAAGGAGTAATGGCTCTCGGGTGGAATGCCAGTGTTTTCTGGATAGGGCTACTTGGATACCTTTTCCATAAATCACCAAGTCCAAAACTAAAAAAACGATCCGCCATCTGGATCCCACTTCTGCTCATGGCACTCAGCTTCGGACTTTATGAGAACCCATGGCTTAAGTTTATTTCACTTGCAGTTCTTCCTCTCAGCACAGGAGTTTTCTACCTTTACGGACAAATGGAATCAGGAAAAAAAAGATGGTGGGGCTTAGATTTCTTATCACAATTAGGACATCACCTGCTAAAACCTACAATGAAAGTTGAGAAAAGCGTCACTCAACTCACTCAAGAAATATTTCGATTCAAAAGTAACAAACGTGCTAAAAGCATTCTCATTGGACTAGGAATTTTACTTATTCTTTTGCTTGTAGTTGTTCTACCTCTACTAGGATCTGCCGATGCCGTATTCAATAGCTATCTCAACACAATTAACAAGAAAATCGCAGACCTACTTAATGGAAGTCTAATATGGAGATCCATTAGTTTCATCACACTTTCTGTTGCTTTTCTTGCTTTCTTCAAAGGATGGATTGGAAAGATTCAACTTAAAGATGAACCTGAACTCAAAGCCCACGACGACTGGATTTCAGGAATTGTTTTAGGTGGACTACTTGGGACCTACCTACTCTTCCTCAGCATTCAAGTTTCTTACCTCTTTGTTGGAAGCCTACCTATTAATTTCAATAGCACCGTTCAGTTTGTAAAATCTGGATTTTGGCAACTTTTCTTCCTATCGATACTCAATGGTGTTTTGTTCTTCAACTTTTACCGACGAACTCAAAAACCTGCTCAGATCATTTTGAAAGTATTCATCATGACCTCAGGACTACTTCTTGTCTCTGCAGCATGGCGTATGGCTCTTTATGTGACAAACCACGGACTAAGTTATGAAAAGTTCTTTGCAGCCTACACAACGCTATTTGGACTCATTGTTTTCATTATCCTAGCCTGGGCTAGCTTTTCAAAAAAGAAACTCAATCTATTCAAAGCCTTCAGCTTCATGGCACTTTGGTTTTACGCCATTGCCACAGTACTACCTGTAGAACAAATCATACTCCGCAGTAACGTTGCCCTCAGTCAGAGTGAAGACTCAAAGATTGAACTTGTTGAGCTCATCATGCTCTCTGCTGATGTTTACGGAGTAACCAAAACAGAATACGTACTTTGGGGGGAAGATGGCTTTCTATTCTGGGAAGCATGGCTAACAGAAACTGAAAAAGACATCAACAATCGAGAATGGTATGAATACAACTTCAGCCTAATAATGAACAAATGAAAACTCTTAAAATTGGCTTAATTGGCCATGGACATTTTGGCAGCGCCTTGGCGCATAAGATTCAAAGCAAAACTCAATTTGAATTAATAATTTCTCATAGCAGAAAAGAAAGTACAACTGTTGCTAAAAACTCTGATCTGATTTTGCTTACCGTAAGACCCCAACACGTAAAAGATGCTCTAATTGAGCTCAAACCTTACCTAGAAGGTAAACTTGTAATCTCTTTTGCAGCTGCTCTACCAAAAGACTGGCTAGCAAAAATTGTTGGGAGCAAAACCACAATTATTCGAGCTATGGCAGACATCGACTTCATGCAAATAATCTCTGAAGAAAACAGAGAAGCTGCAGAGCTACTCGCTGCCGTTTCCCAGTACCCTTTGATTCAAACGAAGAAAGAATCGGACATTGACGCTATGACGCCCTTTTTAGGCTGTCTGCCTGGGATTGCAGCCTGGCAACACCATAACCATCCTAATGAAGCCACAGCCTGGTTAAACAAGTGGTGCAAGCTCACAGAATCCATACTTGGCATCCCTAAAAAGGTTCCCCAAGCCATAATCCAAAAAGTCATAGCTAAAGGCAAGTTTGAGAAACAAATTACAGAAGTTGCAACCCCTGGAGGCATCACAGCGTCAATGCTTGACGCAATGAATCAAGGCGAGCTAAATCACGAACAAGTATTTAAAATAGGAGCAAAGCGCATTCAAGACACTGCTGATTCACTCACGTAAACAAAAAGCCCCCCATTCCGGCAGGGCTTTTTCACTAAGCTACAACTGAACCAAGTATCTATAAAGTTCTTCCGCCATATCCCCACGAGAACGTCCATCTGAAGCGTTAAAGTCTTCACCGGGTGTTTCCTCCAGGATACCAAGAGAAGAGGCCTTCCAGACGTAAATAGCGTACCAAGCACTAGTATCCAAATCAGGATAAGAAAGCCTGCTCACGGTAGCACCTTCAGTTAAACCTTCTTCATAAACATTGAATAAGATTTTCAAAGCTTCCACCTTGTTAACTGTATCTCCTGGACGGAACGTTCCATCAGGATAACCAGCCACCCATCCCTGGGCTTCAGCATAACAAACATATTTTGAATACCATTCGTCCCTCACGTCAGGGAAACAATTCTTGTAAGTATTTTCATCTGGTGAAATCTCACGAGCCTCAATTAGAATTTTAAGTAGTTCCGCTCGATTGATAACTCCATCAGAATTAAAACTTCCATCAGGGTATCCTTCAAAAACTCCCATATCAACTAAGCTGGAAATGGACTCATAATGATCATCTAAGAAAGATAGATCCGTAAACAACCACTCTTCAGTGGTGAGCGTAATGTTATTACTCACCTCACCTACTTGATCTTCATTTGAATCATAAGCATAAACCTCAAAAGTATATGACTCACTGTCTTCCAAGCCTGTTACAACTGAAGAAGTTATGTAACCTTGATCAATTGTTTTTACATACCAATCATCGTTTCCATCTACGTACCAAATGTCATACAGAACAATGTCACTATCCGGTCGATTCCAAGAAAGCGTTGCTGAGTCAGAATCATAAGAGTTAATACTCAAAGTTAGTTCATCTGTAATTCGAACCTCATTATTTTGAGCCGGCTCTTCTCCATCTTTATCACCTGTCTCTTCAACTTCAACGGTAGTTGTATCTACTTCAGGAACGTCTCCATATTGAGCGTAGTAGTAGTAAAGGTAACCTTCGTCAAAAATCAGGTCTGGATCTGAAACTGAATCAAAATCAGCATCAAGTGCTGAAATAATAACAACCACCGCATCATAAGAACCCATATCAGAGATAGAAATAGTCTCAGCCATTTCTTCATACTCATCAACATAAACTCTCACGGCCTCCTCACCCAAGTAATCATTCCCGTCTACAGGAACCAAAGTGAGCGCATACTCAACACCATCTGCCTTAACCATTTGGAAGTAGAAGGCATCGTCACTCCCATCATTTTCAAAATAAAGATAATTGGACCCATAAAGGGCAGGAGCATAAACTTCGTCAATCAAAGTAAGCTCTCCCATTACCAAATCGTCTAGAAGAAAAACATCAGGGTACAAATACCCCTCTTCGTAATAGTCCAGATCTAAATTCCAAAGAGCAAATTCAGCGTAGGCTTCATCTAGAAAACCCCCTTCCTCACCCACAACTTCAGAAACCACTTCATACAAAGCAGCCATATCAGCATAGTCAACTGAAGAAGATTGGTACTCTTCCCAAATACCCAAAACCACATCATCACCAAATTGTTCAGACAGGTAACGTGGCCAGATACTCATTGCGTATTCATACAAAGTCCCTGAAGGCACGTAAGCCGCAAAAATTGAAAAATCTGGATAGTCAAAATAATCATTCAAATACCCCACATAGTCATCAATATCGTCATAAAGCAAATCTTCACTCCACGTTGCGGTGGATTCAGCCAAATTTATTCCTTGATCGTAATAAGCAAAATCAACACCCATATCAAATTGAATCACATGGAAAAACTCATGTGCCATGGTCACTTGAAGCAGCTCATCTGACAGAAAAGGATTAATCGCTACATAAGGATCTCCATTACTCAGAATAGAAGTTATTCCCAAAGCACCTGCGGAAAGATAAGTATCATTATCATCCAGAATAATCGCCGTTCGACGCTCAGAGTCTGAGTTCACTTCAGGGTAGCCCATATCATCGATAAAAACTTCCCACGAAAGTTCAGCAGTTTCAGCAAGCAATTCAATCACATCAGCAATCCCGTCATTATCTGAATCCGCTTGTCCTTCAATTAAATCCGAAAATTCCAAACGAAAATGTTCTGTAATAATAGAATTTTTCTTAATAAATCCACTTTGAATACTAGATTCAAAACTAGCCGCTTGAGCCAAAGGCATAGCAAAAAGCGCAGTAATAAGGGCCGTGGCGAGAACGTGTCGTAGTTTCATGTTTATAATTTTAGAGTCGGGCTATACTATACACTCCTGACACACATTTAAAAAATTTCTCATGTACGCTGAAGTGCTCGTTAACCATGCCTACGCCAGACGAAGAGAACGTCTCACCTATGAAGTGCCACAAGGTACTAAAATTGAGGAGGGCACAGGGGTAATGATCCCTTTTCAGAAA
>JBLIGW010000066.1:0-5118 GCA_047635955.1 Oceanicoccus sp.
ATTAATACAACTGCTCGCAAAAATCAGAGCAGGACAAAAAGTCAGTATGTTTGAAGGAGTTAGCTTTGGATTCAATCGTTTTCTTCAACTGTTTGAATACCAACTTGCTATCAAGACTTTCAGTATTGTTTCCCTAATTACAGAAGGTGCATTGATCCTTCGCATGCTTGGTGTAGACGCATTCATGCTTTTTCTCTGGGCTCTAGTTCTCTTTGCCATTATTGGGCTGATACTCAGCGTTCTCTTCACTTACTCTGAATTCTTTATTGTGATCGACAACAAGGGAGTCTTCAAAAGTATGATGGCTAGTAGTGCACTGGTTGTTCGTCACTGGCACCACACTCTCTTTATGTTTTTGCTGATGGCTATCATTTCAATTCGAACCATACTAAACCTACTGATTGCCCTTTTAATCCCTATTCTTGTCATTGCCCCTATCTTCTTGTTTGCCAGCCTAACTCTCGCTAACTTGGGCGTTTTAATAGGATCTACAGCAGGACTGGTTGCTCTCTATTTTGCAGCCTACTTCCTTGGTATCTTCGAAGTGTTTGCTACGGCCGTTTGGACATTCACATTCCTTGAACTTACCTCTAAAGAAGATGAAGACGATGGTGAGAGACTACGCGAACAAATCAAAGCCCAAAGCTAGAAAGGTCCCGAGATAAAACAAACTAAAAGCAAAGATTCTAATCATCATCCCCTTTTTGTCTGGATGATAATTTTTAAGCTTATTATTGTTGTGACGTGTGAATTGGAAACGAGTGATATCAAAGGTGTAAGTCAAAAGAAGTAGACTCACTACCAAAACATTAAACGGATCTGAAAAATAAAGTAAATCCACCCAGTCAGGCAGATTCAAGGTAGGTAATGCCACAAACTTTCGCCCTAAAACACAAATAAGTGAGATATGGAGTAGTTGGTCCACAAAAAAGGGGACCACACTGCGTTTAACTGCGTTGAAACGCTTATCAAACTCAACTTTCAGCATGTCTTGCACAAAATGAACTCCAAATATGATCCCCACTACTATCCAAGCCTGAGATGTATTCCAATAAGGAAAGAGCAACAGAGCTGTAAAGAAAGTAACGATCAATACATGCTGAAAAGTTCCCGTCCAGGTCTTATACTTCTTTTTAAGAAGTTCATTAGATTGAAAAAAGAAATCTCCTAAGAGATGTGCGATAAGAAGTTGAAGTACGATCATTGAGAAGGCTTAGTTATTGGCATTTTCAGCTTTTCTAGCCTCATAAGCGGCCCGCACACTTTGTGCAATATCTGGGCTTTTTCCCATCAGCTCCGAAAAGTCTTCCCTTTTTAAAACAAAGATTTCACAATCTGACAAGGTCTCTGCGCTTGCCATTCGGGGCTGATCCTCGATTAATGACATTTCACCAAAAAACTGTCCTTCGCCGAGAGTGGCTAAGTCCTGCTCTTCGTTATGAATTCGGATCTGTCCTGACTTAATTATGTACATTGCATCTCCGACTAGCCCTTTTTCAAAAAGCTTGTAGTGCGTTGGATAATATTCCATGGTGATGTGTTCCATAATAGCCTCATGCTGTTCCTCCGTCAGACTTTGGAAGAGTGGCACCGTGCGTAGGATTGCAAGAATTAGATTCATAAATGAGTGTTTAAATCTGTTAATTATAGCAGATTTAAACCAAAAATGGAAGGTCGAAGCCACGAATTCTAAGTGTCTCCTTTACCTGCTTTCTAATTCTTGAAAGCTTAACCCCAACTCCACCAGGCCTCATATTAAACCGTTCAGCCATTTCAGGACGAGGAAGCTCCTCGAGAGTGTGAGCCTTCAAAAAACTAAGCTTGTCACCCCTCAATGCAGCTAAAACCTTCAACAATTCTTGATTAAAAGCATCAATATAAACCTGCTCTACTTGATCTGCTTTCGTACTCAATGCTAAATCTTCAAACCTGCAAGTGTCCGCAAGAACTTTAAAAGCTCCTGACCTAAACCGATTCAGCATAGTATTTCTCGCAATTCGACACACCCAGGCTTTCAACTTAGTAGCATTACCTGAGAATCTCTCCTGTCCAAGATAAGCCTTGAGATAAGCCTCTTGAAGCACCTCATCAAGCTCCTGATCACATACCGAGCTAAATTGAAATTGTAAGATCCTAAAAACATCTTCTGACTTAATTAAAGCCGTCAGTTGCTCTGTAAAAGTAGGTAAGTCATCAGATATTTCGAGCTTTGAGATCTAACGAGTCATAAACTAAGTATTTAATCTTAATCACTTATTAACACACTCTCCTCTCTTTTGGCAAGCGCCTCAATCACAATAAACACCCTGTTAGACTCTTGACGATAGTGCTTTTCCATGATATAATAGCTTAATTGACCAAACAAAATTCAAATGGACGTATTCAGCACATTAAATAGAAAAAATAAGATTGCCATAGCAATCAGTAGTTCAATACTGCTTGCTTTTGCACTTTCTCTACTCGTGTTTGGTGCCAACTCCATGGGAGCAGAAAATCATTTGATTCAACAGGCAGCAGAGGCAACTCGAGCGGATATGCTCTACATCCACCCTGAAGGCCACTAAAACTTGAATCTACAGCGTTCTACAGGTAGCATGAGGCTACTATGGAACACGTCAAATACAACCCGCAACACACCGAAGAGAAGTGGCAGAAGGCCTGGAAAGACTCTGGGATCTTTAAAGCTGATTTAGAAGGAAGCGACAAACCTAAATACTATAACTTGGTGATGTTCCCTTACCCCTCTGGAGACAAGCTTCATATTGGTCACTGGTACAACTACGCTCCTGTGGATTCTTGGGGTCGTTATATGAAAATGAAAGGTCACGACGTATTCCAACCTATGGGATTCGATTCTTTTGGACTTCCTGCTGAAAACTATGCGATTAAAACTGGGGTTCATCCGGCAGAAACCACGCGAACGAACATTGATAAGATGAAAGAACAGATTGCTGCAATTGGAGGAATGTATGACCTCGATCTTGAAGTAGAAACCAGCTCCCCTGAGTACTACAAATGGACTCAATGGCTGTTCCTTCAACTCTACAAAAAAGACTTAGCTTATAGAAAAGCGGCTCCGGTTAACTGGTGTAATAGCTGCCAGACCGTTTTGGCCAATGAACAAGTGGACAATGGGCACTGTGAACGATGTAATAATGAAGTGATCCAGAAAAAACTAACTCAATGGTTCTTTAAAATTACAGATTACGCGGATAAACTACTCGACTATTCTGAAGTGGATTGGCCTCAAAACACCATTGCCATGCAACGGAACTGGATTGGCCGTAGTGAAGGAGCGGAACTCTCATTCAAAGTAGATGGAATGGAAGAAAATATTGAAGTATTCACCACTCGTCCAGACACACTGTTTGGAGCGACTTACATGGTTATTTCTCCTGAGAACCCTTTAGTCGAAAAACTCACAATTGAAGATCAAAAAACAGACGTGGCAGCTTATCAAAAAGCTGCAAAATCTAAATCTGAAATGGAACGAACAGAACTTAATAAAGATAAATCTGGAGTCTTTACCGGCTCATACGCTATCAACCCGGTGAATGGTGAAAAGATACCGGTTTGGATTGCTGATTACGTACTCATGACTTATGGAACGGGTGCCATCATGGCTGTTCCTGCTCATGACGAGAGAGATCATGAATTTGCCAAACGATATGAAATTAGAATCACTGAAGTGGTTGAAGGAGGTGAAAACATTCAAGAAAAAGCGTTCACGGACAACGGACTTCTAGTTAATTCTGAGTTCCTGAATGGATTAAAAGTGAAAGAAGCCAAGTTAAAGATGATTGAATGGCTGAATGAAAAGAAACTCGGATCAAAAACCGTAAACTTCCGTCTTCGAGACTGGTTGGTTTCACGTCAACGATACTGGGGAGCACCGATCCCTATTATCCATTGCGTAGATTGTGGAGAAGTAGCCGTTCCTGAAGCAGATCTGCCTGTAGTTCATCCACATGTGGAAGATTACGTGCCTAAAGGGAAATCTCCTTTGGCGGACTCAGATGACTTTGTGAATGTGGATTGTCCAAGCTGCGGAAAGCCGGCAAAACGAGAAGTGGACACAATGGACACTTTTGTTTGTTCATCATGGTATTACCTCCGCTACCCTGACTCAATGAATACTGACTTGCCGTGGAAAAAAGACCGTGCCGACAAATGGCTTCCGGTAGATATGTATGTGGGAGGACCTGAACATGCTTGTATGCATCTGCTTTACGCTCGATTCATACACAAAGTAATGAATGAAATGGGCCTCGTGGACCACAAAGAACCTTTCAAACGATTGGTTCACCAAGGAATGATCACCAAAGATGGGGCTAAGATGAGTAAATCCAAGGGAAACAGTGTGAGCCCTGATGAATTTGTAGAAAAATATGGAAGTGATGTCTTTAGAATGTATCTCATGTTTATGGGACCCTTCGATCAAGGGGGAGACTGGAACGACAAAGGAATCACCGGTGTGGCTCGCTTTGTCGATAGACTGTTCCGAGTGATGAAAGAAGCTCCTTCTGGAGAAGGAATGGATGCCACCGTTCACAAAGCTGTTAAACGTGCGAGTGATGCTATTGAAAAAATGGCCTTCAATATTGTGATTGCTACTCTAATGGAACTCACCAATGACGCCATGAAAAATGGACTTTCTGCCAAACATAAAGACATGATTATTCGCGTGCTCGCTCCTGTTGCACCTCACCTCGCTGAAGAAATGTGGGAGATGACTAGACACGAAGGAAGCGTATTCAATGCGGAATGGCCTGTCGCTGACGAATCACTACTTGTGGAAGACACCGTGACCTATGGGATTCAAGTAAATGGAAAACTCCGAGGAACCATTGATCTCGCTAAAGACGTAGAAAAATCAACGGCGCTTGAAGCCGCCAAAGCAATGGAGAATGTAGCTAAATTCCTTGAAGGAGAAATCGTTAAAGAAATCTTCGTACCAGGAAGGATTATTGGATTTGTAGTGAAGGGCTAAGCTGCCATCTTCATACCTGTGTGAACGCTAAGCGTTGGCAAAGAATCTTGATTCTCTCTATTTTCACTATGATGCGCGTCATAAACGGCCGTTGAATAATTTTCTTGATGAGCTTTGTACTCCTTAGC
>JBLIGW010000067.1:0-4827 GCA_047635955.1 Oceanicoccus sp.
AAAAGTGCGCATGCCAATTTAAAGGCTACTCCACTTCCTGCTAAATATTTGAATGGATAGTTTTCAGACAAGTCAGGATGCAAAATAGCGTAGGCCTTTGGAAGTTTAGCTGGCACAGTGTGATGGTCTGTAATGATCACATCTAGATTCAGTTTGTTCGCCAATTCAACCTGGTCGGGACAAGAAATCCCACAATCCACGGTAATCAGAACCGTCACTCCTTTTTCAACCACCTCTTCAACATAGTGATTGTGCAATCCGTAACCATCATTTCTTCGGTGAGGAATTCGATAAGACACTTCCGCTCCAAGAAAACGCATAGAATGAATAAGAATAGCGGAGCCACTGGTTCCATCTACATCGTAATCACCATAAACCACAATTCGTTCCTTTGCGTGAATGGCGGTCATGATTCTATCCACTGATTTCCGCATGTCATCAAAGAGAAAGGGGTCATGAAGATCTTCCTGACTTGCTGCTGCAAAAAAAGCTCCAGGGTTTTCAATCTTTCTAGCGGCCACCAAGGCTTGCCACAAAGATTCCTCTGCTTTCCGTTCATGTCTTAAATTCCATTGTTTCATTTCTTTTCTTTTGCTTTATTTTTTAACCACAGTTCTGTGGCTTCCTCTGGAGTAGACGCTTCATCCGTTCCAAAAACCCATGAATGTCTTGAGATCATTTTTGCTGCACTTGCCTCGAGAATAGTACCCATATCAAAGTCATTGGTTTCACTCGCGATTTGAGCCATTAAAAGCATAGTGAACAAAACATCCCCCATTTCATCAGCGATGTCTTCACTCTTTCCACTTTCAATTGCTTCTTTCACCTCCTCACACTCTTCAATCAAATGAGGAAGCAGTGATTTAAGGGTTTGTTTTTTGTCCCACGGACACTCAGCTCGTAGCTTTTCTGCAATTTCTAAAAGGTGTTTGAATTTAAGGTGCATTAGGAATCAGTTATTTTATAAAACTCTTCAGGTTCAATCCAGTAAATATCTTCTTCTTTTCTAAACCAAGTTAACTGACGCTTGGCGTAATTACGAGTGCGCTGTTTGTGTAGAGCTAAACACTCTTCTAAAGGTTTTTCACCACTGAGATAAGGGAAATATTCCTTATACCCCAAACCAGACATAGCATCACACTTCTCATCGTAACCCTCCATCATCAAAGATTTAATTTCATTAATCAGCCCTTCGTCTAACATTTCATCCACTCTTTTATTGATTCGATCATAAAGAATTTCTCTGTCCCAATTGATTCCTATTTTAAATACGTCATACATTCGCTTCCCCCCTCTTGGCTCGATTGGCTTCTTGGTTTGCATCACAACTTCCAAAGAGCGAGCTACAAATCTCACATTATTTGGATGGATTTTTGCTGCTGTTTTTGGGTCTAAATCTAGAAGCATATTATATAAATGATCTGCTCCCTGCTCTTCATAAAGTTTTTGTAATTTTTCACGAATAACAGGGTCAGAACCAGCCCCTTGTAATTCATAATTCTCCACAACTGCATTCAAATACAGTCCCGTTCCTCCACACAAAATAGGCAATTTATTTCTATTGGAAATATCTGTTATTGCACGTTGAGCTTCTCGTTTAAAATCTGCCATAGTGAAGCGCTCATCAGGATTACGGATATCAATCAAATGATGCTTAACCCGCTTACGGGTCACGGCATCAATTTTATCCGTTCCAATGTGCATCTTCTTATAAACCTGCATTGAATCCGCTGAAATAATTTCTCCATTAAACTCTTCAGCTAGCTTCACGCTGAGTCTAGTTTTCCCAGATGCAGTAGGACCGCCTACCACCAAAAGTGGAGACTTTGCTTCCTTAAGAAAGAGTGCGATATGGCTTAAAAGGTCGTTCATTAGCCAAATTGTAATGGGGAATGCGGACTTTTACCACATTGAAAGCCAAGATTTGACTTAATAAATACATGGGCGTAGTGTCGATTCAATGACTACACACAATACATCTTTTAGCAGCTTTTACTTTTTCTTCGCTCCCGAGCGCGGCCGCTAATCTGTAGTCTACAATTTCACAGATATGTACCTCGCTAGGACCTCCAGCGGGGATTTTTTAATTTAATATTTATTCGTTACTAACCAAACTAAATATGGCAGAAGATTACTCAGACACTCAAACAAGACTGGAGGATATTACCCTTGAGAGCCTACAAGGTCAGGATAGAGAAACTCAATTACAATCACTTCGAACCTTATGGGGAAGCACTGACGATTCGCATAAGGCAGTAGTTCGAGCACTTTCAGTTGAAACTGAATACAAAGAAGTGAACATTCCTGGCGAAGGCATTTATGAATCTGGAAGTGAATGGCGGGATGTTCCCACAGCCTTAGCCATTCTTGCTTCTAATGTAATTCAAGGCTCTGTACGTAGAGCGACACCCTTAGCCCCCCGTCGTTCAAGTTCAGCGTCTACTCTTCCAGACATGAAATTAGCAAATGACCCCACTCATTGGTAGAAGCTCTTTTAGCTTTACAATCAGGGTAAACTGACCTAGAATCGCTCCGCGTTCAAGACAGTAGGCACTTACCCTGATGGAGAGTAAGAGAAGCCCTACCGAGATGTGAAAGCTGGATTCATTCTATGAATTCGACTCGCAATCTAAACGACGCGAGTTGGGTTCTTTTTTAAAAGGATGGTCGGCTCAGCTTAAAACTTCTCCATTAATCTAACTGAAAATAATCTTATGGCTGTTTCAAGACAAAAGAAGAAAGAAGTACTAGCGGAGCTCGTTGAGCTCTTCAAAGACGCGAAATCTGTTTCTTTTGGTCAATATGCGGGTATGAGCGTTAAAGAAATTAGTACCATGCGTAACGAAATGCGCGAAAGTGGTGTTAAGTTCAAAGTCGCTAAACGTACTCTGTTTAAATTGGCTGCTAAAGAAATTGGAATCGAACTTCCAAACGAAATTATTGAAGGTACGGTTGGAGCTGCATTCTCTTTTGATGATGTTGTTTCCGGACCGAAACTTATCAAAGCTACCTCTAAAAAGGTAGAAGTGGTGAAACTTATGGGTGGAATCATGGAAGGTAAAGTTCTGACAATCACACAGACTCACGAACTTGCTGACCTCCCATCTAGAGATGAACTACTCGCTAAATTTGTTGGTATGATGCAAGGACCTCTACGAGGATTCCACGGCGCTCTTAACAGTGGACTTGGGTCATTTGCCCGAACTCTTACTGCTTACGCTGAGCAACTACCTGCAGAAGACGCACCTGCTCCAGCTCCTGTAGCTGAAGCACCAAAGGAAGAAGCTACTGAAGCTCCAGCTGAAGAAGCAACTCCTGCTGAAGAACCTGCTACTGCAGATTCTGAAGAAAAATCTGAATAATTATTTATCTAATCTAGATCTCATGTCTGAAGAAAAAGTAGAAAAGATCGAGCTCTCAAAAGGAGAAAAAGCTGTCATTGACGCTCTCGAAAAACTAAACATCATTGAAGTTAACAACGTAGTTAAGTTCATGGAAGAAGAATACGGAATTTCTGCCGCTCCTGTTGCTGTTGCTGCAGCTCCTGGTGCAGGTGGAGATGCTGGTGCCGCTGAAGCAAAATCAAGCTTCAACGTTGTACTTACAAGTCCAGGTGGACAAAAAATCGCTGTTATTAAAGCGGTTCGTGAAATCACTGGTCTTGGTCTCAAAGAAGCTAAGGCTGTTGTTGATAGCAACGGAACTGTTCTTGAAAACGGTGACAAAGCTAAGGCTGAAGAAGTTAAGAAGACTCTTGAAGATGCAGGTGCATCTGTTGAGCTTCAATAATAACTTTCTAAGTTAATAAAAAAAGCACTTCCCTAGTGGAGGTGCTTTTTTTTAGTGCGTTCTTATTGAATTTCTGTAGAAAGTGGGTTGTAGAGACAATCAACTTCCGTATCGATACAAACATCAAGAGACCCTTCGTATAGACCACTTGTTTCAGCAACAAAGCTGTAAACAATAGTGAGTGCCTTACCTGGAGTCAGGTTCATTTGGTAATCGTAACTTTGGAATCCGTAATCACTGAAATCCCATTCCTCAAGGTAAGCAGGATTTGATCCTTCAAGTGTGCTTCCTGCCAGGTAAGTGTCACCAATATCGATACTAGTAAGCAAGTGACTCACGTCATCTGTATTTTCAAGTACCACTGTTACTTCGTAAGTTTCTCCAACAAGCACAGTTGCAGGTTCAACTACTGAAAGGTTCATGATCGAAGCAAGATTTGGAGCTACTGTCTCAACTGGGTCATCTACTTCGCCTAATAACGAAGAACAACCTGTTAGAAACAAGGCGAATACGGAAATGGAAATTATGAATTTTTTCATATTATGGGTTGGGTTATATAGCTTGATTGTAGCAGAAAAAGCTAAGCTCAAAATATAAAAATTTGACAAAACTCCTCATGACGTTTACCGTGTTAACACGTTAAAACATACTCATGGAAGATTCACTGAAGAAAAACCCGCTAATTGATCAGCTCTGCAAAGCACTTTACAGCATTAACTCGCCTAAAGAAGCTAAATCTTTCTTGCGAGACTTATGTACAATTTCTGAACTCAAATCTATGTCAGAGAGACTTGAAGTTGCTAAACAAGTTCAAGCAGGTACTTCTTACCGACAGATAAACAAGAACACTGGTGTAAGCACTGCGACTATCACTCGAGTCGCCTACTGGCTTCATCATGGTGAAGGAGGTTATTTATCACTGCTTGGGCACCTACATTGACGCCAAGTGAAACTTTTAAAACCTCCACCCCGCAAATGCGTGGTTTTTTATTACCCAAAATAATATGAATTTATCACTAGAAAAAACCAATGCTTACC
>JBLIGW010000068.1:0-4790 GCA_047635955.1 Oceanicoccus sp.
GACACTGGTGCACTTTCACCAGAAGAATACGCTAAGTGGGTGCTGACTACGTGTGGAATGGCATGTACTTCAATGACATTGCAGCATTTCAAAAGCAGAAAAGAAGGAATTGTTACTCTTGCGAAAGATGCGTTAAAACATGATGTCTACAGAGAGGGGGCATCAGAAATTTCTGGTATGAAGTACAAAGAATTTACAGATTGGATTGAGCAGTATGGATTACGTGCGCAAATATATACAAGAGCTAATGTGCGTGGTCTGCAGAAGCTACTTTCAGATGGAAAACTTGTTATTGTGTCTGTAAATCCAAATATTCGCGGATATGAAACCGCCAGTCTCACACAAAAGGGTGGGCATCTAGTGTTGGTTACTGGATACGATAAAATGGCAAATACAATCACGCTTCATAATCCATCTGGTTTTGTGAGTTATGACACTCAGGAGGATCACACAATGCCTGTTCATGAATTCCTCAAATATTATGCGAACAGAGGGGTTTCTGTAGTCTGACAGGGCTATTTTTATGCATGCCTTGTGTTATAGTTGTCCCATCTGATCCCCTTGCATGACCAATCACTACTACGGCAACAATGGCTACAATGCTTCAAAGCGGATTCAGCCTGAAAAGCCAAAAACTCAATTCAAATGGCCAAAGGTAGAATTGCCTAAGTTTGGTAAATCTAAGAAACCAAAGTGGAAGCAAGTTCTACATTGGGCTTTGGCTGTATTTGTAGCAGGGCTATTTATTGCCTGGCTTTTTCTTGGGTCATTTCGGTTCATGATGTTCCGTTATCCAGCGCTGACGGGCTTCCCTTTTGGGAATCGAAGCTACATTGTGCTTTTCCAAAATAATTATGAGCTCCGACCAACCGGAGGGTTCATTTCAACCTATGGAGTCCTGCGTTTCAGCCATGGTTTTTATGCAGGAATTGAATTTAAAGATGTTTATGGAGATATTGACGACCATGACTACGTGGAGCCTCCCCTAGTTTTGGCTACATTGCTTGAAGGGGAAGATTATGAGGGGCACAACTTCCGTGACGCAAATTACGATCCTGACTTTACCGTGGCTAAAGACAAACTGATTGAGTTTTATAACATGGTCTATCCTGACGAAACAATTGATGGAGTGATCGCTGCAGATTTCCACTTTCTTGAAGAGTTTGTGGGTCGGTATGAACCTTTGAATGTGGAGGGTTATGAACTGACTGAAGACAATTTATTTGAGACGCTTTCTGGCGTAGTTTCAGACATTGATAGGCACGACGAAGAAGCACTTGCCAATCGTAAAAACATCACTTCTCCCCTGGTTAAACAGCTCATTGCACGGAGCATTTTGCCATGGCGAATTCCAGGAATAATCAACATGGTGGAGCAAGCCTTTGATGAGAAACATTTGCTAGCTAGTTTAACTCGAAACCGAATTGAGAAAACCTTTGCAAAACGAGGATGGAATGGCTCATTGCCAGAGTCAGATGCGGGAGATTTCCTTGTAATAAATGACGCCAACTATGGAGGGGTGAAGTCGAATCGTTACATCACTCGAGATGTAAAATACGTATTGGATGTTGGTGAAGCCATGGATGTTTTGGGCAATCCTGTGGTGAGTGCCACGGTTACTGTCACACTTTCTCATGAAGGAATTTGGAACATTCCACTCAGTGGTCTTTATACCGGTTATCTGCGGACTTTGGTGCCTCTGGGATCTGACGTTTTAGTGGGAAGTGACATCATGGAAGAGACCGATTCAGCTTTGATTATTGGTGAACTGGTTTCGCTTGAACCTGGCCAATCAGAAACTTACATGTACAACTATGAGTTACCAGAATACGTGTGGCAAAACGGTGAATACTTCCTTCATCTACACAAACAAGCGGGAACAAATGCAGACCATTATGAAGTAGTAGTACGAGTTCCACAGGGAATGTCGATGGAGAGTGATGGATTAATGGTTCATGAAAATGTAGCCTTTTACGACGGACATCTCTTAGAAGATTTGAACCTGTCATTCAGCATGCTGGAGGATGAAAATCCACCTCGCATTGTGATGCACAAAATCACTGCACTCAATGAAATAACCATTGTCTTCAATGAACCAGTTGCTATGGATTATGCGGGTGATGGCCTTCTCTATCAGATTATTGATGAAGATTATTCGGACTCTACCGTGACAGACGCTATCAGTATTTCAAATATTACTGTGGATGGATCGGCCGTGATTCTGACAACGACAGGAATGACGCTTCAAGCGGACGAACGGTATGAGGTGACATTGAGAGATCTTCGTGATCTGAATGGAAATGTGATTACTCCAAGTCCACGAACGGTAACGGTGATTCAACGAGATGATTGGGCGGGAGTCGAGCCTGAACCTGTAGAAGAGCCTGAACCTGTAGAAGAGCTGGACGAAACGACTGAAACTAGCAATACTGCTGGTGATGAATAAAATCGCAATACTCGATTTCGGAAGTCAGTTCGCACATTTATTAGCGAACCGTGTACGTCGTTTGGGTGTTTATTCAGAGATTCTGGATCCTGAAACGGACTCAGATGTTTTAAGAGAATATTCAGGAATCATTCTTTCCGGAGGTCCGGCTTCAGTGAATGACCCCAAGTCTCCGCAGATTCATGCGGGAGTTTTTGAACTAGGAATTCCTATTCTTGGAATCTGTTACGGGCACCAAATCACCATGCATAAAATGGGTGGTCGGGTGAAAAAAGGAACCGTGGGAGAATATGGACTCACAACTTTTAATGTCCATGAATCACGTGGAGTCCTAAGCAAACTCAAGCCTGGAAAATACCAAGTCTACGCGAGTCATTTTGATTCCGTGGCGGAAGTGCCAGAAGGTTTTGAAGTTCTTGGGTCAACGCCTGATGACGAGTTCACAGCCACAATGAATGAAGAAAAGAAAATTTACACTATTCAATTCCACCCTGAAGTTAGTCATTCAGAAGGAGGAATGGACATACTAGACTCCTTTATTGATATTACGGGAGCGAAGCGAGACTGGAGCATAGACAAATTTATTGAAATGGAAATTGCAGCGATTAATGAGAAAGTAGGAGACAAAAAAGTCTTCCTTCTTATCTCTGGTGGTGTGGATTCATCCGTGACTTACGTACTTTTGGCAAAGGCCATGGGCGCAGAAAACATTTATGCAATGTACGTAGACACTGGATTCATGAGAAAGAACGAAACGGAAGAGATTCAGGCTTTTCTAAAGGAAGCAGGCGTGAAAGACTTACATACTTACGACGCAAAAGAGCGTTACTTTAAGGCACTTGAAGGAATTACAGATCCTGAAACAAAACGAAAAATCATTGGAGATATGTTCTTGGAAATTCAAAGAGAAGTATCAGCTGAATTGGGTCTCAATCCTGAGGAGTGGCTGCTTGGACAAGGAACAATTTATCCAGACACGATTGAGTCAGGAGGAACAAAAAATGCAGACAAAATTAAGACTCACCACAATCGAGTCCCAGAAATTGAAGAGCTAATCAAACAAGGAAAAATCATTGAGCCAATCAAGGAGCTTTATAAGGATGAAGTGCGAATGGTGGGACGAAAACTCGGACTTCCAGACAAAATGATAGATAGACATCCCTTCCCTGGGCCAGGTCTAGCGGTGCGGATTTTATGTTTGGATGAAGCCTCACCTGTGGACGTAGACATTGATGCCGGTGACTACCGTGCAACGGCACTTCCAGTGAAAAGTGTGGGAGTTCAAGGAGATGAACGGACCTACCGTCATCCAGTGGCTTTGGAAGGTCCAGCCGATTGGGACGCGCTTCGCAGTCACGGTCCAAAACTTACGAATACTTATAATGAAATTAATCGTGTGCTTTACACTATCGCGATTAAAGAAGGAGAAAAAATTGAAACTGTTTCTGCAACGCCAGGAACGTTAACACGAGAACGAACAGCCAAACTTCAAGAAGCAGACAAGCTAGTTATGGAAACAATTTACCGAATAGATACGGACAAAAAGGTGTGGCAATGTCCAACAGTACTGCTTCCTTTGAGCGTAAACTCAGAAGGCATGGAAAGTATTGTTCTTAGGCCAGTTAGCTCCATAGAGGCAATGACAGCTAATTTCACGGAACTTCAATGGGAGGCCATTCAAGAACTAGCTCAAGATTTACTCAAAATCCCAGGGATTTCCGCAGTCTTCTACGACATCACAAATAAGCCACCCGGAACGATTGAGTGGGAATAATGTTAAAAAGCTTGACAGTATTCTAAAAAATGGTAGCATTCCATCTAGTTTACCACTATGGCAATGGAGTATAGAGAAAGAAAATTAACGGAGGTTAGGGGTCTTTTGCGAGATTCTAAAAGTAAGGATGAGGGGTTTCGTCAGTACGTGGAGCTAGAGGAGTACCTTCTCGGAAGGGATCCTTTGGCAGAACTTGCCTATATAGGTTTGAGCTATCTAGAGGGGTCAAGACTTTTGGGTTTTGAGTTGGTTTATCCAAGTGTTAAAACTTTAAATGACGAAATATTCCGTGGAGATCATTCAAAAACAGACACATTTATGGCTAAGGTTAATAAGTTTGTAGATGACAATATGAAGGATCATATGTTGCCAATACACTTTTCTGTTAGAGGTGGATTTTTATTGGTTGAAAGTTGGACAAATAATGAAGAGCGAGACGCAAAATTAAAAACATTTGAGCAAAAAGTGAATGAAATTTTAGTGGGCTACTTGTCAGAATTGAGTAAGGAAGATGAAGAACATTATCGAGCAATGTTAGATAAGTATTGTAAGACACCAGTTCGATTTAGT
>JBLIGW010000069.1:0-4707 GCA_047635955.1 Oceanicoccus sp.
ATTCACCTCTGAATTTTGTTTATGCAAAATGACCGTGGTGGCTAAAGATATTAAAATAACATGTATAGCGATCCCCAAAGTAACGAGGCGGCGTGTATGCGAGTCAGTGGTCATTTATGATACGGTTTCCTGGCGAGGATCATGGCAGCTCGATAGAGTTGCTCTTTTAGAAAAACACGAACCATTTCGTGGGTAAAGGTCATCTTTGAAAGTGAGAGCTTAAAATGTGCGGCTTCAAGCACATCCGGATGTAATCCATGTGAACCACCAATCAGCAGTTGCACTTTTCCGGGACCAAAATCCCTTTGCTTTAAAAGATGCTTAGCTAGCTCAGGACTGGTCAGCAATTTACCGCGTTCATCCAAAGCAATAATATGAGCCCGCGGATCGAGCTTCGCTAAAATTTTATCTCTTTCCTCCAGTTGAACCTTAGCTCGTTCATCTGCTTTGCTGGCAGTGAGTGTGATGGTTTCAAGATTGAAATAAGGTCTTAAACGTTTCTCAAATTCAAGCTCCAATGAATTTAGATGCTTGTCTTTAGTTGCTGAGAACTGAAGTATTTGTATTTTCATTCGATTTCTAGAATTGTTTTTACACGTGCATCATACCATTCAGTATCGTAGGGCCCAGAAGGACCACCCATGATTCCTAAAATTGCTAAGGTTTTCTGTTCATAAATTCTAAGATTACCAAAACTATCGTAAAGAAATTTAAAATAAAATTCATTACCTGTTGAATCTGAAACGATCTTTACCTGAAAGGGGTTGATGACTTCATAATTCTCATAATAAGCAAACTGCTCATGCAGCTCTTCTGCTGCGCTTAGTGCATTGATATATTTATCATTTACCCCCTCAATATTTCCTTGTTTATCTGCACAAGCTTCTTCTTCATCAGGCCCCTCACAAATATCGTTTGAATCATTCCATAAACTACGTCGAGTCCCTGTTTTTAATCGGTCACAAACCATAGATAAAAGTTCCTGACCCGAAGCGTCATCCACAAACAATTCATAATCCTCAATGTTTGAATTTGGATCAGTGTAGTCATAACCGTCAAAAATACTGACTTTGAAAGATCCGTCATGGATATCGCTAATGGAAAAGGTCATGGGCACATGTGATTCACTTCTGTCTGAAGAAAGGCAGCTATAATAGTAACTTGAACCACTCAAAGGGAAACAAGCCGTTGAACCTGTAGAGGCACAAGACATCAATGAATTTGAAAGACTTATAGTGTTTACCTCTCCTTCTGGCAAGATGACCGTTGGCAAGCCCCAATAATCAAAAATATTCCGAAACCATTTGGGGGTCACCACTGGTTCCTTAATAGTTCTTTCTACCTCCAGAATCACTTCTTCTCGTTTCTCACCGATTAGTTGAGTTTCTACAGGGTCAGATGATTCTGCTGATGATTTTATGTCACAAGTCGAAAACATTAAAAGCCCCAATGCGACAGGACCTGTTAGCCATTTTTTCGACATATCCATGTAATACTCGTTAATAGCTTTAATTCTAGAGGTATTTGACTTTTCGTCAAGCTATTGCCTTCTGCTCTCGAGCAGGCTAAGATCCGCGCATATGAAACCAAAAAAAGGCCAAGAACTGGAAGTTACTGTTGATCGAATTGTCTTTGGAGGCAAGGGAATCGCTGAGCACGAAGGATTTAAAATCTTCGTACCTGATACGTGTCCCGGTGATTTGGTTAAAATTGGTATTGGGAAAGTGAAGAAAAATTACGCTGAAGCTAAAGTTTTAGAACTCATCAAGCCAAGTGATCAACGAATTGAAGCTAAATGTGCTCATTTCGACACTTGTGGTGGATGTAAATTCCAATTCCTTAGTTATGAGGATCAATTGGTAATGAAAGAACAACAAGTAAAAGATGCAGTCACTCGATTGGGTGGTCTTTCTGGAGATCTTGTTAAGACAATCATTGGTTGTGAAGACCCTTGGTACTACCGAAATAAAATGGAGCTTTCTTTTGGTCCTGGAAAGGATGGAAAGGTAATGCTCGGATTCTACCCTCCTGGGTACCATTATGAAGTTTTTGACCTCAAAGAATGTCATCTTCAAACTGAAGACATGGCAGCTCTAGTTAAAAAAGTACGAGACTGGGCTAATGAAAAAGGTCTAGACCATCATGACTCACAAAGAAACCCTAAGGGGTTCTTGAGAAACTTCACTATTCGTGAAGGACGAAACACAGGTGAACGACTAGTAATTCTCACCACTTCTCCTGGAACTTTCCATGAGCAAGATTCATTTGTAGACCTATTTGGATATATGACCTCTGTCTACTGGACAACGGTTGAACAACAAAAAGGACGTAAAACAAAAGTAACTAGCCTTCACTTAGCAGGTAAACCTGAACTAACTGAAAGTCTCAAACTGAAGAATGGTCAAGAACTTACGTTCGACATCCTTCCTCTCGCTTTCTTTCAAACAAACACGAAACAAGCGGAAGTGCTTTATTCACAAGTACTTGAACTGGCAGCCCTCACTGGTGAGGAAACTGTATTTGATCTTTACTGTGGAACTGGTTCAATCGGACTCTTCTGTGCTCATGCGGCTAAAAAGATCATCGGTGTTGAAATCAATGATTCTGCGATTATGAATGCACGATCTAATGCTCTACGAAATAAAATCAGCAATGCTCACTTCTACTGTGGACCTGTTGAAAAAAGTCTAAGTGACCTTGAAGACAAACCAGACCTTGTGATTGTAGATCCTCCTCGAAGTGGACTTGGTGACAAAGTTGTTGCTAAAACAGCGGAATTCAAAGCTAAACGTATTGTCTACGTTTCATGTAATCCAAGCACTTTGGCTAGAGATCTTAAAACTTTTGCTGAGTTGGGATACACAACAGAAAGTATTCAACCGGTAGA
Source organism: Oceanicoccus sp. (assembly GCA_047635955.1). Classification (GTDB taxonomy): domain Bacteria; phylum Patescibacteriota; class Gracilibacteria; order UBA1369; family 2-02-FULL-48-14; genus WFTC01. Next base: position 2,888 of record JBLIGW010000069.1, read on the forward strand.
TATGTTCCCTCACACTTCTCACATTGAATGTGTGTGTCTGCTCGTTAGCCAGTAAAGCGCATCTTCTCGAGTTTCAAATTCATGCTCTAGCTGACGCTCCATCGCCTCTTTAAGTATCTCTCCAATTTGTGGGCCTGGTTGGATTTTGTAAACATCCATTACGTCTTTTCCTGTGAGCAAAGGCTTAGGTAGAGACCCAAACTTCTCTACGGTCATTTCGTAAGCGGCTTTTACTTTTTCATAAAGACTCAAATCCACGGGCGTTGTTCCTGCTGCATCTGCAAAAAAGAGCAGTAGTAAGTCTGGAAACTTAGGATCCAAAAACCAGTGACGCTGACGTCCTACCGGCATCTCTAACAGATCAACCATCATGAAATGATGTTTCACCACCCAAGTCACATGATCAATGTTTTGACGAGAAAAGTGTAAACGTCTCATCACTCGCGCCGCAATCTTAGCGGACTCTTCACAATGATGATCAAAACGAATACGCTCAGCAATTTTAAAAGTTTCTGGCTTCCCGATATCATGAAAAAGCACTGCCCAACGAGCAATCAAAGATGCGTCTTCAGGGAGTGAATCCATGGACTGCATCAAATGTGTCCAGACATCGCCTTCATGATGGAACTGCGCGGGTTGAGCCATTCCTTTACACGCTTCCAATTCAGGAAAAACATGTGGAAGCACTCCCGTGTCTTGCATGTCTTCAAAAGCCACCGTGGCTTTGTCACTCATGATGATTTTATTCAGCTCGTCACGCACTCGTTCCCAACTCACCTTATCTGCTAAGTGAGCGTGTTTTTTAACAGCCTTATACGTATCCGGATGATAGCCAAATCCAAGTGTGTTTTTAAAACGCACCGCACGCAAGATCCTTAAGTGATCTTCTAAAATTCGTTCATGTGGATCTCCAATAAAACGCACCAGCTTATTCTTAATGTCGTCTTGCCCACCCACGAAATCATGAAGTTCGTCATTAACGGGATCAAAGAAAAGCCCATTGATTGTGAAATCTCTCCGGAATGCGTCTTCAGCAGGGTGACTGAATGTAATTGCATTGGGCCGACGCCCGTCACTGTAACCTGAATCATTTCTGAATGTTGCGATTTCAAACTGATGTCCACCATGAAGTGTAGTGATCACTCCAAAGGCTTTCCCAATAGGAAAAGTCTTCTCAAATAAGTCCTCAATTTCATCTGGGCTCGCACTAGTAGCAATATCGTAGTCATGAGGATTCCGTCCCATCAACATGTCTCTAACGCAGCCCCCCGCCCAATAAGCGGTGTGGCCTGCATCTTGCAGAGTTTTGACAATTTCTATGGAGGCGTTTTTCATCTGATGTGATCTTACCTTGAGGTCGACCCGACTGCCAAATTGAAGTAGCTTATCAGTACTATGAAAATTCTAGCGATTGAAAGCTCATGTGACGAAACGGCCGTTGCCATTATTGAGAACGGATGGAAGGTTCACTGCAACATCATTGCTTCTCAAATTGAAATTCATTCTGAAACGGGTGGCGTGGTTCCTGAAGTTGCCTCTCGTGAACACATGAAAGCCATACTTCCTACTATTCGGGCCGCTTTGAAAGAAGCAAAAATGAGCTGGGATGATATTGATACGATTGCCGTAACAAAAGAACCAGGACTGATTGGTTCTGTGCTTGTTGGACGAATGACTGCTGCGGCACTTTCTTTTGCTTTAGAAAAACCACTGATTGAAGTTAACCATATTCATGGTCATCTTTATTCAAACTGGTTGAGCCGTGAAACGGCACCGCAGTATCCTATTCTTAGCCTCACCGTTTCCGGTGGGCACAATGA
>JBLIGW010000070.1:0-4602 GCA_047635955.1 Oceanicoccus sp.
CAGAAAGCTTCAAGTTAAGCACTAAGTCTGTTCCACAACGCACACATTTAGTTTTGATTGATGCCGCAATTTCATCAAAAGAAAGCATGATTCCTTCCTCCACTCTAACAAGGGTGATCTTTAAATTCATTGGGTCCTTTAGGGAAACCTGCTCTAAATCTTCTTCTGACAAAGAAAACTCTAGAAACTCTCTAGTTGCATTGCTAGCCTTATAAAGTTCAGAAATATTAATCACGAGACGTTGCGCCGGTTAATCGAAGTATAAAAATGAATAGATTGAAGATGTCTAGATACAACTGCATTGCCGCTAGAATATATTGGTCTTCTTGGTAATTTTTTAAATTTTGTATGTCATACATTGTGTATCCCGCAAAAAGAACGACTCCAAAACCACTCACAAGCATTTCACCTGTGTTCCCCCATGGGATAAATATTCCGATAATGGAGACTACAATCATTCCAATCAGCCCCATTGTTAGGAAACCACGCATTCCTGTCAGTGGCTTTTTAATTGTCCAACCGATCATGGCCATTGCGAAAAACATTACTGTCGTTGAGAACAAAGCGTTGAAAATAATATCGTAACCACCAAACTCAATAGCGAAGCTTGCTATCAAAGGAACAATGGTCAGACCACTAATAAAAGTGAAGAGCGAGAATAGTAAACGGTTCAAAGGTTCTTTCTTGTGCCACATTCGTGATGTGAAAATGAGTCCCAACTCCAAAGCAAACAGTCCATACATAATTAGTGGGTTTGCCGCAAAAACAGGCAGCAAGTATTGAAAACCTACATAGACCCCTCCTGCAGTCACCAACATTGCCAAACCAAATACAGAAAGCACTTTATTTAAAAAGTCATTCGATTGTGCCACGGCAGGATTGTATAAATTCATATCTGGGTTTTAAGTAGAAGGACTATAACAAACAAAAGGGGTAGAAATCTACTTCTCTTCTGTTTGTGCTTGTATTACAATTGCATCGTGTTTGGAAGAAATAAACCAGGACCGGCTAAACGAGAACGCGTGTTCACTGTCCTAGACATAGGGACGGAGTTCGTCAAAGCACTCGTTTGTGAAGCGCAAGGCAAAGAAGTTCATATTCTTGGTCGGGGACGCCGACGCCAAAATCCAGGTGAAATGGAAAGTGGAACTATCACTGATATTGCAGGTGTAATTGAGCACTGCCATGAAGCAATGAGAGACGCAGAACGGATGGCGGGAATCGCCCCCCAACAACTTATTTTAGGTGTGGCGGGAGAGTTGATCAAAGGTGCCACCTCACGAATCACATATAAACGACGAGACCCAAGTACAAAAATCCATCAAGAGGAATTGAAGAATATTATTCACAAAGTGCAGTGGAAAGCTTTTGAGAAAGTACGAAGTGATCTTGCCTACGAAACAGGTTTCAATGAAATTGATGTGAAACTAGTTCATGCTGCGATTGTAGATACAAAAATAGACAGCTACAAGGTATCCAACCCCATTGGGTTTCAAGGTCGTGAACTCACAATGAGCGTATTCAACGCCTTTTCTCCTTTAGTTCACTTTGGAGCTCTTCAAACCGTAAGTGCTGAGTTAGGTCGCGAAGTACTTGCGATCATGGCTGAACCCTACGCTGTTGGTCGCCTACTAGGTGGGACAGAACTACAAGGGTACAGCGGTATCTTTATTGATGTTGGTGGCGGGACCACTGACCTTTCTATCGTAGTCGATGGGACGGTGATAGATACAAAGATGTTCAACCTTGGAGGTCGTGCATTTACTAAGCGTCTGGCCCAACATTTAAATATTGCCCATGAAGAAGCGGAAGAGGTCAAGCTGGCTTTCTCAATGAAACAACTGGAGCACCAATCGCATAAAATAGTCCGAAAAGCGCTTTCTGATGACGCAGAGGTCTGGCTTTCTGGAATCTTTTTCAGCCTTCAAGAAGTCCGTGATGTTGATTCCCTTCCTCCTACCCTTTATCTTTGTGGTGGAGGTTCACAGTTGCCGCTACTCAAAGAAGCGCTCGAAGGAGCAGATTGGCATAAAAAATTGAACTTTCCACGCAAGCCTCAAGTTAAATACTTGATGCCAAAAAACATCTCACATATTAAAGACGACACTGGAGTTTTAGATTCTCCGGCTGATATTACGCCTATGTCTCTCGCTAGTATGGGAATGGAAATCCTCATGGAGGAAAAAATTCTCACCAAAATGCTACAAAAAGTAGTACGCCTCATGCAAGTTTAACCCGCGCCCATGACCGACAAGGTCAAAAAAGTATCGAAAAAGAAAATTATCTTTGTTCAAATTGACGAAGAAATTACCTCAATTTTTGAGCGTATCAGTGATGTTCCCTATAAGGACATCTACCTTGTTGTTCCTAAGCGAGCGATACTGCTTCAAAGTGTAGTGAATTTGAAAATCCTAAAACAGAAACTCGAAGATATTGAAAAGACTGTAGCTGTAATCACCAATGATTCAAATGGAATGAAGCTAGCCCATCATGCTGGAATACAGGTATTTGATCATTTTGATCTGCGAAAAGACAAATCAGATAAAAAAGCAGCAAAGGAAGATACGGCTGCATTGCTCAAACCTATCAATGCCACCTCAAATGAGCTTAATGACAATACCCCCTCTCGACTACCAAAAAAGAAATCATCAATTTTTGAAGTAGTCCGTGACCTGCGTGGCAGGGAAAATGGCTTTTCCCTAAAAGCTTATTTAAAAGACAAAAAAGAAAATAAACTAAATAGAGAGTCACTCAATCTCTATCTACCCGCTGGAGTGAAAAAACTTCTCACAGGACTGCTTGTTGCCAGCATATTAGTATTTGGATTCATTGCTTACATCGTTCTTCCTGGAGCAACTTTATACATAGAGCCTGCCTCTGAAGTGATCACCAAAAGTGTAAATGTAACGCTTACTCCAAACCCAAACGATCCTCGTGAGTTAAAAACTTACGATGTAGAAAGCACCGTGGAACTCACCTTATCTCATCCCGCCAGTGGAATAGTGAGTGAAGGCTCCGATGCCTCAGGGGTGGTCACCATAATTAATGAGCAAGAACTTGATCAACCATTGATTGAACAAACTCGTCTTCAAACTGATGACGGTGTGATCTTTAGACTGCAAGACGGTGTCACTGTTCCCGCTTCCTCAGGAGGTACGCCAGGAACCATTGATGTAAATGTTGTTGCCGATATTCTAGATGTGAATGGCGCCGCCGTGGGTGCTCGTGGAAACATTGGCCCTACTCGATTCCTTATTCCAGGATTGAGAGAAGATACCCAATCTTTAGTTTATGGAGAAAGCTATGGAGATATGACTGGAGGAGAAACGGTTGTTAGCGCTCTAGTGACTGAAGATGACCTAATTGCTGCTCGAGAAAAACTTGAAGCTCAACTTAAAGAAAAAGCTTTAGCTTCACTCAGAAAAGAAGTTCTAGCTGAGGGGAATCAATATGGAATTGAACTCACTCTATTGGAAGATTCAGACATTATAATTTATGGAACGGCCATTGTGGACATGCCTTATGAGTCTGTGAATCAAGAAATGGAAAGCTTTGAAGTCAGTGGGAGTATGAGCATTGATGGAGTCTCCTACGACAAAGATGCCCTACTCGCCATTCTTAAAAGTGAAATTATGAATGCTCAAACTCCAAGTAAACAACTGGTACGAATTGATGAAGACACCGTAAGCATCAAGGTAATAGAGTTCGACAATAATGCCTTGATCTACAAATTCACCGGAAGTATTCAAGGTATTGAAGAGTATGAAATTGATCCAGACCTTGAAGGAGGAAGCAGCCTATCCAAGAAAATTAAAGAACACATTGCCGGCCTCAGTATTGAAGAAGCTGAAAACTACATTCAAAATTTACCTGAAGTTAACAAGGTGGAAATTAAGATTTGGCCAGTGTGGTCACCTACCATTCCAACTCTTCCTGAAAACATAAAGATCAAGTCTCTATCAAATGAAGATGCGATCGAGCTTGAAGAATAAAATTATTTCTTATAGGATAGCCGCATGCGACTCACTAAACTTTTCACACGAACGAGTAAATCTATCTCGCAAGAGGAGACTTCAAAGAATGCTCAATTACTCATTAGAGCGGGATACATCCATAAAGAAATGGCTGGAGTTTATACTTACCTCCCTCTTGGACTTCGAGTATTAAACAATATTAATAACATTATCCGTGAGGAGATGGATGCCATTGGTGGAATTGAGATGCAACTCACCGCGCTTCAAAGCAAAGAGCTTTGGGAGAAGACAGAACGTTGGGATGATAAAGCCGTAGACGTTTGGTTTAAAACTCAACTAAAAAATGGATCTGATCTCGGACTTGGTTTTACTCATGAAGAAGCCATTACTCGCGCCATGACTCAGCACATCCACTCTTACAAAGATCTTCCTGTTTACGCTTATCAACTTCAAACAAAGTTTAGGAATGAGACTCGAGCTAAATCTGGAGTCATGAGATGTCGAGAATTTTTGATGAAAGATCTTTATTCATTTTCTAAAGACAAAGAAGCTCATGATGCATTTTACAAGGAAGCATGGGCGGCCTACGACAAAGTATTTGAACGCGTTGGACTTGGAGAACAAACTT
>JBLIGW010000071.1:0-4515 GCA_047635955.1 Oceanicoccus sp.
CTGCTTTGCAATTTCAGTGATATGGTCTTCATATCTAGGGTTGAGCATGTCATTGATGCTAGCTGTAGTTTTTATCAAGTGTTGTCTTCCTTCATTGAGTTTACCTGCTGCAGCGTAAGCAAGCAGCGTTAGTATTGCGATTTGAGCGGTAGTGGCTTTGGTTGAGGCCACGGCTTTTTCAGGTCCTGCTTTAATTGGAACTACTTTGTCTGAAAGTCTAGCCATGGTGGAAGTTTCTACATTTACTATGGATATGATCTTAGCGCCGGCTTTTTCAGCGAGTGAGAGGGCTTCAAGGGTGTCTGCGGTTTCTCCTGATTGAGACACGGCGATCACGACACTTTGCTCAGTTAAAAATCGAGCCGAAAGCTCAAATTCTGAAGAACATTTCATGATCACCTCTTTGTTGGCAACTTGTCCAAAAAGATATTCTCCAATGTGAGCTACGTAACTTGCGGTTCCACACCCTATTATATAAGCATGATCAGATTTTTGAATGAGCCCAGCTACTTCATTTAGTAGGGTGCTTGAGGCGTTGATTGAGCGAGCTAATGTCTCTTTTTGTTCCATGATTTCTTTAATCATGAAGTGTGGGTAGTCTCCTTTTTCAGCTTCTTCTACCTCCCAATCAATAGAGATTACACGTTTTTGAATTTCTTTGTCCGTTTCAAGTGAGAAGAATTTAGCGCCACTTTCGTCGATTACAATCATTTGTTCGTCATCTAGGTACATTACGTCTTTGGTGTATTCCAAAAAGGCAGGGACGTCAGAGGCAATAAAAAAGCTGTCTTCACTTTGTCCTACAATTAGAGGTGATCCTCGCCGAGCGGCAATGAGTTTGTTTTCACTTTTGCAAATGGCTAAAACCCCATAACGACCTTTGAGTCGTTTAAGTGCTTTCTTAACTGCGAGTTCAAAACTGTCTTCTAGGTATTCGTCAATAAGGTGGGCAAAAATTTCTGAATCAGTTTCTGATCGGAATTGATGACCTTTCTCTATTAGTTCTTGTTTGATTTCCAGGTAGTTTTCAAAAATCCCATTGTGGGCGATAACTATGCTTCCGTCTTCATTAGTATGTGGGTGAGCATTGAATTGAGTGACTCCTCCATGAGTGGCCCATCTTGAATGTCCAATCGCTATTTTTGAAGGTGAGGTGAGATTGTCACTTAGTGCAATCACTTCTGAGATTTTCCCAACGTGTTTTTCTAAATTAATACTTCCATCTTCTTGCTTGGCGGCAATCCCCCAAGAGTCATAACCTCGATACTCTAACTTCTTCAACCCTTTAAGCACGATGTCCGCTGCTCGCTCATTAGTTCCGTAATAGGCAAATATTCCACACATAGTTTTCTTGGTTACAAGATAGCGGCATTCTATCACAAAGCGGGGTGGTCACAAATAGGCAAGAGGTGGATTTATTGCCTGCCGCATCATGTTGATACGCCCTCAACAACCTATCGAGCTTGAACACATTTCTGTCAAGAGTTAGGGTGAGTTTGCTCTAATGTATATATTATGAATCAAGGACCAGTCTTAGGCGGTTTCACGGATCTTTTCGAGGCAGAGTCTATGAGGATTCTTAGGCCTTCGTTGGATTGTGTTGATTTGGATGCTTTTGATTCTGGTGGCAATCCTTTCCCTGGAGATTTTGCAGTTAGGGTTAAACTTGCTGAGGCTTTAGAGGTAGGTCGTGTGAAAAAAGTGAATATCCAATTAGCAGATGGTTCTTCAATGAATGTGTGGGCTTTTGTCCCTGAGTTGGCTAAGTTTATGAAAGAGGCTTTCAGGCAAAATAAGAGAGTTCTTCCCTATGGAGAGCGAACTAGTTCTGGACCTCTTAAGAAAACTGCTGGTATAGATGAAGGTGAAGGAGTGATTGGTTTGACTACCTTGCTTATTGCAGAAATTGATAAAATTGCTGAACTTGTTGATCATAAAGAGTTAGATTCAGGTTCTTTGATGGTTCCAATGGGAGTTTCTGTTGGTCATTTGAATGAGTTTATTTCTATATATGAGAATGCTGAGGATAATACTCAGAAAAAAATATTTTATGATATTACAACGGATAAAGATTCAACTTTAGTGGCTAATTTCATTACTGGTGGATTGGGGGATAATCGAAGACGCTTGCGTGTGAGTGGGGTTTTGTTGATCGATTATAAGGGCGATATTCATTACATTTCTGACATGGAAGAGATTGATGCACTTCGAGGCTCACAGGCTGCAGGATTGATTCTTGGTTTGAATTTGGAGCTTGAGGAGGTTCCTAAAGTGGAAGAAGCGGTGATTCTGCCTATGCAGGGGAATCTTGAAGTTTTGTTCAGTGAAAAGCTTCCAAAGGTGATTGCTTCCTTTTGGCCTGAAATGTATGAACGTAATTTAGAAGGTGATCAAGTTTGGATGACTGGTTTGGAAATTCTTTCATCTACAGGAGCTCGTTTTGTTGACAATGCTGATTCAGATTGGGTTAAGCGTGAGTGGTTTTCTAAAGGAGATGATCTTTTGTTGATTGCGAATACTATGACTACAAATGTAGATGGAGTTTTTGCTTCTGAGTCTGGTTTTGGAGACTCAGTGTGTTCTTTGGCGGCTGAGGGTGTGATTGAGGAGGCTAGAACTGCCGTTTTGAAAGGAGCTCAGGCTAAACAAGTGAAAAGTTTAAGAAAAGATATTCCTTTGTGTGCACGAGCACATGGAAATGAAACGCGAGATGGAAAGAGGCTTCGTTACTCAGCATCGGTTGATGATGATGTGCAAATTGTTCTCCATGAGATGGATGAGCTTTTAGCTTTTGAAAAACGAGATCGAGCGGGGGAAGAGATAGATGCCACTGAACGATCTGAACTGGATGAATTTAGAAAAAACTTGGCAGAGGTGGTTGCTGCAATAATGAGCCCAACTGTTGAGGCTGTTATGGAGGCAACAGCTCAAGAAATTGATCATATGCTTAATGGTCATTTGAAAATGATTGTTGAGCAGAATGCTGGAACAGATGAACAGATAGCTTTGGATGGTGGGGCGAATCCTCATACGCGTTTCTTTGGACGTCCTGATCAAAAAGAAGTAATTTCAACTCTGATTGAGAGTGTGCGAGAAGGTCATCGTAATTTAAATGGGAAATGGTTTGGTGCTCATATTGAACTAAGAGTGAATGGGGAAGGGGAAAAACATTATACAAAACATTGGGAGGATAGAACTCAGCTTCCGATAATGGAGCGACGTTTGGCTGCTCTTGCAAAATATGGAGGTGGTGCTAATGGAACTACTTCGTATAGAACTCCTACCCATCTTTGGGGTCTTGCCCCATCTGAGGTCTATGAGAAAAATGGATTTGTGGTTTCAGAAAAATGCCCAGTTTTACCTGTAGCTGAAAAGGCAATTGCTGCTAAATAATCACTTCGTAACTTTGGTGAAGTTTTCGTAGCCTGTTTTGGTGACTCGGCCCATGTCTTCAATGCGCACGCCAAATTTTCCTGGAAGATAAATTCCAGGTTCCATGGTTACTATCATTCCTTCTTTGAGAGTGGCTTTGCTTCGGCTGCTCACTCCAGGGTGTTCGTGAACATCAAGGCCAATCCCATGTCCAAGTGAGTGTCCAAAATGAACGGCCATGTCTCCCATGACTTTGCGAGCGGCTTTGTCCGGAGTGGATGCTTTGACTCCAGCTTTAGTGGCGGCGATTCCCGCAAGTTGAGCTTGAAGCACTAGATTGTAAACTCGTGACTGTTCCTCTGTGGGTTTCCCATGGAAGAAAGTACGAGTCATATCACTGCAGTAGCCTTTGTATTTCATTCCCATGTCGATGAGTATGATGTCACGCTTTTTGAGTTTTCGGCTGCTGTTTTGATGATGAGGTGAGGCACTGTTTGGTCCAAAAGCCACAATAGGTTCAAAAGAAATATCTTCTGCTCCAAGTTCATGTCCAATGGCTTTGATTTGCCAGGCAATTTCTAGTTCTGTGTCGCCTGTTTTTATCACCTTCTTTACTCGTTCCAAAACGGCGGCATTTATATCCTGGGACTTCTTTAATAGTTTCACTTCGGCTTCACTTTTAACCCAGCGTTGCTCTTCGATTGGTTTTTTAGTCGGAACCAGCTTGTGTCCCTTGAAAAGTTTCTTCCATCGTTTTAATTCAGCGACGGTGACGTGGTTTGCTTCAAATTCAATGGTTCGTGGTGTTTTGAGTTTTTTTGCTAAGACTGCTTTGAGATTTGAATCCATTTCTACGAATTCAAATGGAATTCGGCTTTTACCATTGGCAGCTAGTTTTTTTGCAATTTCTGCATAGCGAAAATCTGTAAAAAATATATTTTTCCGTCCCATCAATAAAAATCCAGCACTTCCAGTGAATCCTGTGAGGTAGGTGATATTGGTTGAGTGGGTGATGAGTTTCATTAGACGCGTTTAAGGAATACTCTAATCCATTCTTCAACTTCCACTACTTCCTCTTCAACTTCGGATAGGACTTTTTGTACATGGTGACGTTTGTACCCAAGAGTCTCCAGTGTGATGAAT
>JBLIGW010000072.1:0-4093 GCA_047635955.1 Oceanicoccus sp.
ATGCGCTTTTGTCACATTCTAAGGGACTTAGTGACGGAACAGCGGCTCAGAGGCCAGGAATCGTTCACCGGCTCGATAAAGACACTTCTGGTGTGATTATCATTGCGAAGAATAATAAAACTCACGAGAAATTAGGAAAAGCCTTTCATGACCGTGAAGTTGAGAAAATTTATTTGGCGGTGGTGCTTGGTATTCCACGAACTTCAAAAGGAACAATCAACGCCCCTATCCGACGAAGCAGTAAAGACAGGACTCGCATGGCGATTCACAATCAAGGTAAATCGGCAGTTACTCATTTTGAAATAGAAGAAGTCTATCAAGGTTACTCCCTACTTAAGGTAAAGATTGAAACAGGGCGGACTCACCAAATCCGCGTTCACCTTGCAAGTATCGGCCACCCAGTAATTGGTGACAATATATACGGAGATAAGGAGGTAAATGAGGAGTTTGAAAAAAATTTCGGGCTTAAACGTCAGTTCCTCCACGCAAACACACTATCTATAGATGGTGATAAATACATTGCCCCACTAAAAAAGGACCTACTTGAGGTCCTTGATCAATTGAGAGTTTAGAATTAGTCTTTTTTAACTTCTTCTTTTACTTCTTCCTTCTTTGCAGCTGGTTTCTTAGCCGCTTTCTTTTCAAGAGCAGAAATCTTTAGTACTTTGATAAGTGTGTAAGATTGTCGGTGACCTTGAGTCTTAGAGTAACGTTTCTTAGCTTTCATTTTGAAGACTTTGATCTTCTTTCCTCGGCCTTGTTCCATTACTTCACATTCTACGTGAGCCCCACTTACGTAAGGTTCACCAATTTTAACATTCTCTCCGTCGTCTTCTCCAACGAGAAGGACTTCTTTGATATCTAATTTTTCACCTTCTTCAAGGTCTACTTTTTCAATACGAAGTTCATCTTTTTCTGCAACCTTGTATTGTTTTCCTCCGACTAGTATTACTGCGAACATATATTTTTGTTGAAATGCCGGCTGATTTTAAGGCTTAAGCCCCTCTTATGCAAGGGGTTTTTTAATTAAGTCTACTGCTTTACTTACAGAGTCCTCAACTATCTCCGATTCTTCCTTTGTAAACTGGGCTAAAACAAAGCTAGCCAGGTCCATCTGCTCTGGTGCGCTCTCTCCTCTTGATTCAATTCCAAGCCGTAAACGTGGGAACTCTTGAGTCCCAAGCTCCTGAATGATTGATTTCATCCCATTGTGAGTCCCTGCGCTCCCTTTGTCCCGAGAACGAAGGGTTCCGAGTGGGAGATCAATGTCATCATAAACAATGGTAATATCTATAGATTCAAGTTTGTAGAAGTTCGCAAACTTAGCCACAGCTTGACCGCTAAGATTCATAAAGGTAAGTGGTTTGATTAAGAGTGTTTTCTCCCCGTGAAGTGAGATTTCCGTAACCAGAGCGTTCCATTTTTCTTTAAATCCCGCGCCTTCTGCAAGGGCGTCAATAACCATGAACCCCATGTTGTGACGGGTGTTCTGATATTTCTTTCCTGGATTACCGAGACCGCAGATCAATTTCATTGTTGTAGATCGTGGAATTCAATTATATGCCATGCAATCTTAACATAGTCTCCATTCGTTACACCTTCTCTAATCAAAGCGTTATGAATGTCAGTCTTTTTAAGAATGTCATATATTCGGTGAAGCGCACCTTCTTGTTCCATATTGGTCATCCGAGCAATCTGTTCGATTCGTTGACCTTCAACTTTCCAAAGTGCTCGAGTAGGTCGAGACGCATCAGAAATCAATTTCCCATTAATGTAAGGTTCAAAGTTAGTCGATTCAACATCGTAAAGCTTACTAATCTTGTATGATTGATCATCAACGTGAATGTATGGTTGGTAATCTGTGCTTTCTTCCACTTCTTCTTCAACTTCGTCAGGTTTAGCTTCCTTAGTTGTTTTCCAAAGATCAAGAATCAAAGGTCGTAGATTTTCTCCACTCACTCCAGAGAGCATGTAGAAATTATCTTTTTCTTTAGGGAATTCTTTTAAGAATGCTTCTTTAAGTTCCTTTCGATCTTCGTCAGGAATCGCATCAATTTTATTCATTGCTACAAAGTATTCTTTATCCAAAAGACCTGGTTTGTAGGTTTCAATTTCATTTTTCAAAATCTTGTACTGCTCAGCCATTGTCTTGTCGTCGTAGGCGAACGGGTCTAAAAGGAAGACCAAACTCGCAGTTCGTGAGATGTGCTTAAGGAAAGCATCACCAAGACCCTTCCCTTCGGAAGCTCCTTCAATGATCCCTGGCATATCTGCAATTACAAAGTTTTCGTCACTATTAACATTAAAGTCAGAAAGGAAAACCACTCCAAGATTTGGAATGATAGTCGTAAACGGATAGTCACCAATTTTAGGCTTAGCTGAGGAAACGTGTGAAATCAAAGTTGACTTCCCTGCTGAAGGGAAACCAACCAGTCCCACGTCCGCTACCAGTTGCATCTCAAGACGAATGTCTCGTTCTTCACCGATATCACCAATTTCACAAAAGTTTGGGGCCTGACGGGTGCTTGAGGCGAAATTTGCATTCCCCTTTCCTCCACGTCCTCCTCTGGCAATAATAAAACTATCGCCATTGTTCTTAAGGTCAACAATGAGTTCACCCGTGTGTTCGTCCTGAACCAAAGTACCCAAAGGCACTTTAAGGATCACGTTTTCTCCCGTTGCACCGGTCATATTATTTTTATGACCCGCTACACCAATCTCACCTTTGTAAGTTTTGGTTCCTGAATATTTCTGAAAAGTATTGAAGTTGCTATCAGCAAGAATAATTACATTCCCACCATTCCCACCGGTTCCTCCATCTGGAGGACCACAAGCAACAAACTTTTCACGGTGGAAACTCACCACTCCATTCCCTCCTTTGCCGCCTTCGACATGGAGAGAGACTTCATCAAAAAACATTTTAGACATTATAATTCAGATTCAATAAGCTCTACAAATACATCATAAGGGTAGGCCCCGACAAGCTTTTTTCCATTAATAAAGAAAGTTGGTGTTCCCCCAACTCCATAACTTCGCCCTGCCACGTAGTCTGCTTCAACTTCAGCAGCCATCGCTGGGTCGTCCAAACAAGTCGCAATATCGTAACCTAGTTCAGACGCGTACTGTGTGAAAACTTCACCAGCATCTTCTGAGTAGAACCATGACTCCATGTTCTCAAAAATCATATCGTGCATCTCAAAGTAAGCTTCGTTTCCGCCTTCTTCAGCGACACACTCAGCAGCAACCGCAGCTACAAAAGCATTCTCATGACTCGGAATCGGAAAATCTCGGTAAACCAATTTAACTAGACCAGTATCAATGTAGTTTTCCTTAAGTAGTGGAAGTGTTTCAGACTGGAAACTTGCACAATAAGGACATTGGTAGTCACTAAACTCAACGATCACAACTGGAGCGTCCGCGTCACCCAAAAAGGCATCATCGTCTTCACTTACAGAAACGAATTCAGTTTCTGGAGCTCCAAAATCATCAGGTTCATTCTGACCGCCGTCTGAGACAGGCAATCCGTTGCTAAAAACGAGACCTATCATAAGACCAATAGCCAGAAAGCTAAGTCCTACAAAGGCAGTTTGTTGGTTATCCATGGGGAGGGTTTGTTATTAACTTACAGGTACAATAGCATATTGTATCTAGCTAACAAATAGTGCATAATCCCTGCGCTTGCCGAAGTGGCGGAACTGGTAGACGCGCGGGATTCAAAATCCCGTTCCCCTCGGGGAGTGAGGGTTCAATTCCCTCCTTCGGCACCAAGTAGCTTGAACTACCAAGCGATTAGACACAGAGTCTTAATCGTTTTAAGCTATACCTAAATAACCCACGCACCATGAAGAAGATATTCTTACTACTAGGATCACTAGCGCTTTTATTGAGCGCGTGCCAATCAACAACTGAGGAGGTCATTGAATCTATAGAGCTACCTGAAGAAACAGAACTCGAAATAGACTTCACTCTTTTAGAAGATATTGAACTTACAAATGGCGTTAAACACAGCGTTCCTCTCTCAGACATACTCGGCGGAGGCCCAGCTAAAGACGGAATTCCTTCTATTGATGAACCACAATTTGTAAGCGTGACT
>JBLIGW010000073.1:0-3974 GCA_047635955.1 Oceanicoccus sp.
TGCGTCACGGTTCTCCGCTTTGATCTCTTGGAACTGCTGCATCATTGGCGTGAGCTTGGACAAAACAAAGGGGTTTAGAGGGCTTATCTTAGTCCAAAAAAAGGCCTACCCGCAAAGAATAGACCTTGATCTTTTTCTGATTTGTTTAGAGTAATGGAAATGGCTATTCAATTTCAAATGAAAGCACTTCTGTTACATGCCCATGATTAAACACTTCACTTTCCAATCCAATCCACTGATACTCATCAATCACAAAACTAACAGTTCCTTTATCACCAGGCTGAATGCCCATAAGTGCTGCCACTTCATCTGTATTTGAAAGCATAATGTAGTTTGAACGAGTATCTACATACGGGAAATCAGCCCCGTATTCTAAACTATTCACACCTATCATTCCAGAAACGAATGCATCCTCTTCAGTGTAATAAATGAAATCTCCAGAGAGAGTGACCTCTCCTTCAAATGTAATAGTAGAGTTGAAGGCCTCTGTTGGACTTGAAGTAGAGCTGTAATACTCAATATCCGTCACGGTTAGACCCGCAACTTTATCTCCAATCTCAAGACCATCAAGACTATTAGAAATAGTTAGTTCAGGAACAATCAATGAATCCTCGTCTACCTTGATTTCATCTTCGACTGTTACCACATCTTCTTCTTCATAAACAGTCTCATCAGGAACAAAAACATTGTCTTCCGATGTATCTTCAATTAGTGCTGTGCATGCTGAAAGAATCAAAAGTGATGTGACAAATAATAGTAGTTTTTTCATAGTTATTGTTGTTAATACTGGTTTCTATAATGATTGGGGGTGATAAATATTACAAGAGAATGTAAGTTTGTCATATGCCCTCATAGTTAAACCGGATATAACAATTCCCTCCTAAGGAGTAGTTTCAGGTTCAAGTCCTGATGAGAGCACCAAATAATACCACCCATACATGAGACAAGTACTACATGCTGCCTTACTTGCGCTGATTCTATTTCCACAAGTGACTTTGGCTATTCCGCCTCCGGAATTGATTATCAATATTGGTGCGCAGGTTGCTGCCGTCGCTTCAGTAGTGGCTCTTTTTCTTTCAGCGGCTTTCACAACTGGATACCAACTTCTTAAAGCTAAACTATCTACTCTCTCTAAAAAACATTGGATAGTAGGAATGATCACTGCTGTTCTTTTAACTACCCTTGGATCTGGAATTGGTGCTCACTTTTATTTTCAATATGAATCCGAAGAAGACCTGGAAAACTGGTATGAAGAAAGTAAAAAAGAACGTACAGAAATCCTTCTTGAAGATTGGCCTGAAGAAGAGATCGAAGAGGAGATCGAAGAGGAAAATACAGAACCTAGCTTTTTTGAACTCCACGCAGGAGAAGCTAATGTGATCAGTAATACAGCACTTGCAGAAGCACTTAATGGGGATAGGGACGATTACATTCTCCTTGATGCTCGTGAAAATCTAGAAATAGAAGCTGGACGAATCCCAGGCGCAACGAATATTCGCCTTGCTGATCTTTTAAGTGGTGAATGGAAAAACTTAGATGAGAATAAATATATTTATGTGATTTGTGCTTCAGCAATGCGCGGGGAAGAAGTTTCAAATTTCTTGAGAGAGAAAGAGCTACTTGCTCAACACTTAGAAGAGGGTGCTCAATCCTGGGTTGAAGAAGGCTATGACTTTGATGGCACCATTGTGTTCTCTGAGTACTACACCAATTGGTACTACCATAGATATTTTTCTAACACAGAAGTTCGCTCCCATGTGGCAGATGGTGCTCTACTAATTGACTCTCGTGAACCTGCTGTTTACGCCGAATCTGGACTGCTCAACAGCATTTATATTGCTTTGCTTTACACCCCAACAGAAGATTTAGAAGAAAGCTTTGCTCAAGTCCCACTTGAATCTTCTGTCATTACTGTTTGTGATGACTGGATCAATTGTTTTGATGCCAAAATGGTAGGGATTGAACTGGAACGACGAGGCTACAATTACCTAGGACGCTATAACAAACCCGATGAATACTAAATTAGGAGCTAAAACTCAAAACCTACAAAAACTTCTTGATTTGAAATTCAAGGTGCCTAGCTTTGTAGGAATTTCATCCTCTCAATTCAAGAGTCTTGAAAAAGCACTAAAGGAAGCTCACAAAAATATTGGCGCTAATACTTACGCCGTTCGCTCCAGTGCTTTGAATGAAGACACTCCTGATCAAAGTATGGCTGGACAATTCCATACTGAACTTGAAGTCAAACCTGAAAACCTACTTGCTGCTGCTGAAATTGTTTTAAAAGATGCTAAGACAAAACTGTCTAGTTTGAATGAGTTTTCAATTATTATTCAAGAATTCATACACTTTGACTATTCTGGTGTTTGCTTCACACGTGACCCTCAAGGTGCACCGGAAATGATTATTGAAAGTGCCGCTGGAGGCGCTGAAAAAGTCGTACAAGGAGAAGTCACTCCAGACCAAAAACGAGTGAGCTGGAAAGACAAGACCTACCCTGAGTTCAAAGCTATTGAACTTGCTTTTGGACACCCACAAGACATCGAGTGGGGAAACAAGTCTGGACAGCTATACATCCTACAATCAAGACCCATAACCAGCTTATCCACAAATGCTGTGGATAAAATCAAAGTCATGAATGAAGCACTTCCAAAGCCACCTTACTTTTGGGAGAAAAATGAACTCACTGAACTCGCTCCACAAGCTTGCACACACACACTTGAGCTATTAAAAAGTATTTACGCTGAGAACGGTCCCGTTCATCAAGTCTATGAACGTGCTGGAATTAAATACCAATCAGTAAATTTTCTCAAAATGATTGGCAAGGAACTTTATGTAGATAAATTGGAAGAGTTACATCTACTCAATCCAGCCTATGATTTAATTGATGCGACGCCTCAAATCAAACGACTCAAAGGTTTATGGACCAGTATACGTAATGCTTGGGGTGTTTCACGCCCAAAAACTCGTAATGCTAATGAACTCAATGAAGAATTAATAAGGGTCTTAGAGCTGCCTTTTACAGCTATTTCAAAAAAAGAATTCCTGAGCAGCTATGAGGTGATTTTTGAGAACAATCTATTAACAGGATCACTACTTCAAAAACTAGAGCTCATTCACAAGGAGCAAATAGAACTCACAAGATTACTCAGTGAAGGGGCTTCCTTATTAGTTCTAAAATTTGAAAGCCCAAAGATAGAAACCACAAAATGGAAAGGAAATACATTAGACCTCTCAGATAAAAGTAAATTCCAAAGGGTCTCGACAAAAACACCATCAGCTCAAAAAAAGACCATAAAATGGTGGGAAAGCTTAAGCGCGATAAAAAAGACTCAATACACTCAATTATTGCCAAAGTTGATTTTAGCTCAGCATAATAGGGAGTTGGGACGACAATTAGTTGTGAAACTAAAATCACAATTGGATATAAAATGTGAGCACAGCACAAAAGAAACAGATGGATTTCCTTCTAGACTCACTAGCTTTGTCTTTCATGAAAAAAACAGCAAAACTATCCTTTCTCCAGGAAAGGCTACTGGTAGAATCATTCCTTTATCAGAATACAAAGGTGAAAAAGACGTCATTCTTTTGGTTGATGAGCTCAAACCTGAACTTATTAAATATTTTTCTCAAGTGAATGGAATGATCACTAAAAGAGGTGGATTACTATCTCACCTAGCTATTGTCGCACGTGAATCTGGCTTCCCAATTCTTCGGTGGGGAACAATGCCTAAAGATCTTCTCGGAGAAAACTATGAGATCTCAACATAATAAGTGAGAAAGCAAGCCCTCTGCGTTGACGGTGAGTCTTTACTCACCTATATTGAGTGTACACTCACCTAACCGCCCCACTATGATTACCGAAAAGCAAGAAGCTGTACTTAACTACATTGAGGAGTATCAAATGAAGTTTGGTAAATCACCAACGATCCGTGAAATGCGCGAAAAGTTTGAGGTGAAGAGTGACAACAGTA
>JBLIGW010000074.1:0-3882 GCA_047635955.1 Oceanicoccus sp.
TCCACTAAACGCAGAGCTTGGGTGGTTTTCCCTATATTGTTGATTCCGTAAAGCGTAATGAGCATGTCTAGTTTTTATCTGTTGATCCAAATCCACCACGCGTTTCATTGTCCATTGCGTCTACCTCGTTCCATTCAAAGCGATCCACTCGTACGAATACGCCTTGAGCGATCTTTTCGCCTTTCTCAACGGTGACATCAGCTCCTGAAAAGTTATAAACTTGGATTTTGATTTCATCTTTAGGGCCACAGTAATCTTGATCAATCACACCAAATCCATGAGGAGGTGCGAGACCTTTCTTTCTTGGTGTGCTACTGCGAGAGGCAACAATAAGCATGTAGCCTTCAGGAACTTCCACAATGATATTTGCTGGAATAAGTTCAATACTTCCATTTGGGATCAGAGTTTCTTCGCGGGCAAGGACGTCAAAGCCCACACTTCCTTCAGTTTCATAAACAGGAAGGGGGAGTGATTTGTCTAATCTTTGTATCTTTACTTTCATATTTATATTGTACTAAAAAAGCCCTCCAATGAGGAGGGCTTTTGAGGGAAGATTCTTTATAGTTCGCTGATAGTTGTATTAACTTCAACAGGAATTCCAGGACCCATGCTTGCAGCAAGAGTAATACTTTTGATGTAGATTCCTTTCATTTTGTCAGGCTTCTTGTCTTGTACTGCTTTTAGGTAAGTAACAAGGTTTTCTTTAAGGTGTTCTTCTGAGAAAGATGCTTTTCCAACAACATTGTGAAGGTTAGAGAACTTGTCATTTCGGTATTCAACTTGTCCTTTCATGATTTCACCAACCATTTTGCTTATATCTAGTCCAACGGTTCCAGCCTTAGGGTTAGGCATTTTCCCAGCTTGTCCAAGTGTACGAGCAATCTTAGCAATTTGTTTCATCATGTCTGGAGTAGCAACGGCTTTATCAAAGTCGAGCCATCCTTCTTGAATCTTAGTAACGAGAGTTTCGTTACCGGCTTCAATAGCACCTGCTTTTTTTGCTTCATCAATATTGTCATCACCTACAAAGGCAATAACTTTAACTGTTTTACCAGTACCATGAGGTAAGGCAACCGTAGCTCGAATTTGTTGTTCAGCTTGTCTAGGGTCAATACCTAGATTCATGTGAATTTCAATTGAAGCATCGAACTTCGTGAATGAAGTTTCCTTAACAAGCTTTACAGCTTCATCAAGAGTGTAAAGTTTTTCAGCTTCTACCTTAGCGGCAGCGTCTCTGTATTTTCGTCCTGCTTTCATAGGAAAGGGGTTAGGTGGTCAAGCACTAGCTTAGGGCTAGCTTCCACATAGATAATATTTTTAAGCGGTCCAGTCGACTTGTACTCCCATTGAACGGGCAGTACCAGCCATGATCTTCATTGCTGCATCAATATCGTTAGCATTGAGGTCCTCCATCTTGATTTTAGCTACTTCTTCGAGTTGAGTCTTAGTGATTGTTCCAACCTTGTTCTTGTGAGGTTCTCCAGATCCTTTAGCAAGGTTAATTGCTTTCTTGATCAAGATAGCTGCAGGGGGTTGTTTCGTGATAAATGTGAAGCTTCGATCTTCGTAAATTGAGATTTCTACAGGGATTATAGTGTCTCCCAAGCTTCCAGTTTTGTTGTTGAACTGAGTACAGAAGTCCTGCATGTTCACACCATGTGGCCCAAGAGCCGTACCAACTGGTGGAGCTGGATTAGCTTTCCCGGCTGGGATTTGAAGTTTTACGATTGCGGTTACGGCTTTATCAGACATATTTTTCATTAAATTAGCCCGGAAAAACTACAGAATGGGGCGATTAAAGTCAACGCAAATTTACGGGAGTAGGTCGAAAAGATTCTTCATGGTCTCATGTTCTAGATGAGCATACTCAAATGCGTAAATGTTTTTCCCTGATTTGATCACTAAATGTACGGTTTGACTTTTGGCAGTGTGATTGAAGTAAAAAGAGGAGTCTTTGTAGTTGTTTGCCTCATTAACGCTACCTAGTTCACTCTGAGCAGATCCAGCCTGTCTTAGGGCAAGGTAACCTTGAAAACTTGCGGTTTCGTTGGGGTATTTCATCTCGTATAGTGATCCAACGTAGGTTTCTCCATCAAATAGGTTCCATTGGTAAACAAAAGCATCTGGATCAGAGAAGGGAATGAATTGGAAAACGTAGCCAGAGAAAATCGTATCTTTTAGTACGGGGTCAAAAAAACCAGACTCAAGCATGAGGTTTTCTTCTATTACGGGGATTAGAACATTTAAGTCTATGCTTTCACTGCTCAAATCAACCTCACTGTCCTCGGGCAGTTCAGATTCCTCGATGAAGTCTTCAATCTCTTCAACTTTAACTTCAGCTTCAACTTCCTCCATCTCTTCTTGAGTGGGGAGTGTGACTGTTTCTTCTTCAAGATAGTCGTGGGAAACGAGATCCCCAATAATGAGTATGATCGACAGGGAGAGTATGGCCGAAAAGACCGTAAGTTTTTGCATATTATGAGTTTGCGTGGATGTATTGAGTCTCCTTTAGTTTTATAGTGAATAAGAACTTTCGTCAAAAGTAACTTGATCTTTTGGCCCTTGTCGCCATTGGTTTAAGCCCTTGCTCTAGGCTTAGGTTTGAAAGTTTGCTAGAAACCAAAGAAGAGCGAGAACTTCTTCTCACTCTTCTTTATTTCCTCCCTATATCCTAGCTTATTTCTTCTTCACTTGGTCAAAGTCCAATTCAACTGGAGTTTCACGTCCAAAGATTGAGATCATGATCTTAACTTTACCCTTTTCTTCATCAATTTCATTCACAACTCCTTCGTAAGTAGCAAATGGTCCATCTAGGATCATAACAAGGTCTGACTTGTTAAGAGAGATCTTGAACTTAGCTTGGTTGCTGTCTTCATCAAGGTAACGTTGGATTACTCCAAACTCTTCTGCAGAAACGGGAACAGGGATAGTTCCAGACCCTACGAATCCAGTTACATTCGGTGTGTTTCGAACCACGTACCAAGATTCATCATCTACAATCATGTTTACAATAACGTAACCAGGGAAAAGACGTTTCTTTTCTGTTTTAGGTTTACCATTTTTAACAACAATTTGAGTTTCTTTGGGAACAATTACATCAAAAATCTTATCCATCATGTTCATGGACTCAATACGTTGAAGTAGAGCGGTTCGAACGGCATCTTCATACCCACTATAGGTGTGAATAACGTACCAGTTCGTACCAGTATTTTGCGCTTGTTTGGCCATGTGATTTAAAGGTTATCGAGTGCAAGTTGATAAAGCTCAGTGAATCCAAGGTCCAAGAGTCCGATGATCAATACAACGACACTAGAGACAACAATAGTTACCGCTGTGAGTAGGACTGCTTGTTCTTTAGTGGGCCATGTGATCTTCCCGTACTCCTCTAGGGCGTCCTTTAGGTACCGAGAGACAATGTTGGCTGATTTAGCTGATGATTTTGAAGTCATATTTGTGAGGGTTATCTCAAAAAAAGCCTCGCGGCTTTGTATCTATTTCTATTCTACCCTTGGATATCTGTTGATTGCAAGCTAAAATAGGGTCAACACACGTCTTAAACCATGCCAATGCGATCTGTTGCGACGACGATTTTGTATAAAAAACTGCTGTTTTATGTTTTAGCAGCCTTGTTGGGGGCGCTTCTCGCTTTTACGCCTGAACTGGTTCAGGCGGGCTTTCTGCCCTTGCCAGACAACACAGAATTGGATCTAGCTGCCCCAGAGGGTGACGATGCAATAGAGAAGCTCGGAAATATTTTGGGGCCTATCGCTAGAATATTGAGGGTGGTCATAGGTGCGATCGCAGTGTTTCTGATTGTTATTTCAGGGTTTATTATGGTGGTTAAGGGGGATAGTGAAGACGCAATTAAGAAAGAGAAGGATG
>JBLIGW010000075.1:0-3706 GCA_047635955.1 Oceanicoccus sp.
TATGACTGACCCTTCTCAAACACACATGAGCTTCAAATGTCTCAAATGTGGAAATACAAATGCTGAACTTGGAGAGTTCCGAGCTGCTGGTGGCTTTTGGAGTAAAATTTTTGACGTACAAGGTGCCAAGTTTTCTACTGTAACCTGTACCAACTGCCAATACACTGAAATCTACAAAAAACTCACAAGCACCGCGAGCAACGTTCTTGATTTCTTCACCAATTAAGATGAATCAAGTCATACTCGTTGATAAAAACAACAATGAAATCGGAACTGAAGAAAAGCTGAAAGCTCACGTCGAAGGTAAACTTCACCGTGCTTTTTCTGTATTTATATTCAATTCAAAAAATGAACTACTACTTCAGCAACGAGCCAAAGAGAAATACCACTTGGTTTAAAATCATTCTAGATAATGAAGATTTTCTTAAAGCACAGTCATCCGCTATTTTAGACTCATGAATACTATAGAATTTCTCAGATCATTTCGAATCGCTGAATACGCGATTTTTGACTTTGTAGCAGCATTCGCAGGAATCTACCTACTCGCCCCACTGCTCAGCAAAGCTTGTAGAAAACTCCGGCTTGAAGTCCCAAAGACAAACTGGCTTTACCTAACATTACCACTCGGTATTTTAGTACATATTTTAGTGGGGAACATCACACCCCTGACTGCCAACTTCCTAGCATTTAATGGGCATTATATTTTAAAACTTGTAATGCTTATTTTAACAATTTTAGGGTTTAGAGGTATTAAAGTCATTAAGAAAGAACCCCATTCCTGAGGTCCCTTCAAGTTGAACAATTATTTTGTTCGCTAGCTTAGCAGTTGATATATTTTTTCATTTCCCAGTCTGTCACTGCAATATTGTACTCTTGCCATTCTTTTCGCTTCGCCTTAATGAATTGCTCAGTAGTGTGCTTACCCAGCGCCGCTTTAATTACATTGTTTGCCTCAAGTGCATCAATAGCTTCACCAAGATTCCCTGCTATCGTTTTAATCCCTTTGGATTCCATTTCACTAGAAGACAATTCCCAAATATTTTCTTCAATTGGAGCTGGTGCTTTGAGTCCTTTTTCAACTCCATCCAAACCAGCCGCCAACATCACTGCAAATGCCAAGTAAGGGTTAGCTGAAGGGTCAGCGCAACGCAGTTCAATACGTGCTCCTCGTTTTGCTTGAGAAGGAGACAATCGTGGCACTCGAATCAGTGCTGAACGATTTTGTTGTCCCCACGCTACATTAACTGGAGCTTCATAACCTGCAACCAAACGCTTATATGAATTCACCGTTGGATTCATAATTGCGTTCATAGCCTTAATGTGAAGGAACTGTCCCGCTACAAAACTTTCTGCTAACTTTGAAAGATCGTAAGTCCCCCCTTCTTCGTAAAATTGATTTGTCCCATCTTCCATTGAAGCAAAAGATTGGTGCACATGCATCCCGCTTCCATTTTCACCAAAGAAAGGTTTAGGCATAAAGGTTGCATGAATCTTCATCCGTTGAGCCACCGCTTTAAGCGTGAGCTTCAGTGATTGAGCATTGTCAGCCGTTCGAAGTGCATCATCATATTTGAAATTAATTTCGTGTTGTCCTGGAGCCACTTCATGATGAAGCGCTTCTACTTCAATTCCCATTTCTTCCAAACTGAAAGTCATGTGACGTCGTATTTGTAATCCAAGATCAGTGGTTTGATCAAAGTAACCTGCATCATCGTGAGCCAAAGGCTGAGGTTTTCCCTGCTCATCCGTTTCAAAAAGGAAGAACTCAAGTTCAGGCCCGGTATTAAAAGTAAGACCCAGCTTGTCAGCACGAAGTAACTGCTTTTTAAGAATGTATCGAGGACACCCTTCAAAAGGAGATCCATCTGGAAGAAAAACATCACAGATCAAACGTGCCGTCACATCTTCTCCATTTTTAGTCCAAGGCAAAACCGCAAAGCTCCCAAGATCAGGAGTCAGGTACATGTCCGCTTCCATAATGCGAGTAAACCCATCAATTGAAGACCCATCAAACCACACATTGTGATCCATCGCGTCTTCCAACTTGTGCACAGGGATAGTCACCGCTTTCAAAACTCCAAGCATATCCGTAAATTGCATATCTACAAACTGAACCGCAGCTTGCTCACACAATTCAAGTATCTTTTCTTTTGTAACTCCCGTTTGAGGAAACTTTGTAAAAGTTTGTGTTCTTCGAAGAGCACGAACTGGATTCTTAACCGACGTTGTATCAGCAACTCTTGTTCTCATTTCTGAATGGGGTTAGGCTTTAACAATTCATTAATAACGAATAAAAGCACCTTATGACAATAGCCAGTTTTAACCCTTATTTAAGGTGTAATTCCGCTCGACACCCTCTCTTGACCTTGATGAGCTAGTGGCCTAAGCTTGAGCTGTCGGAAATTTCGACAACAAGAACTGAATTGACAAAATATACACAAAATGGACTTACATAAAACTCTAATAAATATCGGCCTCACGGATAAAGAAGCTCATGTTTATTTGGCCTGCCTGGAACTCGGCCAATCACCTGCTTCCGACATCGCCCTGCGAGCTAAACTTAATCGGGTCACTACTTACGACATTCTCAAAAAACTACTTCACCGGGGCTACATCAGCACCCTCACTCAAAATGGAATTAAAACTTTCACGGCTACTGATCCCGATTCCATTCGAAAAGACATGCGAGATCGTTACATGGACCTTAAGTCCGCCCTCCCCGACCTACGGCGACTTCATGGGAAAACCCAACACCCTTTGATTCGTTATTACGAAGGAGTGGAAGCTATCAAAAAGGTATACGCCGACACCCTCAGCTCAAAAACTGAGATTCTAAACTACGCTGATTCGAGGCTAGTTCGTCAGTTTTGGCCCAGCTATGATGAAGATTACGTTACAGCACGAGTAAAAAAGAAAATATACCTCCGTGGTATTGCCCCACAAGATCGATTTGGAGACGTCGTTGCCCAAGAGAACAAAGACAATCATCGAGAAATTCGCCTCGTCCCCGGCGAGAAGTTTCCATTCCACAATGAAATTAATATTTATGATGACAAAGTTTCTATCGTTTCATTTGGAAAAGACGAAGTATTAGGAATGATCATCCAAAGCCAAGAAATTGCCGATACCCAACGAGCCATTTTCACGATGGCCTGGGCTTTTTCAGGAAGTATTTAAAGTAAACTTTCTATTTTCTTAAGATGACACTTCGCCACTTGCGTATAACGTTGAGTGGTTTGAATATTATTATGTCCCAATAACTCCTGCACATAACGCAAGTTGACCCCTTTCTCTATCAAGTGAGTCGCAAAACTATGACGCAAAGAGTGAAAACTAGCTTTTTTATTTAATTCAACTCTCGCACAAGCCTGCTTAAATACTTTCTGCAAAGTTCTAGTCGTCAACTTCCCCCCTCTCACACTTTCAAAAAGATAATCATTCAAAGCCTTCCTCCTGCAAAACTTTCTTAAATCCAAATTGCTTGAAAGCAAACTTATCCGATCCTTTCCTCCTTTTCCCTGCCGAACATAAAGCAAAGCTTGCTCAAAATCCAAATCCTGCACTTTCAGCGCCACCACCTCACTCACCCTCAAGCCTGAACTATATGCCAAAGCAATCATCATTTTATGTTTTTCATTCACAGTTGAACACAATATTTGCTCAACCTCTGTTCGACTCAAAACCACCGGCAATCGTTTAGGTTTTT
>JBLIGW010000076.1:0-3493 GCA_047635955.1 Oceanicoccus sp.
ATCCGAAAATTCCAAACGAAAATGTTCTGTAATAATAGAATTTTTCTTAATAAATCCACTTTGAATACTAGATTCAAAACTAGCCGCTTGAGCCAAAGGCATAGCAAAAAGCGCAGTAATAAGGGCTGTGGTGAGAACGTGGCGTAGTTTCATGTTTATAATTTTAGAGTCGGGCTATACTATACACTCCTGACACACATTTAAAAAATTTATCATGTACGCTGAAGTGCTCGTTAACCATGCCTACGCCAGACGAAGAGAACGTCTCACTTATGAAGTGCCACAAGGTACTAAAATTGAGGAGGGCACAGGGGTAATGATCCCTTTTCAGAAAACTGAGAAAGCAGGTTTGGTCTTACGAACACACAACGAAAGACCTGAATTTGAAACCAGAATGATTACTGGAACACTAGATTCCTACCGTCTTTTAGTAGACTGGCAATTAAAACTTTCCGACTGGATTGCTGAACACTATTTTTGTTCGAAATACGACTCTACTCGCTTAATGCTGCCGAAAAACATATGGCGAAAACCCACATCACGAGTGACAAAATTCAAAACATTCAAAGGTGAAAAGAGTAAAGAGCGACATGAACTCACTGAAAAACAAGCTGAGATTGTTAAAGAAATTATTGAAAAAAAACACCCGGTCTCCTTAGTACATGGAGTGACAGGAGCAGGAAAAACCGAGATCTACCGGCACCTTATTGAAAAGGCCATTGAACGAGGTGAGCAAGCCAGCTTACTCGTTCCAGAAATTTCACTCACCCCTCAACTCCTTGCCTACTTTCAAGGTCATTTTGAAAACATTGCCGTGCTTCACAGCCGCGTGAGTGACGGACAAAGAGCCGCCGCCTGGAGAGAAATTCGAGAAGGAAACATTCAATTGGTGATTGGATCTCGCTCTTCCCTATTCTCGCCTTTCAAAAATCTAGGAGTCATAATCATGGATGAAGAACACGAATGGAGTTACAAACAAGATTCAAGCCCCCGTTACCATGCTAGAGAAGTCGCTCAAAAAATGGTTGAACTCACCGGAGCCCAATTAATTTTAGGGTCTGCAACTCCAACGATTGAAACCATGTACAAAGCTCAGTCGGGAGAATTTGCCTATTTCCATATGAACGAACGAATCTCAGGAACCGAGCTTCCTAAAGTTCACATAGTAGATATGTGCCATGAACTTCGTGCTAAAAACTATTCCGTACTCAGCTATCAACTGGAAGAAAAAGTAAGAGCCGCACTCGCAGCCAAAGAACAAATCATTCTCTTTTTGAATCGCCGAGGAAGTGCATCTGCCACTATTTGCCGAGACTGTGGAGACGCCATTGAATGCAATAATTGCGATGTCAAACTGACCTACCACGCCCGTAAATTCAAACATAAAACTCTAGTTTGCCACCACTGTGGAGTTATTCAGATGCTCCCTGAAACCTGCCCAAGCTGTAAAAGTACAAAAATAAAACATATTGGAGTGGGAACTGAAAAGGTAGAAGAAGAATTAAAAGCACTCTTTCCTAATGCAAATATTGCTCGAGCTGACAGAGACACCATGTCTAAAAAAGATAGCTACCAAGACCTACATGAGCGCCTCCATTCTAAAGAAATCGACATACTGATTGGGACTCAGATGATCGGAAAAGGCTTCGACATTGCTGGCGTATCACTAGTGGGAGTTATCCTTGCGGACCTTGGATTACATATTCCTGATTTCCGCTCCAACGAAAGAAACTTCCAACTCCTCACCCAAGTAGCCGGACGTAGTGGACGTCGAGAAAAACAAGGTGAAGTAGTAATCCAAACTTACAGCACCGGTCACCCTTCAATTCTATTTAGCCAAAACCATGACTACCTAGGCTTTTATGAACAAGAAATTAGTTCACGAGAAATGTTGAAATACCCCCCTTTCGGGAAAATCATCAAATTACTATTTAGTGACCCCAGTAAAGAAGTCTGCCAAGCCGCTGCAAACAAACTAATCGCTAAACTAGAATCAGAAGATCATCAAGTTTATGCCGCTCCTGCCTTGATTCCACGTATTCACAACAAATACCATTGGAACATACTGATCCAAGGCCCAGACCCACGCACACTCATAAAAAACCTTGATGCAAAGGCTCTAGATGGCTGGCGTATTGATGTGGATCCAGTGCAGTGCGTATAGTGCACATTTTAAGGAGAATAAACTTCTTTGAAGGTATTCTGAGCTTGGCTGGGCTTGGTTTGCCAAAGGCAACCAGGCAAGCGAAGCATAGTAACTGAGCCGCTGGAGCGAAGGAACGAGCCTTCAAAAAAGTTTATTCCCCTTCATACAAAACCGCCTGAGCTTCCACTTGCCCCGCATAACTATTAACAAACTTCCAATAACCGTGAGGATCCTCTTTTTGCCAAGGGTGAAGGTTCCCCCTACCCGTTTGTATGTACCTCTCAAGTGTTCGCTTTCCCCCTAAACCTTCATGATAAGCCAGGTAAACCTCTTTGATGCTAGAAGAATCAACCTGACCGTAGCCCATGCGCTTAGCCAGAGTTCCTAAGTACCATGTGGTCGCATAAATATTCAAAATAGGATTGGTTCTCAACTCTAAAATTTTAGAGTCTCTCACTGGCAATCTCAAACCTTGATCCCTCATCAACTTTCGCGCCAATGGCTTATTTGCTTTGATAAAATCAGTCCAAGCACCTCTCCCAAATTGCCCCAAGCCAGTACAACCGGAGCTGCTTACCGCGACTGGATTAAAGTTCGATTCTTTAGCAATCACTGCAAAAACAGAGGAAGTCGGAACATCGACACCTAACTTTCTGGAAAAAGTTTCCGAAGCCGCTTCCGCTGCCTCAGACCAATCTGCATGATCTTCACCTATTTTCTCCAAAGAGCTTGAGTAGCCATGTTGAACCCGACTTACAGGCTTTGTCCCTGACGATTCCATTCCTGTCGGAATCACAAGATAAGCGGCTTCCTCTTCTGCATTGGCTTCATCATAAGATTCATAATCCCAAACTCCTGTTTCTTCATCAAAGTAAGCTTCTCGAATAGCCACATCCACATTGTGAATAGTGATTTCATCATCCGTAAAAACAGGTATGTAGCCTGCTTCATCATAAAAACCTCCACGGGTCTCTCCCTTTAAACCAACACGTCTAATACTAGTTCGATCACCCACCTTTATTCCTCTCGCCTCTGGAGGCAAAAGATCCGCAGCTCCAATGAGCCACTCAGCTTCTTCATTTCCTCGAAAATCCACCGTAAAATTGTCTCCTACTTTCGGTAAATAATCATTTCCTAATTTATTAACTTCCAAACCTTTGTGCCTCTCCCCCCAAGTAGTGAAAGCAAAAAGCAAAATACCAGGCTGAGTTTTTTCCATTTCTCTTAATTCTGACAAGGAAAGAGCCTCCAAGTCCTCAACTTTCATCACTGATTCGATCAATTCCTCTTCAAGAACCATTGTCAGACTTTCCAAAAGTTCATCAGCAGTAAGTGCTTCGTCACCTT